>JBQCFD010000093.1:0-2689 GCA_051959625.1 Rhizomicrobium sp.
GCTGTTGAAGTAAGCCCAGAACCACGCCACGACGAACATCACTTCCGAGGCGATGAAGAGCACCATGCCGTAGCGCAGGCCCAGCTTCACGACCGGTGTGTGGTCATGCTCGACGACGGATTCGCGGATCACATCGCACCACCAGCCGAAGAAGGTCAGGATCAGAAGCGCAACGCCGATCAGGCACACCCATGGCTGGCCGGCGAGGCCGCCGAAGGCGCCGTAGCTGTCGTTCATCCAAAGAACCGCGCCGCCCAGCATCAGGAAGGCGGCGAATGAGCCGACCACGGGCCAGGGACTGGGGTTCACCAGATGATAGTCGTGCTTCACATCAGCGTGCGACATTGGAAATTACCCTCTCCTCACGGCATATCGAGGACGTGTCCGCCAAGACGGACCATCGTCATCAGGAAAAACAGAACAACAAGCCCGGCCAACACGAGCGCGAGAACGATGCTGCGTTTGCGCCGTTCGCGCGCGTTGTGCGCTTCAATGTCGTCGTCGCCCATCTCACAACCACGCTCCGAACGGCGCGAGTCCGATCAGCCTTTCGGCGATCAGGGCCGCGAACAGAACGAAGAGATAGGCGATGGACACGAAAAACAGTTTCTTGGCGGCTGGTTCCTTCACGGCGTCGCGCTCGAAGAGAACCTTCGTCGCGGCGAAGAGGAACCAGGCGCTCATCAGTCCGGCGCTGGCGAGATAGAGCGGGCCAGCAAAACCCAGCGCGGCGGGCGCAAGGCCGAACGGCAGCAGCAGCAGCGTGTAGGCGAAGATCTGGCGGCGCGTGGACGTCTTGCCCGCGACCACCGGCATCATCGGCACGCCGGCGCGCGCGTAATCGTCGGAGCGGAACAGCGCGAGCGCCCAGAAATGCGGAGGCGTCCAGAGGAAGATGATCGCAACCAGCACCAGCGGTGCGAGCGTCACCTGCCCCGTCACCGCGGCCCAACCGATCGCGGGCGGCAACGCGCCGGCCAACCCGCCAATGACGATGTTCTGCGCCGTCGAGCGCTTCAGCCACAGCGTATAGACAACGACATAGAAGAAGATCGTGAAGGCGAGCAGCGCGGCCGACAGCAGATTGATGAACAGGCCCATGATCGTGACCGACGCGACCGACAGCCACCAGCCGAAGGTCAACGCTTCCTCGCGCGCGATGCGGCCCATCGGAATGGGGCGCGTGGCGGTGCGCGCCATCACCGCGTCGATGTCGGAGTCGTACGCCATGTTGAGCGCGCCGGACGCACCCGCGGCGACCGCGATGCAGAGCAGCGCGGTGAAGCCCGAGAGCAGATGGATATGTCCCGGCGCGACGACGATCCCGGCAAGCCCGGTGAAGATCACCAGCGACATCACGCGCGGCTTCAGCAGCGCGAAGAAATCGCCGACGGAGGCGATGCGCTGCTGAGGACCCGCGTAGACGTCAACCAGTGCCATCGGTTCAGTGAACCTCGCCCGTGATGCGCGGCAGCTCGTTGTAGGTGTGGAACGGCGGCGGCGAGGACAGTGTCCACTCCAGCGTCGTGGCGCCCACGCCCCACGGATTGTCGCCCGCGATGCGCTTGCGAGCGAAGGCTTCCGCCAGCATGACGAGGAAGATCAGCACGCCGAAGCCGGCGATGAACGCGCCGATCGACGAGACGAAGTTCCAGCCCGCGAAGGCATCCGGATAGTCCGCATAGCGGCGCGGCATGCCGGCAAGACCGAGGAAGTGCATCGGGAAGAACGCCAGGTTCACGCCGATGAACGTGACCCAGAAGTGCAGCTTGCCGAGCGTCTCGTTGTACATGTAGCCGGTGAACTTCGGGAACCAGAAGTAGAAGCCCGCGAAGATCGCGAACACCGCGCCCAGCGACAGCACGTAATGGAAGTGCGCCACGACGTAGTAGGTGTCCTGCAGCACGACATCGACGCCCGCGTTCGCCAGCACCACGCCGGTCACGCCGCCAACGGTGAAGAGGAACACGAAACCCATCGCCCAGAGCATCGGCGTTTTGAATTCCACCGAGCCGCCCCACATCGTCGCGATCCACGAGAAGATCTTGATGCCGGTCGGCACCGCGATGACCATCGTGGCAAAGACGAAATAGGCCTTGGTGTCGACGCTGAGGCCCACCGTGTACATGTGGTGCGCCCAGACGAGGAAGCCGATGAAGCCGATCGCCACCATCGCGTAGGCCATGCCGAGATAGCCGAACACCGGCTTCTTGGAGAAGGTCGAGACGATGTGGGAGATCATGCCGAAGCCCGGCAGGATCAGGATGTAAACTTCCGGGTGACCGAAGAACCAGAACAGATGCTGGTAGAGGATCGGATCGCCGCCGCCCGCCGGGTTGAAGAACGTGGTGCCGAAATGGCGGTCCGTCAGCAGCATGGTGATGGCGCCCGCCAGAACCGGCAGCGACAGCAGCAGCAGGAACACGGTCACCAGGATCGACCAGACGAACAGCGGCATCTTGTGCAGGGTCATGCCCGGCGCGCGCATGTTGAAGATCGTGGTGATGAAGTTGATCGCGCCCAGGATCGAGGACGCGCCCGCGATGTGCAGCGAGAAGATGGCGAGATCCATGGCCGGGCCGGGCGAGCCGGTGGTGGAAAGCGGCGCATAAAGCGTCCAGCCGCCGCCGACACCCATGCCCGCAGAGTCCCCTTCCACGAAGATGGAGAGGATCAGGAAGGCGAAGCT
>JBQCFD010000094.1:0-10497 GCA_051959625.1 Rhizomicrobium sp.
ACATGCCTTGGTACGCGGGTCCGTCGCTGATCGGGCATCTGGAGACCGTGGAAGTCGAAGCCGATCTCACGGCCAAGCCCTTCCGCATGCCGGTGCAATGGGTCAATCGGCCAAATCTGGATTTCCGTGGGTTTTCCGGAACGATTTCTTCCGGTGTGATTCGCGCTGGCGAGGCCATCGCGGTGGCGGGGTCCGGACGCACCAGCTCGGTCTCCCGCGTTGTCACGATGGACGGCGATCTTGCGGAAGCGGTGGCTGGGCAGGCCGTGACGCTGGTCCTCGCCGACGAGATCGATATTTCACGCGGCGACGTCCTGGCACCTGCCGCGCTGAGGCCCGAAGTTTCCGACCAATTTGCGGCCAGTCTGATCTGGATGGCGGAGGAAGAAATGCTTCCTGGTCGCCAGTATCTCCTGAAGACGGGTGCGCGCACGGTGCCGGCCTCCGTCACAGAACTGAAACATCGGGTGGATGTGAACACGCTGGACCGCTCCGCCGCGAAGACGCTCGCGCTGAACGAGGTCGGTTATGTCAACGTCTCGACCGCCCAACCGATCGCGTTCGATCCCTATGACGAGAATCGCGACACCGGCAGTTTCATCCTGATCGACCGGTTCACGAATGCCACCATTGCAGCGGGCATGATCGATTTCGGTCTGCGCCGCGCGACCAACGTCCATTGGCAAGCTTTGGATGTGAACAAGAAGGCAAGGGCAGAGGCCAAGTCCCAGAAGCCCGTTGTTCTCTGGTTCACGGGTCTTTCTGGCTCCGGAAAATCGACGGTCGCCAATATCGTCGAGAAGCAGCTTTTCGCCCAGGGGCAGCACACCTACCTGCTCGACGGTGACAACGTCCGCCATGGCCTCAACCGAGATTTGGGTTTCACCGATGCGGATCGCGTCGAGAACATCCGCCGCGTGGCGGAAACGGCCAAGCTCTTCGTTGACGCCGGCCTCATCGTATTGGTTTCGTTTATTTCGCCGTTCCGCTCGGAGCGACGGATGGCGCGGGAAATGCTGGAGCCCGGAGAGTTCATCGAGGTATTTGTCGACACCCCGATCGAAATTTGCATGCAGCGCGATCCTAAGGGCCTCTACAGCAAGGCCAAAGCGGGGGAGATCAAGAACTTCACCGGCATCGACAGCCCCTATGAGAGCCCGGAAGCGGCGGAAATCACCCTTTCCACGACCCAATACGGGCCGCAGGCACTGTCGGAGCAGGTCTTGGCGTATCTTCGGGCCAAGGGGGTTGTGCGCTAGCGTGAGGGCCGGGTAGCGAGCCCGGAAAAAAAGTCTAAAATTCCGCTCCGCGCCGCCGGAACCAGGCCCCGGAGAGTCGCATTCTAGATGCAATTGTTTGCATTTTTCTGTTGCTGACCGGCAACAGAAGTGGGGCAAGAACCAGAGAAAAGCCCGCTATTCTGGTTGCGTTAATTGACAGGTTACGAGTGCTGGGGCTAGATCAGGCTATCGTTGAGGCGAGTCAGGAGGAATTCTTATGTTTCGGAAGTGGGGAACTGCAGTTGTTGCCGCGGCAATGATTGTCACGGGGACGACGGCTGCTTTTGGGGGTACTGACGCCCAACGCGGTGCGCTCGCTCCCGGTGGCTCTGCCGGCGTGAAGCAAGCCCAGATGTGGAATGACCATACGCTGTTGATCGTTCTCGGTCTCGGCGTGGTCGTTGGTGGCGTGTTCCTGGTTGCGGGTAGCAACAGCAACGGCCATCCGTCCACGACGACGACGGGCAGCCCGTAATCGTTCGAACGGTTTCGGTGTGCGGAGCGAGCGCGAGCTCCTCCGCACATTGCTTTTATCGGGCAATGCTTCAGCCCAGCGCTTGCGTTTTGTGATGCCGCCTAGTTGGGCGGCATTTTTGTTTTGCGACCCACGCTCACATAAGTGAAGCCCGCTTCGGACATCTGGGCAGCACGATAGATGTTTCGCAAGTCGACCATGAGAGGACGCTTGAGAAGCGCCTTCACGCGGTTGAGATCGAGCGCGCGGAACTCGTTCCATTCGGTCAGAATGACAATGCCATCGGCGTCTTTCAGAGTGTCGTAAGCGCTGGGCAATACGTCCACCTGCATCAGCTTGCGTGCCTCAGCGGCGCCTTCCGGGTCGTAGGCGCGGATTCGTGCGCCCTTGGCCTGCAGATAGGGAACGATGACGAGACTTGGCGCATCGCGCATGTCGTCTGTGTTCGGCTTGAAGGTCAAACCGAGTACAGCCACGGTCTTGCCCGCCACACCGCCGAACGCCGCTTCGATCTTTTCGGCCATGGCCAATTTCCGGCGATCGTTCACGGTCACAACGGCGTCGACAATGCGGGTCGGCGCTCCGACCTCCTGTGAAGTCTTGAGCAGCGCCAAAGTGTCCTTGGGAAAGCAGGAGCCGCCGAAGCCGGGCCCAGCATGCAGGAACTTCGACCCGATACGTCCATCCAGGCCCATGCCACGCGCCACATCCTGCACGTCTGCGCCGACTTTCTCGCAAATATCGGCCATCTCGTTGATGAAAGTGATCTTCGTCGCGAGGAAGGCATTGGCGGCGTATTTGATCAGCTCGCTACTTTCGCGCGAGGTGAACAGGATCGGCGTTTCGTTGAGATAGAGCGGGCGATAGATCTCTGTCAGGACCGAGCGCGCACGGTCGGTATCGCAACCAACCACCACGCGATCGGGTCTGCGAAAATCTTCGATGGCGGAGCCTTCCCGCAGGAACTCAGGATTGGACACGACATCGCAGTCTGCGTCGGGGCGGGTTTTGCGGATGACATCCTCGACCTTTCGGCTGGTCCCCACCGGCACCGTCGATTTCGTGACCACGACCGTGTAGCCGGTCATGGCGCGAGCGATCTCTTCGGCGGCGGCGAATACAAAACTCAGATCGGCATGCCCGTCGCCGCGGCGGCTGGGCGTCCCCACGGCGATGAAAACGGCATCGGCCTTCTGGACGGCATCGGAGAGCGAGGCAGTAAAGGAAAGGCGTCCTGCTTTCACGTTGGCCGCGACGACCTCGTCCAGACCTGGCTCGAATATCGGAATTCGGCCCGATTTCAGCGCGTCGATCTTGGTCGCGTCCTTATCTACGCAGACAACCTCATGGCCGAATTCCGAGAGACAGGCGCCCGAAACAAGGCCCACATATCCAGAGCCGATCATGGCCACGCGCATCGCGTATTTCTCCTGCTGACGGGGCGCTTTTCGCCCGCCTGTTCTCCTGTTTCAAGCCAAAAGCAGCCGTCTTTGTGCCGTGCCAGGGCAGCCGATGGGCCTGATGACCATTAACGAGACTCTGCACTGTACGTTGGCTTGGCCTGGCTAGGCCTGGGCCCGGCGCATCGCGCTGATCGCCGGCACCACGCCCATGAACGGTACCGGCACGCCGGTGCGCTTGCCGCTGGCGTTCGGTGGGAAGAACAAGGCCCCGTTGGGCGCTGAAAGCAGATCAGCTTCACCTTTCGGCGTGAGCACCACGGCCGCTACGCATTCGGTGGGTTTGCAGACCGAAATGGGCAGCCGAAGGATCTTCGCACCCGCCTGGAGGTCCATCTCGTCGCCCTTCTTTACGATGGGCGGCACCACAACGATCGCGGCGAGTTGCTGCTTTGGGCCCTGCGTCCGGAATGTCACGACCAGGACAGTCTGTTTGGGGTTTTTCTGGCGCCGGTAGATCAGGCTGACCTGGCACCGTCCCAGATTGTCTGCAGCGGCGCTCTTGGAGGCCGGCTTGCAGGCGAGGAGCCACGGCCCCAAGCGCTTTACGCCGATGAATCCAGGCTGCACATCAGCAGCGACCGACGCCGGATCCTGCAGCCCAACCGTAGGGCGATAGTAATGTGCCAGCGCGAATAGCCCCGCCACGAGCAGAACCGCCAACACCGTTCCGACAATCATGTTGCGCATGCGCTGCCCCGCCAAAGCCGCGAGGGAATTAGACCAGCCGGGTTGGCCTTGCAAGCAGCCGCCCCGTTAACGGTTACCGTCCGCGTTTTCAGTATTTGACGCCACCAAGGGCCTTTTTCAGCGCCGGGGCGATGTCGGGGCGCGAAAGGCCAACGGCAATATTGGCCTGCAGGAAGCCCACCTTGTCGCCGCAATCATACCATTCGCATTTTGCTTCGACCGCATGGAACGGATGGCGGCCAATGAGCTTCTGCATGGAATCGGTCAGCTGAATCTCGCCGCCGGCCCCTTTGTCCTGGCGGTCGAGTTCGGAAAAGATTTCTGCCGGCAGGATATAGCGGCCGACGATGCGCAAGAGCGACGGTGCCTTCTCCGCCTTTGGTTTTTCAACAACCCCCTTCACTTCCAGCACATTGCCATCGACCTTGCCCGGCGCAATCACGCCATAGCGGTGGATTTCCGACTGGGGTCGTTTTTCTGCAGCGATGATCGCTCCTCCGCCGACGTCGCTATACGCTTTCACCATCTGCTTCAGGGCGCCGGGTTTGCCGACACAGAGATCGTCCGGCAGCAACACCGCGAAGGGCTCGTTGCCGATAAAGTGCCGCGCGCACCAGACGGCGTGGCCGAGACCCAACGGCTTCTGCTGGCGTGTGAAACTTACTGAGCCGGACTGGGGAAGGCTTTCCAGCAGCGAGTGAAGTTCCTTGGTCTTCTCACGCTCCTTCAGAAGCGCCTCGAGTTCGTAGGCATGATCGAAGTGATCTTCGATGATGTTCTTGCCGCGTCCGGTTACGAACACGAATTGCTCGATGCCTGCTTCGCGCGCTTCTTCCACGGCGTACTGGACAACCGGCTTGTCGACGACCGGCAACATCTCCTTGGGCACGGCCTTGGTGGCTGGAAGAAACCGGGTGCCCATGCCCGCCACGGGGAGGACGGCTTTGCGGATCGGAAGAGGACGGGCCATGGAGTCCTGGAGTTTGGGGTGGCACACCTTATTCGCATGTCGGGGGCGCACGCGTCCACTTGCAGCGACGCCGTTTCGGCCCTAAGCGTTGGGAACCATGCGCATATTTCTCACCGGCGGAGCAGGCTTCATCGGGTTTCATACGGCCAGGGCGCTGCTCGGTCGCGGCCACGGGGTCACCGCAATCGACGACTTGAATCCTTACTACGCTCCCGCATTGAAGAATGCGCGGCTGGAACATTTGAAAGACGCGGGCAAATTTCGATTTGTGCGGGGCGACATCGCGGATCCGTCGGCACTCGCGGCGGCAACCGGCAACGAACGCTACGACGTGATCTTGCATCTCGCAGCGCAGGCCGGCGTTCGATATGCCGTGGAAAATCCCGCCGCCTATACGCAAGCGAACCTTGTCGGCCACCAAAACATTCTGGAACTCGCACGGAAGATGCCCGGGCTTCAGCATCTGGTCTATGCATCTTCCAGTTCTGTGTATGGCAACGACACCGAGCCGCCATTTTCGGAAACCGCGCGTGCCGACCGCCCGGTTTCCTACTATGGCGCGACAAAACGGGCTGGCGAACTTCTCTCTCATTCCTATGCAGAGCTCTATAATTTACAGCAGACCGGCCTGCGCTTCTTCACGGTCTATGGCCCCTGGGGCAGACCGGATATGGCCTATTGGCTCTTCACGGATGCCATCCTGAAGGGGCGGCCGCTGCCGGTGTTTGGTGGCGGCAAGTTGAGGCGGGATTTTACCTATATCGATGACATCGTCGCTGCTCTGGTGCGGATCGTGGAAACCCCGTTCGCGGGCGAAGCGCGGCGGGCGCCACATCGCCTCTACAATCTGGGAAACAACCACCCCGAAGAGGTCTCGACCCTGATCCATCTGATCGAGAAGGCGACGGGCAAAACCGCCCGGATCGAAGACGCCAAGGGCCCGCCCGGAGACGTGCGCGAGACCTATGCCGACATCTCCAAAGCGGCCCAAGATTTTGGATTTGTCCCCAGAATTTCGCTTTCCGAGGGTATTCCGCGCTTTGTGGAGTGGTTCCGCCAATATCATCGTATCTGATTGATACCTGCGGGATTCTCGCTTGCGCGTGGCCTCATTCATTCGGATCGCCGCTGTTGCCGCCGCGTTCATCGCGCCGGCCTGGGCTTCCGACGCGCCCTCGTTTGGTGCGATTGCGGCCGCGCTGCAGGCCGGACGTGCCGCCGATGCGGAGGCCATGGCGACAGCCATGCTGGCAGCGAGCGACCCTGTCCCGATCGACAATGCCTATCTGCTGCTCGACCGCGGGCTGGCACGCGAACAACTCCGCCGCCGCGACGAGGCGGTCAAGGACTTCACCGCTGCCATCGCCACGAACACGCTTCCTCAGGCCGAGTTGTCACGTGCGTTATTTGACCGAGGCGTGATCCTCGACGAACTCGGACGCACCGACGAAGCCATCGAGGATTATTCGCGCGCAATTCTTCTCTCGCCGCGATATGCCGAAGCCCTGAACAATCGCGGAAACGCTTATCGGCGCCTGGAACGATATGCGGAGGCTCGCGCCGACTATCAGGCGGCACTCACGGCCGGCGACGATGAACCGGAATATCCGCTCTATGGACTGGGCCGCATTGCGGAAGCGCAAGGCGATCCGGTTGCGGCGAAAGCATATTATGAAAGATCGCTCGCCGCGAACGGACTGTTCACGCCCGCCAGCCGCCAGATCGCATTGCTAGGGCCGGCCGATCCGAACTACGCTTTGCACGCGCCCGATGCCACCTCCGCAGCCGCCACGAAGCCCAAGCCGGCGCAAACGGACGTCCGCAAGCCCGTGCCCACCGCGGAGACGACAGGTGATACGGTTGGCCTGCGTCCCGCGATCCTGGGCCCACAAGTGGCCAAGAACCAAAAACCCGTACGTGTCGCGTCCATCGCACCGGAGCTTTCCCAAGCGTCAACGGAGTCCAGTCACACACTGGTGCAGCTCGGCGCATGGCGCAGCAAAAGCGATGCGGCGCTGGGATGGGATCACGCGGCAGCCAGCGCCGACAATCTGTTGAGCGGTGCCACGCCGCACATTGTCGAAGCCGACATTCCTGGCAAGGGACATTTCTTCCGTCTGCGCACCCACGCACCTGCAGGCACGAGCGCGGAAGACTATTGCTCGCAGCTCCGCGCCAAAGGACTGAACTGCATCCCTGTTCGTTCCTAGCGATTGCCTGCGCCGTTCAAAGCTGATTTCCTCTTTCTCTCGCGCATATTCAGCAAGGCCAAATCATGACCGGCATCACCTCCTATGGCGCTTACATCCCGCGCTTGCGTCTGCAGCGCAAAGCCGTGGCGCAGGCGAATGCGTGGTTCGCACCGGGGTTGGCGGGGGCGGGCAAAGGCGAGCGGGCCATGGCGAACTGGGACGAGGATGCCGTCACGATGTCCGTGGAAGCCGCGCGCGATTGTCTTCCGGCACAAGACCCGCTCAAGGACCGCGCATTTGTCGACGGGGTTTATTTCGCCTCCACCACTATGCCGTTTTCCGATCGCCAGAATGCGGGCATCATCGCGGGCGCGCTCAATCTTGCGCAGGGCATTTCGTCATTGGACATCGCGTCATCGCAACGCGCAGGCACCTCCGCCCTGCTTGCGGCGCTGGACAGTGTTGCATCCGGCCGCCTGAGTGCGCCGCTTGTCCTCGCCGGGGAAAAGCGCAAGGCCCGTGCCGCTTCCGCGCAAGAACTCGCCTATGGCGATGCCGCTGCCGCATTCACGCTCGGTAAAGACAACGTAGTCGCCAGATTCCTGGGCTCACATTCCGTGACGCTGGATTTCGTCGATCATTTCCGAGGTGCCGACGAGAACTACGACTACGGATGGGAAGAGCGTTGGATCCGTGACGAAGGCTATTCGAAGATCGTTCCCGCCGCGATCAAGACGTTGCTCGAAAAGGCAGGTGTGAGCGGATCCGACATCGCCCATTTGATCCTGCCCTGCCCATTCGCGAAGCTGGACCAGGCGCTGGCCAAGCAGTCGGGCATCGATCCGGCGAAGGTTCGAGACAATCTCGCCGCCACTGTCGGCGATGCGGGGTCATCCCATGCGCTGTTGATGCTCGCGCATGTCCTTGAGGCTGCAAAGCCGGGTGAGAAAATCCTCATCGCGCAATTCGGTCAGGGTTGCGACTGCCTCCTGTTCGAGGCGACGCCGCGAATCGCGGAAATCAAGCGTAGCGGGGTTTCGGGGAGCCTTGCTCGCCGCAAGGAGGAAACCAACTACAACAAGTTCCTCGGCTTCAATGGTCTTATCGAGCTCGAAAAGGGCATGCGCGCGGAAGTGGACAAGCGCACGGCGCTGACAGTGCTCTATCGCAAGAGCGACATGCTGACCGGTCTCGTCGGCGGCAAGTGCCGCGTCTGCGGCACGGCGCAATTCCCGCGCACCCGCGTCTGCGTCAATCCCAATTGCAAGGCGATCGACAGCCAGGATCCTTACAGTTTCGCCGATC
This sequence comes from Rhizomicrobium sp., assembly GCA_051959625.1. Classification (GTDB taxonomy): domain Bacteria; phylum Pseudomonadota; class Alphaproteobacteria; order Micropepsales; family Micropepsaceae; genus Rhizomicrobium. The sequence goes on from JBQCFD010000094.1 coordinate 8,373, forward strand.
AGCCAGGTACCATCCTCTCCTGGTCAGCGGACTTTCTCACTTATTCCATGTCGCCACCCAGTCACTACGGCATGATAACATTCGCGGATGGCGGGCGCTTCATGGCCGATATCACCGATGTGGAGCAGGGCCAGATCGACAGCGGCACGAAAGTGCGAATGGTGTTCCGCATCAAGGATCGCGACGAGAAGCGCGGGTTCATCCGATACTTCTGGAAGGCGGTCCCCGCCTGACACGCCACGATGTCATCGTCATCGGCCTCGGCGCGATGGGGAGTGCCGCGCTTTATCATCTGGCCAAGCGAGGGGTTCGGATTCTCGGCATCGATCGCTACTCGCCGCCGCACGATCGGGGTTCCAGTCATGGCGATACTCGTATCACCCGCCTGGCGATAGGCGAGGGCGAGCATTACACGCCGCTTGTGAAGCGTAGTCATGAGATATGGCGTGAGATCGAGCAGGAGACCGGCGCCGATTTGCTGACACAATGCGGCGAGCTTATCCTCTCCAGCCCGAACACTGCCGCGCAAACCCATGTCGCCGGTTTTTTTCAAAACACCGTCGAAGCCGCACGCAGACATGGTGTCGCCCACGATTTGCTCGATGCGGAGCAAATCCGCGCGCGATTCCCGCAATTCAATATTCGCGATAACGAATTCGGCTATTTCGAACCCGAGGCAGGCTTCGTGTGCCCGGAAGCCTGCATCGCCGCGCAACAGTTGTTGGCTGAGAAGCATGGCGCCATGATCCACCGCAACGAAACGGTGTTCGGGTTTGGCTCAGCTCCGAACGGCGTCTCGGTAAAGACCGATCGCGGATTCTATCAGGCAGACCGTCTGATTGTTGCGGCCGGTGCGTGGCTTCCGGGATTGCTTGGCGGCCGGTTCGACAGATTGTTCAAGGTCTATCGTCAGGTTCTTCACTGGTTCGACGTGGACGGCGACGCTTCCGCCTTCGCCCCGGATCGCTTTCCGGTGTTCATCTGGGAGCTGCCGCAGTCCCGACAGGGCATCTACGGCTTTCCAATCATCGATCACGGCCTGAAGATTGCGACAGAGCAATATGCGCGGACAACCAGCCCGGATGCCGTCGATCGCACAGTGCCGCCTGCCGAAACCGCGGCCATGCACGCCAATTTCGTGACGCCCTACCTGAACGGCGTGAGCGCGCGCAGGGTGAAGGCCATGGCCTGTCTCTACACAACAACGCCGGACGCCGGGTTTGTTCTCGACCATTTGCCGTCTGCAGAACGCATCATCATAGCCTCGTGCTGCTCCGGCCACGGATTCAAGCATTCCGCTGCGATCGGCGAGGTCCTGGCGGACATGGCGCAGAATCTGTCCGGCCGCTTCGACCTTTTGCCGTTCCGTCTGGCGCGGTTTTCGGCTTAAGCTGAAAGAAAATCGCCTGGAGGCTGCCATGCCCTATGTCGAGGATCGCATCGTCCATGATGCCGATTCCCATTTGATGGAACTGAGCGATTGCCTGGATGATTTCCTCGATCCCAGATTCCGCGCCGCTTACGATGATCTGCCAAAGCTCAAGGCGTGGCCGCGCGACGGCAAGCTGCCGAAGCACGCGAACAAGCAGCATGACGATCCGGGATTTCGTGCCGGCTCGGATGCCAATATCCTGCTGCGCAAGAACTACGAAGCACTCGGCTCCTTCCGCAAAGCCGATCGGCCGCACGCACTCGATCTTCTCGGGTTCTCGAGTCAGCTGATTTTCACCACCTGGTGCCTCGGCAATTTCGGACTGGACGACACCAATCCGCAGCTCGCCTACGCGACGGCACAGGCACACAATCGGATGATGGTAGATTTCTGCTCGGTGGATCACCGCTTTCTCGGCACCGGCTATGTCCCGCTATCCGATTTGGAGCGAGCGCCGAAGGCGGCGCGAGAAGCGATCGATCTCGGCTGCAAGGCGCTTCTTATCCCGTCAACACCACCACAGGGCCATTCACCGAGCCACATCGCGCTCGAGCCCATCTGGGCGATGGCTCAGGAAGCGGGGCTTCCCATTGTCTTTCATGTGGGCGGCGAGGAAAAGCTTGATCCGTCTTATTTCAACAACGGCCTGCCGCGCGTGAAGGACTTTCATGGAGGTGAGGAGAATTTCACCTC
>JBQCFD010000095.1:0-4848 GCA_051959625.1 Rhizomicrobium sp.
GCGATCTATGACTGGGGCAAAAAGGGGTTGTCGCTGCAGCGCTACAAGGGCCTCGGCGAGATGAATCCAGAGCAGCTTTGGGAAACTACACTGGACGAGAACGCGCGCACTCTTCTGCGCGTGAAGGTGGAGCATGCCGACGAGGCCGACGAGCTCTTCGCCAAGCTGATGGGCGATCTCGTGGAGCCGCGACGCGACTTTATCCAGGACAACGCCCTCAACGCCGCGTTGGACGTGTGAGCCGGCGAACCGCAGGCGGCGGGCCCCGACAGCGTCGCCATCATACCACCCAATACGGAACATCGCGTGGTGGCGCTCAGCGGTGGCAAGGCGATCGTCGTGGATCATCCGCTGCGCACAGAATTCGGGCGGTGAAGGTGTCCCCAATCTTGCCGCTTTGACAAGGCAACTCTAGTATTCGCGCCAGGCAGAACTTGGTGGGGTAGTTGCATGCCTTGGCGATTTCATCGCGTTATTACGGTCATTCCGGGCCTTTTCCGGGTCAATCTGAGCAAAGGCGGGATATCCGGCAGCGTGGGCCCGCGCGGCGCGGACGTGAACATCGGCAAGCACGGCGTCACCACCAACGCAGGTTTGCCTGGCACGGGCCTTTCCTATCGTCAGAAACTGGGCGTGGCGCACGGCAGCGGGATCGGCGTCGGGCTGTTCATCGCGGCGCTGGCGTTCGCCGGGTGGAGATATTTCGGCGGACAGGTGCCGCTTCCCTCACTGCCGTCGGTCGTGCAGCAACCCGTCGTGGACGACTCCGTCGGCATTCCGACCGTGACGAAGACGGCGCATGCGTCACACCGTACGCACCGCGCCCAGGCCGACGCGGGCGCAGATGTGATCGCCGCTGCAAAGCCCGCCACCGGCACGATGTATGTTCACCGCAACAATTCGGATCTGCGGCCGGCGCCATCCACCTCTTCCGAAGCGCTCAGAAAGCTTGCCAAGGGCGAGAAGGTGACGCTCATCGCGCTGTCCGACAAATGGGCCGAAATCGACGACAACGGCACCAGGGGCTGGGTGCGCGCGAGCGTGCTGAAAGACACGCCGCCCGGCAAAAGCACCGCCCGGCACAAGAAGAAGTCCGCAGGCTAGCGTGTGGCGCCGACAAGCCAGCAGGCCGCGCCTGGCGTTATGCCGGACCCGGTCTGATACGGCTTGAGCGCAACTTTCACCGCCTCGCGGATCTTCGTGCGCGTTTCGTCCGGCAGATCGGTGGCCGCCCGCGCCAACGGGCCAACGCGCAGGCTCTCCTCCGCGGCCTCATCGAGGTTCGCGCCGAAATTGCTCACGCTGTCCAGCTTCTCGATGCGGATGTTCGCAAAGCCCGCCTTGGTGAGAATGTCCTTCGTGCGCGCGGCGTCCGCAAGAGCGAAGGGACCCGGCGCATGAGGATCGGAAGCCGGCTGTTCCGGCAAAAGATGTTTCGCTGCGGCGAACGGCACGGAGGCCCAGGCGTTTTCGGCGAAGGGCCGCCAGCACACGAAAGCGATCCGCCCCTTGGGCGTTAGCGCCTTGCGGATGTTCGCAAACGCCGCCACCGGGTCTTCGAAGAACATCACTCCGAAGCGCGAGAAGACCAGATCGAACACCGGCTGAAAATCATGCGTCGATGCATCGGCTTCCACGAAGGCGATCTCGGCATTCATCGCCTGGGCGCGGGCGCGGGCCACTTCCAGCATCGGCCGGGAGATATCCACCCCGGCAACCGAACCGTTCGGGCGCACCGCCATGCCCAGGCGCAGCGCCGTCGTGCCGTTGCCGCAACCCACATCCAGCACGCGCTCGCCCGATGCGGCGCAGGCGAAGGGCATCAGCGCATCGGTGATCGCATTGAGCATCAGGTCGATGCGTTCCTGCATCCCGGCCCAGCGCTGGCCGACAGCGCCGTTCCAGTATTCGATCATCTGGGCGTTGGGCTTGTTCATTTCCCCTGCTTTCTCTTGCGCATGGCCAGCGTGCGCAGCCGCAGCGCGTTCAACTTGATGAATCCGGCAGCATCTTTCTGGTCATATGCGCCTTTGTCATCTTCGAACGTGACGAGATCCTGACTGTAGAGCGAATAGGGCGAGGACCGGCCGGTGACGATGACGTTGCCCTTGTAGAGCTTCAACCTCACCGTCCCCGTGACAAATTCCTGACTTTTGTCGATCAGCGCCTGGAGCATTTCCCGTTCCGGCGAGAACCAGAAGCCGTTGTAGATCAACTCGGCATAGCGCGGCATCAGCTCGTCCTTCAGATGCGCAGCACCCCGATCCAGCGTGATCGATTCCATCGCGCGGTGCGCGGCGATAAGGATCGTGCCGCCGGGCGTCTCGTACACGCCGCGGGACTTCATGCCGACGGAACGGTTCTCCACCAGGTCGAGGCGGCCGATGCCGTTGGCGCGGCCCAACTCGTTCAACGCGGTGAGCAAGGAGGCCGGTGAAAGCTTCTTGCCGTCGATCGACACCGCATCGCCGCGCTCGAAACCGATCTCCACCATCGTCGGCTTGTCGGGGGCATCCTGCGGATCGATCGTCCGCTGATACACGATGCTCTCAGGCTCAACCGCGGGATCTTCGAGCACTTTGCCCTCCGACGAGGAGTGCAGAAGGTTCGCATCCACCGAGAACGGCGCGTCGCCGCGCTTGTCCTTCGCGATCGGAATCTGGTGCGCTTCGGCAAACTCGATGAGCTTCGTGCGGCTGGTCAGATCCCATTCGCGCCACGGCGCGATCACTTTCACATCCGGCTTCAGCGCATAATAACCCAACTCGAAGCGGACCTGGTCGTTGCCCTTGCCGGTTGCGCCATGCGCCACGGCGTCGGCGCCGACTTTCTCCGCAATCTCGATCTGCTTCTTGGCGATCAGGGGCCGCGCGATGGAGGTGCCGAGCAGATAGACGCCTTCATAGAGTGCGTTGGCGCGGAACATCGGGAAGACGTAATCGCGGACGAATTCCTCGCGCACATCCTCGATGAAGATGTTCTGCGGCTTGATGCCAAGCATCTCGGCCTTCTTGCGCGCCGGCTCGATCTCCCCGCCCTGGCCCAGATTGGCGGTGAAGGTGACCACCTCCGCGCCATAGGCCGTCTGCAGCCATTTCAGGATGACCGAAGTATCCAGCCCGCCCGAATAGGCGAGTACCACTTTCCTGACCTTCGCGGACACCGCACGCTCCAAAATGTCTCTGCCAGCTTGTTAGCAGAGCCGCCCCGATTGTCCGAAGGCCTATTGCCGCGCAGCCGCCCTTCAATATCTGGCGTTCGTCATTCCTTCCGGGACAAGAGCTGGTTTGAATTCAAAATTTGCCCCCCTACCCCCTCCCCCCCACCTGGTCTTCGGAAGAACAAAGCTGTGCCGTTGCCGCAGGAAGCTCTCCACCCCCGGCACCAGACAGAACATAATAAGAACATACCACGAAAAGTCAAGCGGCCAGAACCCCATGGAGAATTTCGTACGGAACCGTACACGCGAACGGGCGTTGGAGGTCCAACAGCGTGCGCGGGAGTTCGGCATGAGTGCAGAACTATGGGGCTTACCGCCTGAGGAAAGGGCCAGTCGCTATCGCGCCAGGGCCGAGGAAGCGAGGCTGATGGCAACCGCGGTCAGCGATGCGCTGGTGCAGGCGTCTCTCCAAAAGCTCGCACATGATTGGGACGATCTGGCCGTTCATACGCTCACCAACGGCAGGCCGCGGTAGGACGTCGACTTTCGCGCGAGCGCGGTTAGGCTCGCCGCATGATCGAATTCTGGTACGAGTTCGCGAGCACCTACTCCTATCCGGCCGCGATGCGCGTGCAGCGGTTGGCGGATGCGGCAGGCGTCGCGCTGCGCTGGCGGCCCTTCCTGCTCGGCCCCATCTTCGGCGCGCAGGGCTGGAACGACAGCCCGTTCAACATCTATCCGGTGAAGGGCGCGTATATGTGGCGCGACCTTCAGCGCATCTGCGCGAAGGAAGGCTTGCCGCTGAAGCTTCCCCCCTTCCGCTTTCCGCAAAACGGATTGAAAGCCGCGCGGCTTGCGCTGGCCGGCGAGAAAGACGGCTGGACCGGCGCGTTCACGCGCGCGGTTTACTCCGCGAATTTCGGCGGACAACGCGACATCACCGACGAAGACCTGCTGCGCTCGCTGGTGAAGCTCGTGGGCGGCGATCCGGATAAAGCCTGGAGCGACGCGAACTCGCCGGAGATCAAACACGCGCTGAAAGCGCAAACCGATGAAGCCATAAAGCGCGGCATCTTCGGCGCGCCGAGCTTCACGGTGGGTGATGAGTTGTTCTGGGGCAATGATCGACTGGAAGATGCGGTGGCGTGGGCGAAGCGTTGAAGCACGCAATGAGTAGCACTCTAACTGAAATAGAGCGAAATAGAGCGACAGGATACCTATTGCAAAAGCCCCAACGCCCTATCGATCGTGCCCATGTCGATGTAGGGCCGCTCGCACACGATCTTGTCGCTGCCGGGCTTGAACTCGAACGACGCCATCGCGCGCACGCGAAATTTCTTGCCTGTCGGTTCGAATGTCTTGCCACCGCGCTGCAGCGGGCCGAGATGTGTTCCGGTCAACCAAAGCTCCACCAGCACCGTGTCGCCATCCGCCGCCATCGCGATGACCTCGTTGCCCTGATCGGGGAACGGGATGCGCGACTGGGTGAAGTAGCGCAGCACTTCCTCGCGGCCGTCGAACACCGCCTGCCCGTCATTGATGTCGTAACGCGGGTGCTCGAAGGTGGCGAGCACGGCCTCCCATTCGTGCGTGATTTCCAGCCGCATATGATCGCGCACGGCTTGCAGTCGGCGGGTTTGTAAGTCGGTCATGGTGCTTCCTTATCATCACCTCCCTCTTGTGGGGAG
>JBQCFD010000096.1:0-7463 GCA_051959625.1 Rhizomicrobium sp.
GCCGGAGTGCGGGCCACCCAGGTGACGCCTTCTTTACTCCCGAAGAATGAAGCGGCGTCTGCGTTCTAATTTGCGCCGTCTCCCAGATTTCAACTGGGTGGCCCGCACTCCGGCGGGCCATGACAGCCGTGTTGTTGCTACAAGCCCTTCACGAATTCGTCGTACTGCGCCTTGGTCATCAGCTTGGCGAACTCATCCTTGCTCACGCCTTTGAGCTTGAAGAACCAGCCCTCGCCTTCCGGATCGGCATTCACTTTCGCGGGCTCATCCGCCAGCGCCTTGTTGCCTTCGACGACTTCGCCGCCGACCGGCGCATAGACATCGCTGGCCGCCTTCACGCTTTCGACCACGGCCGCTTCACCGCCCGCGCCCACCTTGCGGCCGGCTTCGGGCACTTCGACGAACACGACGTCGCCAAGCTGTTCGGCAGCGTGCTTGGTGATGCCGACCGTGGCGGTATCGCCATCAAGGCTGACCCATTCATGCTGATCGGTGTAACGGACTTCGCTCATGGGAGCCTCTCAGTTGCGTTTGTAGCGGTTGGGAACGAATGGCATGGGCGCGATGCGCGCGGGGTTGGGCTTGCCACGCACCATCAGATCCACTTCGGTGCCGTCTTTGGCGAAGGCGCTATCGACATAGCCCATCGCGACGGGCGCATTCAGCGACGGGCCGAAGCCGCCGCTGGTGATCTTGCCGATGACCTTGCCGGACTTGTCGATGATCTCCGTGCCTTCGCGCGCGGGCGCCTTGCCGACGGGAAGGATGCCGACGCGTTTGCGCTTCGTGCCGCCGGCGATTTCGCCCATGATCTTTTCGGCGGCCGGAAAGTCTTTCGCTTCCTTGCGGCGCTTGCCGATGGACCAGACGAGATTGGCCTCCACCGGATCGGTCGTCTCGTCGATGTCGTGGCCGTAAAGGCAAAGCCCCGCTTCGAGGCGCAGGCTGTCGCGCGCGCCAAGGCCGATCGGCAGGACATCCGGATCAGCGAGAAGAGCGCGCGCCACCTTCTCGACATCCTTGCCTTCGAGCGAAATCTCGAAACCGTCCTCACCCGTGTAACCGGAGCGGCTGACGATGGCGGGGCATCCCGCAACAGTCGCGCGGCGCACATGCATGAAAGTGAGCGTATCGATGCCGGGCGAAAGCTTTTCGAGCACCTTGCCCGCCGCCGGTCCCTGCAGCGCGAGCAGACCGCGGTCGGGCTTCGGCGTCAGCGTGGCGATGCCTTTGAGCTTGCCGGCGATGTAGGCGAAGTCGCCCTCCTTCGTCGCGCCGTTGACGACGAGATAGAGGTCTTTCTCCCCTGCCAGATGGGTGAACATGAAATCGTCGATGATCGTGCCGCGATCATTCAGCAGCAGGCCATAGCGCTGCATGCCTTCCTTCAGGCCCTGCACGTCGGCGGGTGTCACGCGCTCCAGCGCCCTTGCCGGGCTATCGCCGGACAGGAACGCCTGCCCCATATGCGAGACGTCGAACAGCCCCGCCTTCTCGCGCGTGTGCAGATGTTCTTTCAGGACGCCGGCCGGATATTGCACCGGCATGTCATAACCGGCGAACGGCACCATCTTGGCGCCGAGCTCCAGATGCAAAGCATGAAGCGGTGTCTTGCGGAGTGTTTCTTCGCTGCCGGTCATAGGGTCCACAAACTGAGGTTGATAGCGCGACCTCCGGCGAACCGGATCTCGCACCCCTCTGTCATGGGACCTGAGAGATTTCCCCGGCGTAGAAGCCGGATTACCCCTTCGGTGAGAGCTGCCCCACCGGCAGCCCTGCTTTCCAGAAGTTCATCTCCTTCGCGGTCCTTTTGCCTGAGAGTTTCCGGGGCGGTTGCTCCTTCGGCGCTGGCTTTTCGCCAATCTCTCCCGCGAGGGATCGAATGTATGGCCGGACAAATGCGCCTCGCGGCGGGGCTGTCCGTTGGGCCGGAATATAGAGAGCAAGGTCAGAGAGTCAAAGAAAAGCAGCCGTTTGGGCCGATTCGCTCACATCCTGGGCGGGATTTCGATGCCCAGAAGGTCCAACCCCTTGCGCAATGTTTCCAGTGTCAGCGCGCAAAGCCCAAGCCGCGCCGCCCGCAAATCCGCGTCGGTTTCGGAAAGGATGTGATGCTCGGAATAGAACCGGCTGAATTCCTGCGCCAGGTTGAAGATGTAGTCACATATCAGATTCGGCGCCCGCCGCGCCTCCGCCGCCGCCATCACATCGGGCAACGCCAGAAGCTGCAGAGCGAGCTTGCGCTCTTCCTCCGAGCGGATGACCGGCGCAGCCGTCGCAAAGCCCTGTTCCGCCGCGCGCCGCAGGATCGATTGGATACGCACGGCCGCATACTGAAGATAAGGACCGGTCTTGCCCTCGAACTTCGAGAACCGCGACAGATCGAAGATGTAGTCCGTCTGCCGGTGATTGGAGAGATCGGCGAATTTCAGAGTCGCGATGCCGACCATCTTTGCCGTCGCCGCCTTCTCTTCGGGCGAATAGTCGTTCGCGAGTCCGGCTTCGGCGAGGCGCTTTTCCGCCTCTTCCGTCACCATGGCGATCAGGTCGTAGAGCTTCATCACGCCGCCGGCGCGCGTCTTGAACGGCTTGCCGTCGGGCCCGTTCATGGTGCCGAAGCCGGCATGCTCGAGAGCGGCCTTGCCGTTCAGATGCGCTTTCCACGCCGCGCGATAGACCTGCTCGAAATGCAGATGCTGGCGCTGGTCGACAACATAAAGAATGAGGTCCGGGTTCTGTTCCTTCACGCGATCCACGATCGTGGCGAGATCGGTCGTGCCATAGAGCACCGCGCCATCCGACTTCACCAGGATGAGCGGCGGCACCTCCTTCTTGTCGCCCGGTTCCGCGACCGGAATGACGAGCGCGCCCTCGCTTTCCTCGGCGATGTGCTTTGCCTTGAGTTCCGCGATCATGGGCGCGATCAGCGGCTCGACGCTCGCCTCGCCTTTCCACAGATCGAAATGGATTCCAAGGCTGCCCCATTCGCGTTCCAGGCCGACGCGCGAAACGGCAAAGAAATGCTCCCACAGCGCGCGATAGCCGGGGCGGCCATTCTGCAATTCCGCCGTCGCCTTGCGCGCCTCTTCCAGCCGCGCCGGATCGGCTTTGCACGCCGCGGAGGCCGCCGGATAGATCTCTTCCAGATCGTCCATCGTCACTGGCGATTCTTTCGGATAAGGGCCGGTGAAGGTCTCATCGAAATAGATCGGCGCGATGCCGCGATGCCAGATCTCGGAGATGAGCTGCCCCATCTGCAGGCCCCAATCGCCCAGATGCACATCGCTGACGACATGCCATCCGTTGGCGCGGAACAGGCGCTGCAAACTATCGCCGATCACGGAGGAACGCAGATGCCCCACATGCATGGGCTTGGCGACATTGGCGCCGCCGAAATCGATCACCACGGTCTTGCCGTTGCCTGTCTGGGGAGCGCCAAGGGTCCTATCCTTCGCCATCGTGCCGATGCGCGCGGCGGCGGCATCATCCGTCACGTTGAGGTTGATGAAACCCGGACCTGCGATCTCAACCTTCGAGAAGATCGGATTGGCTCTGAGGTGCGCCGCAACCTTCTCCGCAATGGCGCGCGGATTCTGTTTCGCGGCTTTCGCAGCCGGCAGCGCACCGTTGCACTGGAACTGCGCAAGGTCGGGGCGATCCGAGATTTGAACCACACCAAGCTCAGGCGAAAGCCCTTCAGCCGCGAACGCGGCACCCGCGATCGCTGTCAGCTCGGCGCTCAACGAGGTCATTGCTGAAAAATTCCGGTCGTCTTGTTGTAGTCGTACTGCTCTTTGGTGAGCTGGAAGCCGACGAGGATCTGATAGTCATAAGGCTTGTTGTCGCCATCGGTCACCAGATGGACGGAACTGATGTTGTCCTCGGCCGTCGCCGTTGTCGCGCCCTCTGCGAACGAGATCGTTATCGAGCGCGTCTCGCGCGTGATCACACGGGTCGACTGCGTCACCGCAACGAAATAAGGCACCGTGTAATTGGCGGCCGCGCCGCCGACCGGCCGCGTCGCGGTGAAGCTGACATCGACGCTGGAATCGGCTGTCTTGCCTCTCTTGTCGAAGGAGCAACTGCCGCTCACATCGGAAATCGTCGCGGTGTAAAGCGCGTTGTTCGGGTTCTCCGGCGCGCCGGGCTTGAACTGCGTCACCACAACGGCGTCCAGGACACTGGACATGCCAGGGCAGTACTGCAGCCGCTTTTCGCTCTGACAGGAGGAAACAACCAGCGCCAACATCAGCATGGCGCCGATACGGAAAGGATACTTTTTCATTATGTCCTGTCGTGTTGCGATAAGCCGGCACGGGCGCAAGCGCGGCCCCGTGCTTGACTTTTCGCCCGTCCGCGCCCTTTTTTCAACCGGGCCCGGCACAATGCATGAGCCCCGGGAAAACAGGCGAATCATGGGAACGGCGGCACAAAACGGACTGGGCGGTGGCAAGCCTCCGCTGAAGGTCCTGCTTGCCGCGCCCAGAGGGTTTTGCGCAGGCGTGGATCGCGCCATACGCATCGTGGAACTGGCGTTACAGAAATATGGGCCACCCGTTTATGTGCGCCACGAGATCGTTCACAACCGCTTCGTCGTCGAGCGCCTGGAATCCATGGGAGCCGTGTTCATCGACGAGCTGGACGAGGCGCCCGCGGGCGCCCGCGTCATTTTTTCGGCCCACGGCGTCCCCAAGTCCGTGCCTGCCGAAGCCAGGCGGCGCGAGCTCTTTTATCTGGACGCCACTTGTCCTCTGGTTTCGAAGGTGCATGTGGAAGCCGGACGGCATTTCAACGCGGGGCACCAGATCGTTTTGATCGGGCACGCGGGCCATCCGGAGGTCGAGGGCACAATCGGCCAACTGCCGCCCGGCGCAATCAGCCTGGTCGAAACCGTAGCGGACGCGGAGCGGCTTTCGCCGGCCGATCCGGCCAAGCTCGCCTACATTACACAGACGACATTATCGGTGGATGACACCGCTGAGATCGTTTCGGTCTTGCGCCGCCGCTTTCCCGAGATCGCGGGTCCGCACAAGGAAGACATCTGCTACGCCACCACCAACCGCCAGGAGGCGGTAAAGGCCATCGCGCCGCGATCCGACATCGTGTTCGTAATCGGCGCGCCGAACTCGTCGAACTCAATGCGTCTGGTGGAAGTCGCTCAGCGAGCAGGAGCGCGGCCTGCCGCGCTCATTCAGCGAGCCAGGGACATCGATTGGTCGCAACTGTCGCCGGGCGACACGATCGGCCTTACTGCGGGCGCTTCGGCGCCGGAAGTGCTGATGGATGAGGTTATTTCCGCGCTGCGCGAGCGTTACGATGTGCAGGTGGAAGAACTCGTCGTGCGCGAGGAAAACGTCGAGTTCAACGTGCCGCGCGCCCTGGTGTGAGCCAATGGCCGTCTACACCGATGTTTCCTACGAAGATCTCGAGAAGCTGCTCGGCGACTACGACATCGGCAGCCCGCGAAGTTTCAAGGGCATTGCCGAAGGCGTGGAGAATTCGAATTTTCTTCTTCAAACCAGCCGGGGCGCCTTTATTCTGACGCTCTATGAAAAGCGTGTAAGCGAAAGCGATCTTCCTTTCTTTCTCGAGTTGATGGAGCACCTCGCCGCGCATGGCATCGCCTGCCCGCAGCCGGTGCGCGGCAAGACAGGCGGCAACTGGTTCACTCTCAACGGCAGACCCGCGGCGTTGCTGACTTTCCTCGACGGCGTCTCGTTGCGCAGACCGGAGGTGTCGCATTGCGTCATGGCCGGAGAAGCACTGGCGAAACTGCATGCCGCCGGCAGGGATTTCGGTCGCACCCGCCCAAATGTTTTGGGACCGGACGGTTGGACAAAGCTCGCGGGGGAGACGCTGGCGGGCGCGGACAAGGTGCAGCCGGGGCTCGCAGAGTTGATCCGATCTTCGCTCGATGAACTCCGCGACTGGCCGACAGGTCTTCCCGACGGGATAATTCACGCCGATCTGTTTCCGGACAATGTGCTGTTCATCGGCGAGCGGATTTCGGGACTGATCGACTTCTACTTCGCGTGCAACGATTTCCTCGCTTACGACATCGCCGTCATGTTGAATGCGTGGTGTTTCGAAGCCGACGGTGCGTTCAACGTGACCAAGGGGAAGAGCATTCTTTCCGCCTACCGCCAAAATCGCGAATTGAGTGACGCCGAGATTACCGCTCTTCCGATGTTGGCGCGCGGCGCGGCGCTTCGCTTCCTTCTCACGCGACTCTACGACTGGCTGAATCCAGATCCGGCGGCGCTGGTTCGCCCGAAGGATCCGCGCGATTTCGCAAAGCGTCTGCGCTTTCACCGCAAGGTGCGCAACGCCGCGGAGTACGGACTTTGACGCTGCCGCGGGTCGACATATTTACCGACGGCGCCTGCTCCGGTAACCCCGGCCCCGGCGGGTGGGGCGCGATCCTGCGATATGGCAAGCATGAAAAGGAGATCTCCGGCGGTGAGCCGGAGACAACGAACAATCGCATGGAGATCATGGCGGCGATCCGCGCGCTGCAATCGCTGACCAAGCCGTCAGCCGTGACGATCCATACAGATTCCCGTTACCTGATGGATGGCGCCACGCAATGGATGAAGCGATGGAAAGCGAACGGCTGGAAAACCGCCGACAAGAAAGCCGTCAAAAACGGTGAACTCTGGCTGGCGCTCGAAGAGGCCATGTCTCCGCATCACGTGACCTGGCGCTGGGTCAAGGGACATTCGGATCATGTCGAAAATTCCCGCGCGGACGCTTTGGCCCGCGCGGGGATAGAAACCGTGCGTTAGAGCTGCTTGAGAATGTGCTCGGCACTGGAGACGTTGAAAGCGCCGGGCTCTTCCACGTTGAGCGCCTTGACGACGCCGTCGTCGACCAGCATCGAGAAGCGCTGGCTGCGCTTGCCCATGCCGAACTTGCTGCCGTCCATTTCAAGCCCGATGGCGCGCGTGAAGTCGCCGTTTCCGTCCGCCAGCATCTCGACCTTGCCGTCGGTCTTCTGGTCTTTCGCCCAGGCGCCCATCACGAAGGCGTCATTCACCGACATGCACGCGATGGTGTCGACGCCCTTTGCCTTGATGTCGCCGGCGTGCTGAACGAATCCCGGAACGTGTTTCGCCGAACAGGTGGGCGTGAAGGCGCCGGGAAGCGCAAAGAATACCACCTTCTTGCCTTTGAATAGCTCATCCGTCGTCACGGGGGTCGGCCGGCCGTCTTTCATTTCCATGAAAGTCGCCGAAGGAACCTTGTCACCCACCTTGATGGTCATTGCGCTTCTCCTTGTGATTGAAACTGGTGCCGCTTTTAGCCCAGCCGGCTGGCGGCGAAAAGGGTGTGATATCGCGGACTGTCCATGTTAGTTTTGCGGCCATGTCTAGGGACAAACGTGCGCCCGAAGGTGAAAGTTTCCTCGAAGGGAAGCTGCTTATCGCGCTGCCCGGAATGTCCGATCCGCGTTTCGAGAAGAG
>JBQCFD010000097.1:0-2355 GCA_051959625.1 Rhizomicrobium sp.
GGCGAGACCGGATTCAAGGTGGTGATCGTCGTGGTGCTGGTGTCGTTCATGTCCTGCATCCTGTCGCTGCAGGCCGCGACCAGCCGCCTCGTCTTCGCCTATGCGCGCGACAAGATGGTGGTGGCGAGCGATTTCTTCGCCGCCGTGTCGCCGCACACCCATGTGCCGGTGCGCGCGCTGGTCATGTCGGGCATCGTGGCGGGCATCATCATTTGCCTCGGCCTCATCTTCGCGAACGCCATCGCGGTGATCGTGGCTTCAGCCATCATTGGCATCTATGTCGCGTTCCAGATGATCGTTGTCGGTGCGCTTTCCGCTCGCCTGCGCGGCTGGGTGCCCGGCGGCAAATTCCGCCTCGGCGCCTGGGCACTGCCGGTGAATATTTTCGCCCTGATCTACGGCGTCGGCGCCATCGTGGACATGGCCTGGCCGCGCACGCCGAGCGCGCCGTGGTACATCGACTGGTCGATGAGCGTGACATGGCTCGGCATTATCGGTGCCGGCGTTCTTTATATGCTGCTCGCCCGCCCCTACGATCACGGCACCGCGCCCGCGGGCGATGCTTTTACGTTTGGGAGGAAATCATGAAGACCATTCTGATCGCCGCGTCGCTTCTCGTCGCTACGCCCGCGATGGCGGAGTCTCTGTATGTCATCGAACACGCCGCGACCGATGCCACGGCGCCGATCGGCAAGGCGAAGGACAATCGCGGCGACATCCTCACCTTCACCAATCCGGTGTTCGACGCCGCGAACAGGAAGCAGGTCGGCACCGACAACGGCTTCTGCATCCGCACCGCCATCGGCGCGGCCTATGAATGCATCTGGACGCTGAAGCTGGCGGCGGGGCAGATCACCGTCGAAGGCCCGTTCCATGACGCGGGCGATACCACGCTCGCCGTCACCGGCGGCACGGGCAAATATATGGGCGTGAAGGGCGAGTTGCTTCTCCACGCGCGCGACGCCAAAGGCAGCGAATACGATTTCAGATATACGCTCCGATAGGTTCCTCGCCCGTAAACGGGGGGGGGGAGCCGCGCTACTCCATCGCTTCCATGTGCTGTTGCTCGCTCTCTTGCCCCGCGGTGAGGAGGTTCACCTTGCGCAGGGTGAGGATGACGAGCAGCACCGGCAAGCTCGCGTAGAACATGAACAGGAACGTGTCGGTGTAGGCGATGATCGTGGATTGCTCCAGGATGATGCCGTGCAGGTTCTGCGCGCCGAAGGGAAGCTGCGGCCCCAGCATCAGGCTCGGCGCGTTCTGCGCCAGCGCGCGATTAAACGGGGAGGCGTGCTCGCCGAGCTGGTTGTAGTTCACTTGCGTCTCGCTCGTCAGCACCGTGGTGGTCAGCGACACCCCGATGGCCGAACCCACATTGCGCACGAGATTGAGGATGCTCGATCCCTCTGTGCGGTAGCTCTGCGCCAGCGTGGAGTAGGTGTACATGTTCATCGGCACGAAGATGAAGCCCATCGCCACGCCCTGGACGAAGGTGGTGGCGCCGAGCGTCCAGAAGTTCACCGCCGGCGTCCAGCTCGCCATCTCCCACATCGTCCAGAGAAGCACCAGCGAGCCGACGCCCATGTACCAGCGCGGATCGCTGCGCATCACCAGGCGCCCGATGATCACCATCGAGATCATGGTGCCGAGCCCGCGCGGCGCCAGCAGCAACCCCGTGTCGAGCACCGAGTAGCCGCCGAGATCCTGCAGATAGGGCGGCAGCAACGCGCTCGTCGCCAAAAGAAGCAGGCCCACGAAGAAGGTCAGCAACAGGCCGGATACATATTGCCGGTCCTTGAGCAGATCGGGATTGAGGAACGGGTGCTTCGTCGTCCACTGATGCACGAGGAACAGATAGAACGACAGCCCCGCGATCACCGTTTCCGCCACGATCTCGGTGGAGTCGAACCAGCTCTTGTCGGTGCCGCGGTCGAGCATGAGCTGAAGCGCGCCCAGCGCGATGGAGAGGAAGGCGAAGCCGTACCAGTCGAATTCCGGCGGCGCCTTCAGCTTGTCCTCGAACAGGAAGAAGAACACGCCCAGCGAACAGAGGATGCCGATGGGCACGTTCACATAGAACACCCAGCGCCACGAATAATTGTCGGTGAGAAACCCGCCCAGCGTCGGCCCCAGGATCGGTCCGAGCATGATCACCGCGCTCCACACCGCCATGATCTTGCCGCGTTGCTCGATGGGATAGCGATCGAGGATGATCGCTTGCGACAGCGGCGAGAGCGCCGCGCCGAACGCACCCTGCGCCAGCCGGAAGATCACCATCTGATCCAGATTCTGCGCCAGCCCGCACATCGCGGACGTCGCGGTGAAACCGATCAAAGAGACGAGGAATATCTCGCG
>JBQCFD010000098.1:0-4193 GCA_051959625.1 Rhizomicrobium sp.
GACATGGGTTGGAAAATCGGCGAGCTTGAATTTCAGCTCGGTGCGCTCATCCAGATCGTAAAGCTCGAAGTTCTGGAAGTCGCTTACCATCACATAGCGCGGCAGTTCCTCCGGCTTCAGGTTCGGAAAATAATCGAGCGCCTGTTCCTTGGCGCGCGCCAGATCTCGGCCTGCGCTCTTGTGCTCGACCAGCAAATTGCCTTTCCAGAGAAGGTCAATGAAGCCGTACTTGCCGGATAGTTTCTTGACGGGCTCTTCGAAGGTTGCGACCTGCCGGCGCTTCATCCCGAAGACCTTGAAGAACTCGTCGTAAAAGCTCTGCTTCTCGCCAGACTCATAAGTGGCATCTGCCCATTCGCGCGCGAATTCGGCGGCACGGGCCTTGACCTCGTTGGTGCTGAGCAAATTCGACTCCCCTTCTTTCGCACCGTAACGGGGCCTTCTTCGCTCTTGAATCCCCAATCTTGACTGACAATTTGTCAGATATTTTTTCCTGATGGGGCTTGATAGTCCTATATCATGTTCGCTATATGTTCTCCCGGGTGATGCGTGGGAGAAAAGCCTTGAAACAGTAGCGACGCCGCAAGGACAGACAGGTAAGGGGCCGAGCCTTGTGCGGACCCCGCGCGACCGCCGGTTTTCGGCGCTGGACAACAGCTCGCACGAGAACAGTGTTTCCGGACTGGCGGCCGCATGAAAACCGGGGAGGTTGGAGCGAAGGCGCTCACTGGTTGGCCGCGATGGCGGGTTTCCTAGGGCTTGCTGCGTAGCTGGGCACTGTTGGGCTCGCCGGGACGCCGCGCGGGCTCTTCTTCTATGGGCCGTTGCTTTTGCCGCCTTGCGGAATCGGGAATCGGCGGATATACGCGCCCATGGAACAGCGCTCCACCATCCGCGAAGCCCTCACCTTCGACGATGTTTTGCTGGTGCCCGGTGCCTCCGAAGTCCTCCCTGGACAAGTCGATACCCGCACCCGCCTCACCAAGACCGTCGAACTGGGCATTCCGCTCCTCTCCGCCGCCATGGACACCGTCACCGAAGCCGGCCTCGCGATCGCGATGGCGCAGGCGGGTGGCATGGGGGTCATTCACAAGAACCTCTCCATCGCCGAGCAGGCCGAGCAGATCCGCCGGGTGAAGAAGTTCGAAAGCGGCATGGTCGTGAACCCCGTCACCATCGCGCCGGACGCAACGCTCGCCGATGCGCTGGCGCTGATGGAGCGCTACAAGATCAGCGGCATCCCGGTGGTCGAGAACGCCAACGCCCACGGCACCGGCAAGCTGGTCGGCATCCTCACCAACCGCGACGTGCGCTTCGCCTCCGACACGCGACAGAAAGTCGCCGAGCTGATGACGAAGGACAAGCTCGTCACGGTGAAGGAAGGCGTGAAGCCGGATGAAGCCAAGCGGCTTTTGCACCAGCACCGCATCGAGAAGATCCTGGTGGTGGACGACGCCTATCGCTGCGTCGGCCTGATCACCGTGAAGGACATCGAGAAGGCGCAGAAATTTCCCAACGCCTGCAAGGATGAGCGCGGCCGCCTGCGCGTCGCCGCCGCCACCTCGGTGGGCGAAGATGGTTTCCGCCGCGCGCTGGGTCTGATCGAAGCCGAAGCCGATGTCGTGGTGGTGGATACCGCACACGGCCATTCCAAAGGCGTGCTCGACACCATCACCCGCATCAAGAAAGATTCGAACTACACGCAGATCCTCGCCGGCAACATCGCCACCCGCGAAGGCGCGCAGGCTCTGATCGATGCGGGCGCGGATGCGGTGAAAGTGGGCATCGGCCCCGGCTCCATCTGCACCACGCGCATTGTTGCGGGCGTCGGGGTTCCGCAACTCACCGCGATCATGGATGCGGTGGATGTGGCGCGGAAGGCGGGCATTCCCGTCGTCGCCGATGGCGGCATCAAATTCTCCGGCGATCTGGCGAAAGCCATCGCCGCCGGCGCCAGTGTTGCGATGGTGGGTTCATTGCTGGCCGGCACCGAAGAAGCGCCGGGCGAAGTGTTCCTCTACCAGGGCCGTTCCTACAAAGGCTATCGCGGCATGGGCTCGCTGGGCGCCATGGCGCGGGGTTCCGCCGATCGCTACTTCCAGGCCGAAGTGCAGGACCAGCTGAAGCTGGTGCCTGAAGGCGTCGAAGGCCAGGTCGCTTACAAAGGCCCCGTCGCGAATGTGGTGCACCAGATCATCGGCGGCCTGCGCGCCGCGATGGGCTATACCGGCGCCAAGACGATCGCGGATTTCCACAAGCGAGCGAACTTCGTGCGCATCACCGGCGCAGTGCTTCGCGAAAGCCATGTCCACGACGTGCTGGTGACGCGCGAAAGCCCGAACTATCCGAGCGGCAACTAACTTTTGTCGGAAGCGTGTTCCGCGATCAGCCGCGAACCCTGTTCGTAGGTGATGTAACGCCACAGCCACTGGATCGCGACGAGCACGCGGTGCTGGAATCCCACCAGCAGGTAGACGTGGATCAGCGCCCACATTGTCCAGGCCAGCCAACCCTTGATCCGCCACCAGCCGAAATCGAACACTGCCGCGTTGCGCCCGATGATCGCCGTATTGCCGCGATTGTGGAAGGTGAAGGGCTTGGGCGTTTCGCCTTTCAGAATCTTCCCGGCCAGCGCGCGGCCGAGATAGATGCCTTCCTGCTTGGCCACCTGCGCCAGTCCCGGCAGCGGCTTGCCATGCGCATCCGGCGTCAGCGCCAGATCGCCCAGCACATAGATGTTCTCCAATCCCGGCACGGACAGATCACGGTTCACCGTCACACGGCCCGCGCGATCCAGCGGCACGCCCAACAGCTTGCCGAGCGGCGAGGCCGTCACGCCGGCCGCCCAGATCGCGAAGCCAACGGGAATAGTTTCGCCCTTGGCGATAATCTCATCCGCGATGATGCGCTCCACCGGCGTGTTCACGCGCACCGTGACGCCAAGTTTCTCAAGCTTGCGCATCGCGTAGCTGGAAAGGCTTTCCGGAAACGCGGTCAGAATGCGCGGTCCCGCTTCCAGCATCAGCACCGTCGCTGTCTCCGCGCGGATGTGGTGGAAATCTTTCGCCAGTGTGTGCCGCGCCAACTCGGCAATGGAGCCGGCGAGTTCGACGCCCGTTGGGCCGCCGCCGATTACGGCGATGGTCATCAGGCGCTTCTGTTCGGCGGGATCGCGGCTCATCTCCGCGCGCTCGAAGGCGAGCAGAAGATGTGAGCGGATTTCGCGTGCGTCTTCGATGGTCTTCAGGCCCGGCGCGAAATCGCTCCACTCGTCGTGACCGAAATAGGAATGCGTCGCACCGGTGCCGATCACCAGATGATCGTATGCAATGCGCTCGCCATTCTTCAGTGTGACGGTGTGAGCGGTTTGGTCGATACCGGTCACTTCGCCCAGAATAACTTCCACGCTTTCCAGTCCGCGCAGCACCTTGCGTACGGGCTCGGCGATATCTGCGGGCGAAAGCGCGGCGGTTGCCACCTGATAGAGCAGGGGCTGGAACAGATGATGGTTCTGCCGGTCGATCAGCGTGACGGGGATTCCGGCGCGGCCCAGCCCACGCGCGACTTCGATGCCTGCAAAGCCGGCGCCCACCACGACAACGCGATTGTTGGAAACCATGGGACGACTCTCCGGCGTCTGCCGATTATAGCGCGGAAAAGCGGGCTTTTTGCTTTATCGCGCCCACTCTCTATATAGCGCGTCCATGACCCCCGCCGCCCGCACGCAGGCCGCCATCGATATCCTCGATGGATTGGCCGCCAGCCGCCTTCCTGCAGACCGCTTCATCCGCGAATTTTTCCGCGCCCGCCGCTATGCTGGATCGAAGGACCGCGCCGCAGTGAGCGAGCGGGTCTATGACGTGTTCCGCCATCGCGCCTCTTTCGCCTGGCGCATGGGCAGTGAAGCGCCGCGCGCGCTGGTGATCGCGTCGCTTTTGAAGGAAGGCGCGGATGTGCCCTCGCTTTTCACCGGCGATGGATATGGCCCCGCGCTGCTGACCGATGAAGAGCGCGCCCGCACCATCGTTGCACCGACCGATCAGGCCGCGCCGCATATCACCGGCGAATAGCCCGAATTCCTGCAAAGCGAACTCACGCGCGCCTTCGATGAGGATGTCGCACTGGAGATGGGCGCGATGCTGGAGCGAGCGCCGGTCGATCTGCGCGTAAACACGCTGAAGGCCACGCGTGAC
>JBQCFD010000099.1:0-18329 GCA_051959625.1 Rhizomicrobium sp.
CGCGAAATCGTTGCATGATGCCGACGGCTTCATGCCGCGCACGGCGGCGGCCGTCTGGCAAAACGCAAAACTCGAGGACGTGGAAGCCGAATGCCGCGCGCAGATCGAGCAGGCGAAAAGCTGGGGCATCGACATCACCCACCTCGATGCGCACATGGGCACGATGCAACTCGTCCCGGCATACTACGCGATCTATCTCAAACTCGCGGCGGAGTATCGCCTGCCATTGCGCATGGCCGGTGTCGCCGCCGAAAAGCGTCTCGGTTTTCCCTGCCGCGAGCCGGCACGAGAGGCCGGCGTGATCTTCCCCGACGACTTCATTTTCCAGTGGGGCGAAGCGACCGAAACACTGCTGCCGCGCTATATGGAAAAGCTCAAACCCGGCGTCGGCGAATTCATCCTTCATCCTGTTGCCGATGGATCGGAACTGCGCGGCTACGACAAGACCGAAGCGCACATTCGCATCGGCGATTACGAGAGCGCCAAAAACAATGCCCTGCGCGACCAAATCGCCGCGCAGGGCATCAAACTCATCAGTTTCCGTCCTTTGCGGGACGCGATGCAGAGTACAGTGTGATGATCGGCAAGAATGAGAAGTGGAAAGCTACCCTCATACAGATGGCAGTAGGACTTCTAATCGCTCTGGCATTCCTCGCATCCCAAGGCACCCGCGCTTCCGCACAGTTCCTTCCAGGGACAATCGAGTGCAAATGGGATCATAATATTTTGCCCTACATGAGCGGTTCTGTCATCGCAGATGATGCGAAGGGATGGTCTATCAAGATTTGCACATACTCCTACGATGGCCATAAAGCGGCACAGCTTTTTGCGGCTCCACATCGAGGTGCGAGCGGTGTGTGCTCAATTCCTTTCATTGATGTAGACCTGAAGGCTGGGCCATCCGGTCACCCGTTGATCGACGACCGCCATAAAAATGAATTCCGTGCAAACTCCAACTGGACCTCACCTCGGATTGAAATGATGGAGGCGAATGGCGCGAAATGCCCCGATCCAAGCGATGCGAGATATGTAGTGACACGCCAGTTGACGGAAGGCGTGTTTTCCGGGCTGATGGCTCTTTGGGACAGCCTCAAAACAACCCCATCGGACTCTGCTTCCGAGCTTAGCAATATTCCGCGAAATCACCGTGAGTTCGATTCCGCCAACTTCAAAAGGCTGGAGCAGATATTCAACGACAGAAATTTGGTCGCAGCGCTGAAGTTGAATTCCGTGGCACTGGACTACCTTCCGCCGCGAGCAGATCAGCGTGGTCTAGGCTTCCGGCCTACATTCCAATTCTCGTTCGCCGACCCGGAAAACCGCGGTACAATCTTCATATTATATGCGGACTGGACGCCAAAGGGGTTTGAGATTGTGGATTTCAGCGTCGCAATAGTTTGACCAGATGATCGCTGTGTCGCTCCGCGAAGTAGCTTGCAGGATGGCGAAGAGCGAGGGGATGGAGAGCCCCACGCCCTGCCCCCTTCTCCCCTAAGGGGCGAGGGTTTCCAAACGCATTAAATCCCCAGAACGCTTTCCGCCGTCTTGAACGGAATGTTCTGCGCTTCGCCGACCGCGCCATAAGTCAACGTGCCCTTGTAGACGTTCAGGCCGGCGCGCAGATGCGGGTCCTTCTTCATCGCAGCTTCCGCGCCGAGATCGGCCAGCGCGCGGGTGAACGGCAAGGTCGCGTTGTTGAGCGCGAAAGTGGAAGTGCGCGCCACGCCGCCCGGCATGTTGGCCACGGCATAATGCACAACGCCGTCGACCATATAGGTCGGATCGGCATGGGTGGTGGCGTGCGAGGTTTCCGCGCAACCGCCCTGGTCGATCGCGACGTCCACGATGACCGAACCCTTTTTCATCTGGCTCACCATCTTCCTGGTGATGAGCTTGGGCGCGGCAGCACCCGGCAGCAGCACGCCGCCGATGACGAGATCGGCGTTCGTCACATGCTCTTCGATGGAGTCGATGGTGGAGAACACCGTGTTCAGCATCGCGCCGAACTGCATGTCCAGCTCGTTCAGGCGGCGCAGCGACACGTCGAGGATGGTGACATGCGCTTCAAGGCCCATCGCCATGCGCGCGGCATTGGTGCCGACGACACCGCCGCCGAGCACCACAACCTTCGCCGCCGGAACGCCCGGCACGCCGCCGAGCAACATGCCCATGCCGCCTTGCGCCTTCTCCAGCGAATGCGCGCCCGCCTGGATCGACATGCGGCCCGCGACTTCGCTCATCGGCGCGAGAAGCGGAAGCCCGCCCCAACGGTCGGTGACGGTTTCATACGCGATGCAGATCGCGCCGCTGTCGAGCAGGCCTTTGGTTTGTTCCGGATCGGGCGCCAGATGCAGATAGGTGAACAACACCTGATCCTTGCGCAGGCGTTTGATCTCGACCGGCTGCGGTTCCTTCACCTTCACGATCATGTCCGCCTTCGCGAACACTTCATCGGCGTTCGGCAGAATCTTCGCGCCGACCTTCGTGTACATCTCGTCGCCAAGGCCGATGCCTTCGCCAGCATGCGTCTCGACGAAAACTTCGTGGCCGCGCGCGGTGAGTTCGCGCACAGCGGCGGGCGTCATGCCGACGCGATATTCGTGGTTCTTGATTTCCTTGGGAACGCCGATGCGCATGAAGGCCTCGTTTCTGGATCAGGACCAGCGGGCTTTGGCTTCGTAGACGGCGAGAAGAAAGAAAACGGCGAACCCGCCCACGGCCACAGCCTGCATAATTTCGGGGTCGATTACCCGATTTGTCGCCTGTAGCAAAGCGAGGGACCCGAAATAGAGCGCTGCGGAAATCGCGAGTGGGCCGCCAAGCACGAAAATGACGAGGAAAAGCCGCTTTAGCGCAAGCATCGTTCACCCCCCTTCAGGAAAGTCTGGACAGAACCCCTCTGACACCGTCGATGATTTTCGAAATGTCGGACTCGCTGGCTATCAGCGGCGGCGAAAGCGCGATGGTATCCCCGCCCACGCGGATCACAAGATTTTGCTCGTGGAAAGCGCGCTTGATCGCTTCCAGCCCGCGGCGCCCGGGCGCCTTCGGATCGGCTTCGATCTCGATACCGGCCGCGAAGCCGGCATTGCGGATATCCGCGACAAGCGGCGCCCCTTTCAACGTATGCACCGCATCTTCCAGAACCTTTTCCATTCGCAATGCGCGCTCGAAGAGGCCTTCGTCGCGGTAGATGTCGAGCGTCGCCATCGCCGCCGCGCATGCGAGCGGATGTCCCGAATACGTGTGACCATGGAACAGCTCGATGTTGTGTTCGCCGCCGCTGTTGTCCATGAACGCATCGTGGATCTTGTTCGAGATCACGGAACCGCCGAGCGGCGCTGCGCCGTTGCTCACGCCCTTCGCGAAATTGATGATGTCCGGCGTCACGCCATAGCGTTCGGCCGCGAAGGCGTAACCCATGCGGCCGAAGCCGGTGATGACTTCGTCGAAGATGAGCAGGAAGCCGTATTTGTCGCAGAGCGCGCGCAGCCGCTGAAAATACCCTTTCGATGCGCCATAGACGCCGCCGGAACCCGCGAACGGCTCCACGATGACCGCGGCGATCGTCTCCGCGCCATGCAGTGCGACGAGGTTCTCAATCGCGTCCGCATAGCTTTCCAGGTTCTGCGGTTCGCCGCGCGTGAAGCGCATCGTGGCCGGATTGTAGGGCAGCGGGATGTGGTCATCGGTGCCGGGCAGCAGCGGGCCGTAGGGCCTGCGATTGTTGCCGATGCCACCGACCGAGATGCCCGCGAGCGTGGTGCCATGATAGGCCTTGTCGCGGCCGATAAGCCGGAAACGCGACGCCTGGCCGATCTTCTGGAAATAGGCGCGCGCCATCTTGAGCGCCGTGTCCGTCGCCTCCGACCCGGAATTGACGAAGAACACATGGTCCATGCCTTCCGGGGCCATCGCGGCGATGCGCTGCGACAGCACGAAGGCTGGCGTGTGCGCGAACTGGAACGTCGGCGCATAGTCGAGTTCATGCGCGGCTTTGGAGATCGCATCGGCGATCTGTTTTCGCCCATGTCCGGCATTCACGCACCACAGCCCCGCGCAAGCATCGAGCAGCGCCCGCCCTGTCTCATCGTAGAAATGCATGCCGTCCGCCCGCTCGAGCATTCGCGGCGCGGCCTTGAAGGCGCGGTTTGGCGTGAACGGCAGCCAGAAAGAGGAAAGATCGTTGGGTTGCCGCATGGCCGTCTCCGCGCAAATCTGCCCGTGAGGCTAACAAGCCGCGCGATGCGTCGGAAAGGGCGACAAATGCGCACCGGCCCCGGCGATTTCTCGCACGGGGCCGGGCGCCGAACCGATCCGCCTAACTCGAGGCGAAAGGGGGCTGGCTCAAGACTTTAGTGGTGATGGTGATGTCCACCGGACCAGTGGCCCCCGCCGTGCCACGAAGCGTGGCCGTGGAACCCGCCGCCATGGAACGAGCCATGATGCCAGTGGCGATGGCCGAACGAGTCGGTGAACCAGAAACCGCCGATGACCGGCTCATAGTATCCCGGCCCGTAATAGCCCTGATCATAGTAGCCGTAATAGGAGGGGCCGTAATAAGCGGGGCCATATCCGTAGCAATAGTTGGGATGGTAGTAGCGGTAGCGCGGGCTGTCGCACGGATTGCCGTAATACGGGCGGGGCGCGTAATAGCCCGGTCCCGGCACGCCGATGCCGATCCCCACGGACACATGCGCATCCGCCGGCGCGGTGGTGGAGAGCGTCGCGCCCACGGCAGTTCCTGCCAGCATGAGCGCGCCCATTGCAATTTTGCCGAAGCGTTTCATTGCTCTGATCCTTTGTTTTTGAAGACCCTTACGGTCCATAACGCAAAGACTGGCGTTTGGTGGCTGAACCCGGGATGAACGCGCGTTTCACAAATTGGGTAATTTAGGGGCACTCAGGCCGAACGGCCGCGTGCTTCGATTGTCCAAATGGATTCAAGCCTGTCGCCACGCACGCAATGATAGCAATCGTAGAGATTCACCGTCGGATCGCAATGCGGAACGATGCACAGGATCACAGCGCCGACATCGAGCTTGCCGTTCGCGGACGGGTAGAAGATGCCGCCCTGCTCGTCGCCGAAATAGAAGTAATTCGCCCCTTCCGGCGCGCCACCGAAGATCTTGGGCGCACCGGCGTCCGTCGCGAACGCTTTGAAGCCTGCATCGGTCGTGGCGAAGCCTTCGCGATTCGCGCTCACCACCGTCGTCTGCACGAACAGTGACGGCTCGAAGGGCGGGCGCTGGCCCGGCTTCTCCCATACCTCGTTGTATTGCTTGTCCATGAAGACGTAGGAGCCGACCTGGAGCTCGGTGAGCGTCTTCGCATCGGGGTCGATATCGAAGGTGCCCGTGCCGCCGCCGGAGAGAAGTGGAATTGCAATCCCCTTCCCCTTCAATCGATCCCGCAGCTCCGCCAGTTCCTTCATCGCGTTGAGCGACGCCGCGCGCCGCTCGTTCGGCGATTCCATGTGCTGCACCTGGCCCGCGTAACATTGCAGACCATCGAAGATGAGCCCGTCGCTTTGAGCCACCTGCTCGACCAGCGCAACAGCGCCGGCGCCGGGACGAATGCCGGTGCGTCCAAGGCCCGGATCGATATCGACGACGACACGCAGTTTCTTGCCGCTCGCGCGCGCGGCCTCGTCCAGGCGCCTCGCCACGGAGGCGTTATCGCAGGTGATGCGCAACTCCGCGATTTTCGCATTCAACGCCATCACACGTGCCATGCCGCGCTCCGTCACCACCGACGACGTCAGCAGGATGGATTCCACGCCGGCCTCTGCAAGCGCTTCGGCTTCGCCGAGCTTGGCGCAGCAGATGCCGAGCGCGCCTGCTTTGATCTGCAGCTTTGCGATTTCGGAGCATTTGTGAGTCTTGGCATGCGGCCTGAGCGCGATGGCATTCTTCTTCGCGTGCGCCGCCATCGCGGCGATGTTTCTTTCCATCGCGTCAAGATCGATGACCAGCGCCGGCGTTTGCAGCATGGCACGTCCGCCCGGTACGCCGATCAGATCGCGATTGAGGTCTTGCGCCGCCATGTTCCTCTCCGTGATGCTCGCGGCGCCCCATGAGCGCCATCGCCCTTTCCCTCATTCTTCTATCCGCCGTCACCCACGCCATCGTCAACATCCTGACGAAACGCGCCGACGACAAATACGCCATGCGCGTCTTGCTAGGGGTGTTTTCCGCGTCGTTCGCGATCCCGTTTCTGTTCGTGGTGCCGTTGCCACATGGGCTGGCGGTCTGGTGCCTGGTCGGTACGGGCGCCGTTCATATCTTTTACGAGTGGTTGCTCGTTCGATCATATGAAAGCACGGCTTTCTCCGCCGTCTATCCGGTTGCGCGCGGCACCGGCCCGCTCTTCACCGCCGTCGGCGCGATTTTTGTTCTTCGGGAGAATGCCCCGCCGTTGGAACTGCTGGGTATTGCCTTTATCTGCGGCGGTGTCATCGCCATCGGCCTGTCACATCGCGCGTCGCAAGGGGCGGTCAAGGGGCTCGGCTTCGCGCTGGCCACCGGCCTAACGATAGGTTGCTACACTGTCGTGGACGCCACCGGCGTGCGCGCAGTGGAAAATCCCTTCACCTATGTGTCGTGGTTCTATGCCGTTCACGGCATCACCTTGCCCCTGTCGGCGTCCGCCATACGGGGACGCACGGTGATGATCGAGGCACGGCGGCATTGGCGGCTGGGCCTGTTGCTCGGCGCACTGTCGATCATGACGTACGGCTCTGCGATGCTTGCTTATCGCTTCGGCGCCACCGCGCAGCTAGCGGCATTGCGCGAAACCAGCGTCCTTTTCGGCACGGCGCTGGCCGTAATTGTTCTCCACGAACATATGAACACCAGGCGCTGGATCGCGGCGGCGGGCATCGTTGCCGGCGCGATCCTTTTGCAGGCCGGGTGATGCCTCTATAATCGGCATTATGGCGAACGCATTTCTCGTTTCCCTGTTCGAGTTCAAGCGCTGGATTGACACGGAGCTTTATAAATCGCTCTGCGCGCTGCCGGCGGAGCGTCATCGCGACATCATTGTGCCGATATTCACGCTCGATCACGCCATGCGCGTGGACAGCGTCTTCCGCGCCCGGCTGGAAGGCAAGCCCGAGCCGTTCGACCTCATCGTCTCCAACACCATGCCCGATCTCGATGCACTTGCGCGCGCCGTCGCGGACAATGACGACTGGTATGTGAACTATGTGCGCGGCGTGAGCGACGCGGGGCTCGACGAGTCCATCGCTTTTGACTTCGTGTCCGACAACGACAAGGGCCGCATGACGCGCGGCGAGATGCTGGCCCACGTTATCACACATAACCAGTCGCATCGCGGCGGCGTGGGCAAGATGCTGGAGCCGCTGGGCATCCGCATTCCCTCGGACATGTTCACCAGCTATGTGAGCGCGGGCAGTCCGCGCTAGAGCTTGGCGCCCGCCGCGCGCAGCGCCTTCTCCTTAGCAGCCTTGATGTCATATGTGCGGTTCATCATGAAGCGTTGTGCCGGCAATCCGCCCCCCGCCTGCAACGCCACCACGAAATGCCAGCCGCCATAAGCGTCCGCCGTCAGGTCGCGGATCAAATTATAGACGCGCATGCGCTGTTCCACGTCCACGCTCTGCTTGGTGTGCAGATATTTGCGGATGTATCTGCCGCTTTCCGGATTGCGCAGATCCGCTTCCCCCGGCAGCGTGAGCACCAGCCCGCCGGAAAGGTCGTGCAGGTATTTCACGGTCTGATGGTAGTTGGCGGCGTAGTAGTATTTCGCGGCATTGATCGCCAGCGTGTTGGGGAAGACCATGCCGCTCTCGGTCTTCTCGTAGTGCCGGCAGGCAGAGTCGAGCGACATCTTCAGCATCTGCGCATAGGTGATGAGCTCGGCGATGGAGGCTTGTGCCACTGCATCGCTCTCCTTGCCCTGCATTTCGGTCACAAGCTGCGCGAGACCGACGAACAATTCGCTCGTCTCCACCGCGCCGATGACGCCGCCAGTGCGCTCCCACAGGCCCAGCGACTGCGCCAGCTTGCTCGCAAGCTGCACCTCGCCCGCCAGGAACACGCGATCCCACGGCACGAACACATCGTCGAAGATCACGAAACCTTCCGGCATCGAATGATGCGAACTGGCGGGATAGTCGAAGGCGTTGAGTTCGGCCGGCGCGAAATTGCGGTTGATGATCTTCACGCCCTTGGTGTTCACCGGAATGGAGAATGACACGGCATAATCGGTTTCGTCCTGCCGCATGCCCTTGGTCGGCATCACCACAAGCTCGTGGATCACGCTGGCGGCGGTGATATGCAGCTTGGCGCCGCGCACAACGATTCCGTCCTTGCGCCGTTCCACGATGCGCACATAGAGATCGGGGTCATCCTGCTCGTGTGCGCGGCGTTTGCGGTCGCCCTTGGGATCGGTGATGACTTCCGCGCCGCGCAGATCGTTGTCGCGGCAGTAGCGGTACATGCGCTCGATGTTCTCGCCATATTGCGGATTCACCGCCGCCACCTGATCCTTCACGCTCATCAGCGCCATGAACACGGACGAAACGGCGGTGCCGATGGACGTGTGCGCCAGCAGCTCGACGCGCTTGTTCAGTTCTTCGGTGTTGCGCGGGATCTGGTATATGCGATGCGCTTCGCTGCCGTCTTCCGTCTTGTAGCGGCGCAATTCGCCCAGCACCGGATCGTCATATTTGTAGTCCTCGGCGGTGAGCGCGATCGGGACCCGGAAGCGTGGAAACTTGGTGATGTCGGGAATGTTCTCGCCATCCCAGAACGTCACCCGCCCGTCGCGAAGGCTTTCGACATATTGTTGTGGAGTCTTGAGTGCCATGCCCGTCCTCCCGATGTCTTTTTCTTTTGGACAAGCTTAGCGCCCGCGGCTCAAATGCGAAGCGCAAACAACTTGCCTTTACGGAAGCTTTGACGTCCTCTTCGCCCATGAAAACCTTCTACGCCGCCACACATCTGGAACATTCGCCGAAGGAAGAATTCGAGCAGGGCCGCGCTTCGCCCGCCGTGGAGATTCCCGAACGCGTCGAGCAGGTGAAGCGTCGCCTGGAAGAACGCAAGATCGGCCCGCTGCTGAAACCGAAAACATTCAGCGACGAGCCCATCCTGCGCATTCACGACAACGGCTTCGTGCGCTTCCTCACCGGCGCTTATCCGAAGTGGCGCGAGAAATACTGGAACGACGACGCCGATGCCGTGCCGTCCGTCTGGCCCGCGCGCGGGCTTCGCGAAATGCGCGATGGCGACATCGAAAAGCAGCTCGGCTCCTATTGCTTCGACACCGCCACGCCCATCGGCAAAGGCACATGGAGCGCCGCGCGCGAGGCGGTGAACATCGCGCTATCGGCATCCGAAGCAGTGCATGGCGGCGAACGCGCGGCCTTTGCGCTGGCGCGTCCGCCGGGTCATCACGCCAGCGGCGACGTGTATGGCGGCTATTGCTATCTGAACAATGTCGCCATCGCGGCGCAGTGGTTGTTGGATCAGGGCCGCCGCCCCGCGATCCTCGATGTGGACTACCACCACGGCAACGGCACGCAGGCGATCTTCTATCGCCGTGACGATGTCTTCTTCGCGTCCATCCACGCCGACCCGTCTTTCGCCTATCCGCATTATCTGGGTTACGCGGACGAGAAAGGCGAAGGCGCCGGCGAGGAGAAGAACGTCAACTTTCCATTGCCGCGCAAAACCGCTTGGCCGGAATATTCCCACGCGCTCGATCGCGCACTAATGGCGGTGAAGGATTTCGGCGCGGATATTCTGCTGGTGTCGCTCGGCCTCGACACCTTCGAAGCCGACCCCATCTGCCGCTTCAAGATCACGACGGAAGATTATCTGCGCATGGGCGACGTGCTCGGCCGCGCAGGGCTGCCCACCGTCTTCGTGTTCGAAGGCGGCTACAACATCGAGCGTCTGGGCGTGAACACGGTGAACGTGCTCGAAGGCTTCCTGGGCGCCTGACCGTCCGGCAGGCCTTCAACCCTCGCCGGAATCCGCATCCGGTTTCGGCTTGAACTTGTCCGCCGCGCGCCGGATCGCTCCGTCCGTGCGCTGCATGGCGCCGTCAAATCGTTCTTTCTGCTTGTCGCCATGAGCCTGCATGCCGTCGATCGCGCGATCCACCGCGGTCTTGATGCTGGCGGCGGTGCCGCCCTTCTCGTACTCGCGAACGATCACGTTCTCGACGCGCGCCAGAACGGCGTCGACGGTGTAGTTGCCGTACATGTCCCGTTCGTTTTCGTCGCCGGTGGCGTGATAGCCGCCGATGGCGCTGTAGACGTTGATCATCTCGTCGGTGCGCCGGCCCCAGTCCATCACCTTGTAGAATTTCTCGCCCTCGCGCCCGCCTTTGATGAAAAGGTCGAGCCCCGCGGCTGCGAGCGATACCGGAACGAGCACGAAATTCTGCAGATTGCCGAGGATCAGCTTGAGCTGGAACACGAGCACATCGCGCAGGAATCGCCAGCGAAGATGCGGATCGTTGGGCGGCGGCAGAGTCTGGCTCATGCGCGGAATCTATTTGCTTTTGAGAATGCTTGCGACTGACGCGCGGTCATATTTTTTTGTTGACCTGCCATCGGCGCGGGAGGACCGTTCGCTGCCCAGCCCATTCGTGGCAAAGGGCAAATAGACGGGCCCGCCCGCCGGGCCGGTCGGCTAAAACGGAGCTACCGCCAAGCGCGTCTCCCGTAGCCTGGAAAGCAAGGGCGCTGCCCCTAGGACAGCGCCCTTCGTCTGAATCGCCGCGATACGCGTTACGAGGCCGCCGGTTCCCAAAAATTTTCGCCACTAACCGCTGAACCGGAACTCCATCTTCCGAGTTTCGAGAGGAGAGGCGGAAAAGATGCTCGGTTTGGGAAGTTTGGCGGAAAAAAGGCAGGCACGGGCGGAGACGGCGCGCGCGGAGCGGGCTTTCAATGATGCGCGCATGCAGCCGCTCGCCATCCAACAGGCCATTGCGCGTTGCGCGCTCCAGGAATGTTCGGCGGCGATGGGCGCGCTTGCGTTTTCGCGGCGCCCCGAACCGGACGCGCTCTGCCGGCTGCGTCTCATCGAGCTGGAGCAGAAGATCAACGCGACGATGGGGCCCGATCCGCGCAGCCTGGAACCAACGGCCATCACGGCGATCCTTGCGCAAACGCTCCTTGCGGTGTCCTGCGGTTCGCGGACGGACGACGACATGGAAGAAGTCGGCACGCGGATCGCGCAGTGGATGAAGACCATCCTGCCCAATCTGGACTCTCTGGACATCCCGCAGCCGCACTGACCTCAGGCTTTGCGCGGCCGCGCGAGCCCGTAAATGCTGATCCCGGCCCAGAACAACTCGATCACGACGGACGGCCAGTTCCACGCCGAATAGAGCGAGATGAGGATCAGGGCGGATCCCGCAAGGTTGGCGCCCGGAAACCGCCAGTCATCGGACGGCAGTCGCCCCATCTGGTTGGCGAGATAGGCCAGGATCACCAGGGCTGCGCCGGCGAACCCCGCCAAGGTCGACAATTCCACCACCATCCATACTCCCTCTGCCCGCCTTGCCTCGCCGAACCCGTTCCGCTATACGCCCCGCCTTCATGGCGGCTACGGTCGCGGGAGGCCCGAAAGGGCCCATGCCGGATGGTCCGGCGTCCACGCGAACCACAGCCCGGCCGGCCCCCGCCGGCCCGGACTCCGTAGCCAAAACAGGGACTTAAAGGAATGGCTCTTTACGAGCATCTCCTGATCGCGCGCCAGGATATCAGCGCGCAGCAGGTGGACGCACTGGCGACCCACCTCAAGACCATCATCGAAGGCGAAGGCGGCAAGGTCGAGAAGCAGGAATATTGGGGCCTGCGCGGTCTGGCTTATCGCCTGAAGAAGAACCGCAAGGGGCACTATGTGCTCCTCAACATCAATGCGCCGGGCAAGGCGATCCACGAACTCGAGCGCCAGCTCAAGATCAACGAAGACGTGCTGCGCTACATGAGCGTGAAGGTGGACAAGTTCGAGCAATCCTCGAACAAGAACCGCCGTGACGACCGCGCCGACAAGCCCGAAGGCGAAGAAGGAGCCGAACAATGAGCCATGGTGGTGAACGCGGCGATCGCGGAGAACGCTCCGGCGGCGGCCAGCGCCGTCCCTTCTTCCGCCGCAAGAAGACCTGCCCCTTCTCCGGCGCCAACGCGCCGAAGATCGATTACAAGGACGTGAAGCTGCTTCAGCGCTTCATCTCCGAGCGCGGCAAGATCGTGCCGTCGCGCATCACGGCGGTTTCCGCCTCGAAGCAGCGCCTGCTCGCCAAGGCGATCAAGCGCGCGCGCTTCATGGCGCTGCTGCCTTACGTCGTGAAGTAGGAGAAGACACATGCAAGTCATCCTGCTCGAAAGAGTCGAAAAGCTCGGCCAGATGGGCGACGAGGTGAAGGTGAAGGACGGCTTCGCCCGCAACTTCCTGCTGCCCAAGAAGAAGGCGCTGCGCGCCACCAAGGCCAACCGCGAATATTTCCAGAGCCAGAAGGCGCAGCTCGAAGCCCGCAATCTGGAGAACAAGAAGGAAGCGGAGAAGATCGCCAAAAAGCTCGACGGCCAGACATTTACACTGATCCGTCAGGCCGGCGACCGCGGCCAGCTTTACGGCTCGGTCAGCCCGCGCGATATCGCCGATGCGATCGGCCAGGGCGGCGTGTCGGTCAGCCGTACGCAGGTTCCGCTGGACAAGGCGATCAAGACGATCGGCCTCTTCCCGGTAGCCGTCGTGCTGCATCCGGAAGTGCGCGTGAACGTGACGATCAATGTCGCGCGCACCGAAGACGAAGCCGAACGCCAGGCCCGCGGCGAGGACGTTCTCGCCGAGCGCACCCCTGAGGAAGAAGCCTCCGCCGACGCCCAGAAGAACGCCGACGCGATGTTCGAAGAAGGCGCCGGTCCGAAGACCGAAGAGGGCGAGCAGACCGAAGCCTGATCTCCTGACCTACTCTGATGAGAGAGCCGCGGCCCGCAAAGCCGCGGTTTTCTTTTGGCCCGGGCACGGTTTACCGCATTTCTCCTGATTGCCGGGGTTTCATGGGGCCGCGAGTTGCGCCAACCGGCCTGAGCGGCTAATCATCCCGCGCTATCAAGGCTTTGGCTGGGCCCTGTCCCTGAAAGGATTCCCGTGACTGACATCTTCCATGAAGTCGAGGAAGAAGTCCGCCGCGAGCGCTACGAGAAGCTCTGGAAGGAATACGGCGACTATATCATCGCGGCTGCCGCGTTCATCGTGAGCGCGGCTGCCGGCTGGCAGCTTTGGCGTTTCTACGCGCATCGCCAGCAACTCCAGGCCTCCGCCGAGTACGTCGCTGCGCAGCAGCTTCTTGACGCGGGACAGGCTCCCGCCGCCGCCGAGGCTTTCGGCAAACTCGCAGCCAGCGCGCCCAGCGGTTACGCGGAAGTCGCGCGGCTGCAGGAAGCTGGTGCGCTTCAGCAGGCCGGACGGTCGAGCGATGCCGAAAAGCTCTACATGGAAATCACCAACAGCAGCGATGACATCATGGCAAGCGTCGCGCGCATCCGCGCCGCGTGGGTGATCGCCGACACCGCATCGCGCTCGGATCTGCAGAATTTGCTCTCGCCGCTGCTCGACAAGTCCAATCCGTGGAATCCCATGGCGCGCGAGATTCTCGCCTATTCGGATTTCCGTTCCGGCAACACGAAAGCCGCCCTGGCGGAATACAAGAAGCTGGCCGCTGAAAAGAACCTGCCGCCCTCTCTGCAGCAGCGCAGCGAGGCCATGGCCACATATCTCGGCGCAGGCGGAGGAAGCGACTTCGGCACGGTACCGCCGCCGCCGGCACCAGCCGCTCCCGCAAAAGCGCCCGCGACTCCGGAAGGTCCAAAACCGAAATGAAACGCAAGACATTCCGCATCGCGCTGTGCATTGCAGCGGTGCTGACGCTTTCCGGCTGCGAAGCCATGGACGCCGTGGGAGATCTTACCCAAGGCTGGTTCTCCTCGACCAAGAAGTCCAACATCAAGGGCCAGCGCATCTCCATCATGACGCTGGACGAGTCGCTGAAGCCTGATCCGGATCTGGACAAGATCCCGGTGTTGCTGCCGCCCCCCTATCGCAATCCGGAATGGCCTGAGCCGGGCGGTTACGCTTCCAATGCGATGTACCATCTGGAAGCCAACGGACCTCTCAACATCGTTTGGCAGCAGGATGCCGGCAAGGGATCGGATACGGAGTCGCGCCTGACTGCCCCGCCCGTCGTCGCCAACGGCCATATCTTCGTGCTCGACGCCGAGGCGCATGTTTTCGTCTTCGACGCGAACTCCGGCGCGCCGGTCTGGGACAAGGAGCTGGCGCCGCAAGGACCGGAAAATTCGTTCTGGAACCGGGCTTCGTTCGGCCTGATCGGTCAGAACAAGGACATCGATCCGTCAAAGGGTTTTGGCGGCGGCGTGGCCTATGACGATGGAAAGATTTTCGTCTCCACCGGCTTCGGCGCGGTGTTCGCGCTCGACGCAGCGAACGGAAAGCAACTCTGGAAAGTCGACTTCGGCGTCCCGATCGTGAATGCGCCGGTTGCCAATGGCGGGCGCGTTTTCGTGTCCAGCCAGGACAATCATTTCCGTGCGCTGGCCGAAACGGACGGCCGCCAGTTGTGGGACCATCAGGGCATCACCGAGAGCGCGGGCATTCTGGAGAGCACCAGCGCCGCTGTGGCCGGGGACTATGTGGTGGTGCCGTACAGCTCGGGCGAGCTCTTCGCGGTCCGCGTCACCAATGGCCGCGTTGCGTGGAGCGACATGCTCACGCGCAACGGAAACACCACTGCGCTCTCGGA
Organism: Rhizomicrobium sp.; assembly: GCA_051959625.1. Taxonomy (GTDB): domain Bacteria; phylum Pseudomonadota; class Alphaproteobacteria; order Micropepsales; family Micropepsaceae; genus Rhizomicrobium. Next base: position 14,812 of record JBQCFD010000099.1, read on the forward strand.
GCTTGACGACATCGCAGGCCGTCCCGTCATCGACCGCGACATGGTCTTTGCCATCAGCCACTCCGGCATCATGGCGGCGATCAACCTGAACACGGGCGAGCGCGCCTGGTCGCGCGATCTTGGCGGTATCCAGACGCCTTGGGCGGCGGGCGATTTCGTCTATGTGCTGGCCACGGGCGGCGAGCTTCTGTGCCTGCAGCGCAAGGACGGCAAGGTGAAGTGGATGCATCAGCTTCCGCGCTGGGAGGACGAAGAAGACAAGGAAGATGCGATCGAATGGGCCGGGCCCATTCTCGTCTCCAACCGGCTGATCGTCGTGTCCTCGAACGGCTATGCGGAATCGATTTCACCCTATACCGGCGCGCTGATGGGCCGGGTGGAAATCCCCGATGGTGCCTACATCGCGCCGGTCGTGACCAACGACACGCTGTACCTCCTGACGAACGACGCCAAGCTCGTCGCGTTGCGCTGAGGCGGACGGAATGCCATGGCCCTTACGGTCGCCATCGTTGGACGCCCCAATGTGGGCAAGTCGACGCTTTTCAATCGGCTGGCAGGCCGCAAGCTCGCGATCGTGCATGACACGCCGGGCGTGACGCGCGACCGCAAGGAAGCACTTGTCGAAATCCAGGGCCTGTCGCTGCGACTGATCGATACCGCGGGTTTCGAGGAAGGCGACGCCGGCAGCCTCAGCCACCGCATGACCGAACAGACGCGCAAGGCCATCGCGGAAGCGCAGGTGTGCCTGTTCGTGATCGATGGCCGCGACGGCGTCACGGCGGGGGACGAGATCATCGCTGCGGCGCTGCGCCGGGCGGGCAAACCGGTGGTGCTCGCCGCGAACAAATGCGAAGGCCGGGTGAAGCCCAACGAGGCTGAAGCCTACGCACTCGGCTTTGGCGAAGCGATCGCCGTATCGGCGGAACACGCGCTCGGCATCGGCGAGCTTATCGACGCGCTGACGCCTTTTGCCGAAAACCAGACGCCGCCTACGGAGAGCGATGAAGAAGGGCAAGGTCCGCTCAAACTCGCCATCGTCGGGCGTCCGAATGTCGGCAAGTCGAGTCTGTTCAATCGCCTGCTGGGCGAAGACCGCGCGCTCACCAGTCCCGAAGCCGGTACGACGCGCGACGCGGTGATCGCGAAGTGGAAAGTGGGAACGCGGGATATCCTGCTGCATGACACGGCGGGCCTGCGCAAGAAGGCGCGCGTCGCGGGGCATCTGCTGGAAGAGATGTCCGTCGGCAGCACGCTGGAGGCGATCCGGTTTGCCGAGTGCGTCGTGGTCCTGATTGATGCAACGACGCCGTTCGAGAAGCAGGACCTCACCATCGCCGACCTGATTGCGCGCGAAGGCCGGGCCATCGTCTTCGCGGTCAACAAGTGGGACCTCGTCGAAAACAAGGCCGGTAAGATCACCGAGCTGCGCGAAATGCTGGACCAGCTGCTGCCGCAGGTCGCCGGCGCGCCCTTGATCGCGGTGTCGGCCAGGACCGGCGAAGGGATCGACCGGCTTCTGCCGGCAATCGAAACGGCCGATCGGGCCTGGAATCTCCGCGTGCCAACGGCGCAGCTCAATCGCTTTCTGGAGGATGCATTGCAGCGCCATCCGCCGCCGGCGATCCACGGCCGCCGCGTGCGCGTGCGTTACATGACGCAGGCCAAAACAAGACCGCCGACCTTCGCGCTGTTCGGCAACCAGCTGAAGGCCTTGCCGGAACACTATCTGCGCTATCTGACGAACGAACTGCGCAAGAGCTTCGGACTTGAGGGCATTCCGCTCCGCTTCCTGCTCAGGACGCAGAAGAATCCGTTTGCCGATAATCGATAAGCGCGCCGTTTTTGGCGAAAGACGGCGACAGCATCTCGACGATGAGCGGTGCAACCGCCTCCGGAGGCTGAAGAGTTTTCGGGTCCTCGCCGGGCATGGCCTTGGCGCGCATGCGGGTGCGCAGGGGACCGGGGCTCATCAGATTCACTTTCACACTGGAGCCTTCGCACTCCGCCGCATAGGTGAGGACGAGCGATTCCAGCGCCGCCTTGGTCGCCGCGTAGGAGCCCCAGAACGGCGTGTGCTTGTGCGCGGCGCCGGTGGTGACGAACAACGCGCGGCCCGCTTCGGAGCTCTTGAGCAGCGGATCGAACGAGCGGATCAGGCGCCAGTTGGCGGTCACGTTCACGTCGATGGCTTCCTGCCACACTTTGGGTGCGAGATGCGTGATCGGGCTCAATTCGCCAAGGACCCCGGCATTGCCGAACAGCCCGTCCAGCCGTCCCCAGCGTTCCGCGATGGAAGCGCCCAATCGATCGATGGCATCGAACTCCCGCAGATTCAGCGGCACGAGCGTAGCGCCCTCCCCGCCGTCCTTGCGGATGTCGTCGTCGAGATCTTCGAGGCCGCCCACGGTGCGGGCCACGGCAATGACATGTGCGCCGGTCTTTGCCAGTGCGCGCGCCGCGGCGTAACCGATCCCGCGCGAGGCGCCGGTCACGAGAACGATGCGCTGGGTCACGCGACTTCGGCCAGGAGCGAAAGCTGGCCGTCCTTGCGGCCGCCGGTCACGTCGGTGAGGTCGATCGGATAGGCGCCGGTGAAGCAGGCATCGCAGAATTGCGGCTTCTGCGTATTGCGCTTCTGCTCGCCAACCGCGCGATAAAGCCCATCGATAGAGATGAACGCGAGACTGTCCGCGTTGATGTACTGGCGCATTTCCTCGACGGTCATGCGGTGCGCCAGCAGGTCTTCCTTGTTCGGTGTATCGACGCCGTAGAAACAGGAATCCGTCGTCGGCGGGCTGGCGATGCGGAAATGCACTTCCGATGCGCCTGCATCGCGCACCATCTGCACGATCTTCTTGGAGGTCGTGCCGCGCACGATGGAATCGTCGACGAGGATCACGCGCTTTCCGGCAAGCGCCGCACGGTTGGGATTGTGCTTCAGGCGCACGCCCATATGGCGCACGGAATCGGTCGGCTCGATGAAGGTGCGGCCGACATAGTGATTGCGGATGATGCCGAGCTCGAACGGCAGGCGGGCCTGCGATGCGAAACCCAGCGCCGCCGGCACGCCGGAATCCGGCACCGGGATCACCAGGTCCGCCGTGGCCGGCGCTTCCTTGGCCAGCTCCGCGCCGATCTGCTTGCGGGCCTCGTAGACATTGCGGCCCTCTACCGTGGAATCCGGCCGCGCGAAGTAGACGTACTCGAAGATGCAAAAGCGGCTCGGCTCCGGCGTGAAGGGGAAATATGACTTGATCCCCTCCTTGTCGATCACCAGCATCTCCCCGGGCTCGACGTCGCGCACGAAGCTGGCGCCGATGATGTCGAGCGCGCAGGTTTCCGAGGTCAGGATCGGCGCGCCGCCGAGCTGTCCAAGCACCAATGGCCGCACGCCCCAGGGATCGCGCACGCCGATCAGCTTCTTCGATGTCAGCGCGACCAGCGAATAGGCGCCTTCCACCTGCTTCAGCGCGTCGATCAGCCGGTCCACGATGGGGCCATAGCTGCTGCGCGCGACG
>JBQCFD010000100.1:0-14991 GCA_051959625.1 Rhizomicrobium sp.
TGCACGCTCTCGTTCTCGCCGGGGAAGCGCAGCAGCCACGCCTCTTCCATCGTGAAGCACAGGATCGGCGCCAGCCATGTCACGACGTGGCGGAATGCCAGATCGGTAACGGTGCGCGCCGCGCGGCGGCGGACACTCGTCGCGGCATCGCAATAGAGCGCGTCCTTGCGGATGTCGAAATAAAGCGCCGACAGCTCGTTCGTGCAGAACGAGAACACCGTGTTGTAGACGCGGTTGAAGTCGTAATTGGTATAGCCATCGCGCACGACCGCGTCGATCTCCGCCAGCTTGGCGAGGACATAGCGCTCCAGCTCCGGCATCTCCTTGTGCGAGATGCGCTCCTTCTCATCGAAGCCGGACAGGTTCGCGAGCATGAAGCGGATCGTGTTGCGCAGGCGGCGGTAGGCGTCGGTGTTCGACTGGATGATGTCGTTGCCCATGCGCAGATCTTGCGTGAAATCGCTAGAGGCGACCCACAGGCGGAAGATGTCCGCGCCATTCTTGTCCGCGATGGTCTGCGGCAGGATCACATTGCCGACCGACTTCGACATCTTGTCGCCTTCGCGGTCGAGCACGAAACCTGCGGTCAGCACTTCGTCGTAAGGCGCGCGGCCGCGCGTGGCACAGCTTTCCAGCAGCGACGACTGGAACCAGCCGCGATGCTGGTCCGAACCTTCCAGATAAAGATCGGCATGATCCTTCTGCGGCCATTCCGGCTCCAGCGGCTGCTCGACCGTGAACACATGCGTGGAACCCGAGTCGAACCAGACGTCGAGAATGTCCTTCACCTGCTCGAAGTCTTCGGCCTTGTATTTGTTGCCGAGGAAGCGTTCGGCTGAGCCGGGTTTGAACCATGCGTCCGCGCCTTCTTTCTTGAAGGCTTCGACGATGCGCGCGTTCACGTCATGATCGTTGAGGATCGCGTCAGTGTCTTTGTTCACGAAGATCGCGAGCGGCACGCCCCAGGCGCGCTGGCGCGACAGCACCCAGTCCGGGCGATCCTTCACCATGCCCGCGATGCGGTTTTCGCCCGACTTCGGGAACCATTTGGTGTCGCCAATGGCTTTCATCGCGCGCGTGCGAAGCGTGCCGCCGCCCGGGATTTCGCGATCCATCGATGCGAACCATTGCGGCGTGGCGCGGAAAATCACCGGCGCTTTCGAACGCCACGAATGCGGATATTGATGGCGCAGCGTGCCTTTCGCGAGCAGCTGTCCTGCTTCGATCAGTGTCTTGATCACCGCGCCGTTGGCATCGCCGTCCTTGCCTTCCGGCGTAAGGATGCGCTTGCCCGCGAAGATCGGAACATGCGGTGCGAACGAACCGTCTTCCTGCACGACGCCGAACGCATCGGGATTCTCGCGCGTGTAGTTGCGGTTGAGGCTGGTCAGCAGCGCGAAGTCTTCTTCGCCGTGGCCGGGCGCGGTGTGCACGAAGCCCGTGCCGGTATCGGCCGTGACGTGGTCACCCGGCAGCAGCGGCACGTCGAAATCATAGCCCTGCCCGCGCAACGGATGCGCTGCGACCAGACCATGAGGATCGACCTTCGTGATGCGCTTCAGGGTGATCTTGGAATGTTTGGCCGTCGCCTCAGCCAGCGCATCGGATAGCAAGAGCCGCTCGCCGACTTTCGGCAGCGCGCCTTCGCTCACGCTGTCCACTTCATAGAGCGCGTAATCCATCGACGGCGAGAACGCGATCGCGCGGTTGCCGGGGATCGTCCAAGGAGTCGTCGTCCAGATGACGACGCTGGCGCCTTTCAGTTCATCCGGCCCTTTGACGATCGGAAATTTCACATAGATCGTCGGCGAGTGTTTCTCGTGATACTCGACCTCGGCTTCGGCGAGCGCGGTCTTCTCCACCGGTGACCACATCACCGGGCGGAAGCCGCGATAGAGCAAGCCGTTGTCCACGAACTTGTGCAGCTCGCCCGCGATCACCGCTTCGGCACGGTAATCCATCGTGGTGTAGGGCTTATCCCATTGGCCCATGCAGCCCAGCCGCTTGAACTGCTTGCGCTGCACGTCGATCCAGTATTCGGCAAACTCGCGGCAATCGCGGCGAAGCTGGTCGATTGGAACGTCGTCCTTCGACTTGCCCTCTTTCCGATACTTTTCCTCGATCTTCCATTCGATCGGCAGGCCGTGACAGTCCCAGCCAGGAATGTAGGGCGCGTCGTATCCGAGAAAACCCCGCGAGCGCACCACGATGTCCTTGAGCACCTTGTTGAGGCCGGTGCCGGAGTGGATTTCGCCGTTCGCATAAGGCGGGCCGTCATGCAGCACGAAGAGCGGCTTGCCCTTCATCTTCTTCCGGATGCGGCCGTAGAGGTCCATCTTCTCCCAGCGCGCGAGCCAGTTGGGCTCGGCCGCGGGCAGACCGGCTTTCATCGGAAAGTCGGTGCTCGGCAGAAAGAGCGTGGGTTTGTAGTCGCGGGCGGGCTTGGCGTCGGTCGTGTCGGACATCGTCTCAGGTTCTTATCAGGTTGGCGGACAGGGCATCACCCGGCATCCGCACACCCGGCAGGGATCATTCCCCCGGCGGCGGAGCCGGTCGGCGAATTCGAAAACCCCTGAAACACGTACGGTTCATCGAAATGCCCAAGGAAATCAGTTGGAATTGTTCTAACAGCCGCCCCGCCGCGGGTCCAGCCGTCAGGAAAAGGACGAAAGCGCGCGGATCTGGTGGCCGGGCTCGTCGAAATTGCGCGGATTGAGCCAGGCCTGGAAGCGGCCGGAGATCGCGGGCCATTCCCCGTCGATGATCGAATAATAGACGGTGTCCCAGTTGCCGCCCTTGGTCCAGCTCGTCTGGCGCAGCATGCCCTCGCGGGTGAAGCCATAGCGCTGGGCCGCGCGATTGGAGGCATCGTTCTCCGGGCCGCAACGCCATTCCAGCCGTCGATAGCCGAGCGTTCCGAGCGCATAGTTCGCGAGCAGGAAGAACGCCTCGGTGCCCGCTGCTGTGCGCTGCAATTTCTTGCCGTAAGTCAGGCCGATCTCGCACGTCGCGGCCTGCGGATCGATGCGCAGCAGAAAATAGAGTCCGAGGGCCTTGCCGCTCTTCTTTTCCCGAATGGCATAGAGAACCTGGCCGTCCTTCGACGAACGGTCATTCAGCCATTCCTCAAAAGTCTTTTCACCAGCGAACGGGCCGGACGGAATGCCCTTCCACAGCTCGTCATCGCTGCCGATGGATTGCCACAACTCTTTGGCGTGACGCTTCACGTCCACGCGCTCCAGGTCTGCGAAGCGGCCTTCGAGGGTTTTCGCATCCGGATAGGGACGCGGCAGAACGGGCGGCTTCATGTGCGGGCCAGCGCTTTCCTTGCGTCGTCCGCGTCGCGCGCGATTTGCGCCTTCAACGCTTCGAGGCCATCGAGCTTCGCCTCGCCGCGAATGTAGTGCACGAATTCCACCGCCATGTGCTTTCCGTAAAGATCGCCGTCGAAATCGAAGAGCCAGGTTTCCAGAAGCGGCTCCCGGCTCTCATACATGGGGCGGATGCCGAAATTCGCAACCCCGTCGCGGCGCATGACGGGCTTGTCCTCCTCGAAGACGGTGGCGCGCACGGCGTAAACCCCATAGGCGGGTTTCAGCGTGTCGGTGATGCGCATGTTCGCGGTGGGGAAACCGATGGTGCGGCCTCGCTTGTCGCCATGCTCCACGCGCGACTCAGCACTCCACCAATGGCCCAGCAGTTTTGCCGCAACTTCCGGCTTTCCCGCCTTCAGCGCATCGCGAATGTCGGTCGACGAAATCTTGTCGTCGCCATGCTCGATGACGGGCTCGAAGATGTCGACGGCGAAACCGAATTTCTTTCCCGCCGCGCGCAGCGTATCCGGATTGCCGCCGCGGCCCTTGCCGAACTGGAAGTCGCTGCCGACGACCACGCCCTTGACGCCAAGGCCTTTCACCAGAACGTCCTCGATGAACTGCTCTGCTGTTTTGCTCGCCATCTGCGCGTCGAACGCCAGCGCATACATCACATCCGCGCCCTGCTCCGCGATGAGCCGCGCCTTGGCGCGGAACGGCGTGAGCCGGAAGCTCTCGGGCGAAGGACGGAAGAACTCCTGGGGATGCGGCTCGAATGCCACCACGCCCAGCGGCGCGCCGAGCTTCTGCGCCAGCGTCTTCGCGTGCGCGATCAGCGCCTGATGGCCGCGATGCACGCCATCGAAATTGCCGATGGCCACGACCGCGCCTTTGCTCGCCTGCGGCACGTCGTCGTAATGACGGAAGATGCGCATCGCAGCGTTCGGTCAGCCCTTCGGCCGCGCGGGCGCCATCACCAGCGTATCCGCTTCGACAACCACTGTGTCGCCCACCTTGCATACGCAATCGAACGTCACGCGGCGTTTCACCGGCTCGACCTCCTTCACCGTGCAGGTCGTCACGACGGTATCGCCGATGCGCACCGGCGCCTTGAACCGCGTCGTCGCTCCCATGAAGATCGTGCCTGGCCCGGGGATCTGCATGCCCAGCACCTTGGAGATGTAGCTCAGCGTGATGACGCCATGGGCCACCCGCCCGCGAAAGATCGTCTTGCGGGCATAGTCCTCGTCGAAATGCACCGGATTCATGTCGCCGGAGACTTCGCCGAATTTCTTGACGTCATCCTCGGTCACGGTGCGCGAATAGCTCTCGCTCATGCCGGGCTTCAGATCGTCGATATAATAGGTCATGGCGGGCTCCTTGGGCGCAGGCCCGTTCTTACCCGGCGCGCGGCCTACCACACAAGCGCGCGCATCGCCGCCTCGGCATGCACGCCCGCCTTGGCGAAAAGTTCGCCCAAGTGGCGCTCGGTCAATTCCGCCACATCCTCTCCGTGGACGCCGTCGGCGATGAACAGTGCTTCGATACCCGCAGCGTTGGCGCCCTTGATGTCCGTATGCATCCCGTCGCCGATGGCAAGCGGTCTCTTTGCGCCCTTCATGGCGGCGCGGACGTAATCATAGATCGCGGTCTTGGGCTTGCCGTAATAGACAACCTCGCCGCCGATCTTCTCGTATTTGTTGGCGACGGCGCCGGCGCAATAGACGAGCCTGCCGCCGCGCTGCACCACCCAGTCCGGATTGGCGCAGATCATCGGCAGATTGCGTGCCTTCAGCTTCGCCAGAAGCTCGGTATAGTCGGCGGGCGTTTCGGTATCGTCGTCATAGAGGCCGCTGCACAGAACGACCTCGGCCCTGTCGGCATCGACGGTCTCGATGTTCAGGCCTTCGAAGATTCCACGATCGCGCTCAGGTCCCAGATGCAGCATCGCAAGCCGGTGCGATTTCGCGCGCGCCGCCAGATCGTCCCGCGTCGCCACGCCGGAGGTTACGATGGCGTCATAGCAATCCAGCGGAATGCCGTATTTCCTGACGAACAATTCCTCGACGTCGCTCACCGGGCGTGGCGCGTTGGTGAGCAGGACCACGGGGCCGTGCTTTTCCCTGAAGGTTTTGAGTGCGGCGCAAGCCGGCAGATTCGCCTTGTCGCCATTGTGCAGCACACCCCAGACGTCGCACACCAGCGCGTCATGCTCTGGCGCAATCTCGCGCAGACCTATGAGAATTTTCGTCATGAGAGAGCGGATCGCATAGCCGCGCCCGCCCGGTCAATGCGGCAAGCGCCGCTTGATCAGAAACCACGTAAGAGCGCATCCGGCTAACATTCCGCAGATAAACGCCGGAATCGCGATGATGCCGACAAGAATCAAGGCGAAAGTTGGGGGCACTCCCTAGGCGCTGCGCTTGAACGGGACGATGGAGGCCGGGCGTTCCGGCGCCACGAATTCGGGCACGCGGATCTGGTCGTCGCGCACCGCGCGCGGCTCGCCGAAGAGATACCCCTGCGCGAAATCCACATTGTAGTCGAGAAGCTGGACCACCGTGCGCTCATCCTCGACGCGCTCGGCGATGAGGTTGAGACCGTGACGGCTCAGCAGCTTCTTGAAATCCTCCGCGGCAACGACCGCGTTTGCGTTCTTCATGCCGTTCGTCAGCGTCTGGGCACGCACCTTGAGATGACGGAAGCCCAGCCCCTTCAGTTTGGCGAAGTCCAGCGACAGGTTCTGCACATGGTCCATCGACAGCGCGAAGCCGAGATTGGAGAGGTACATCAGATTGGAATCGCCCTGCGGCCCCGCCTTCATCACCGCGTTCTGGGAGAACTCGAAAACGATCTGGCCCGAGAGGTCGCGATTGTGGTGCATGTATTCGAGGAATTGCGGGAAGAACTCCTGATCCGCGAGCGTGTCGCCGGAGATATTGCAGAAGACCGCGATTTCCTTGTGCTTCGCCGTCAGGCGGCGAACGATCTGCACGCAACGGAAGAGCAGCAGATTGTCCACCACGCTCATCAAGCCGGCGGGTGCCGCGACTTTCATGTACTGTGCCGGCATGATGACGGCGCCGTCTTCCGAGCGCAGCCGCGACAGAGCCTCGTAAAAACGCAGCTTGCGCTGCGGGAGGCTCACGATCGGCTGCAGGTAGAGATCGACTCGGTTCTCTTCCAGCGCGGCGCGAATGGTCTCGAGCAGCTGCGGCTCGCCCAGCGATTCCAGATAGTTCTTCGCGCCCGCCGGAAGCGGATGGCGCTCGACCAGATGATCCGCCGGCGCGACCGCACGCGCGGAATTCGCCACCTTGCCGGCGAAGTCGCGCATCAGGCTTTCCAGCACCTGAAGCTCGGAGATGATCTTCTTGCTCTGCGCCTGTGCCTTCGCCTCTGCCGCCGATTTCACTTCATCGATCTTCGCATGCGTCTCGTTGATGATGACGCGGAATTCCTTGTTCATCTGCTTGAGCTTGGCGATGTCCGAGCGCGTCTGGCGTTTCTCGCCGCGGCGCAATACCGCCGCGTGCACTTGCGACAACGCCAGGAACGCGGCGGCACCGGAGAGGATCGCCACCGGAAAGTCCACGATGTTGAAGATGGCGAGCAGCAGGCTCGCGATCGCGCACAGCATCGCGTTGATGAAGACAAGAACGGCATTCGTCATCGGCTGGGCCCGGCCTGATTCCCGCGCAGTCTCGCCCGACGCCCGTTCCGAATTCGTTAACCTTGATAGCCGGTAAACATGCCGGAAAGCCTCAGAAGGCGCGGCTCACGATCATCTTGAAGGCTACCGGGGCCACCAGTTGGTTGCCTGTCACGTGCTGCCAGACCGGCAATTCGACATCCGCATAGAGTTTCCAGCCGCTGGCATGGGAGAGCGCCACGCCCGGGGCGACGAGGGCGCGCGCATACCCGGTATCGCCAGGCTCTCCGGCTGCGCCTCCGTCGTGCCCGCGGTACGACATCACGGCCTGCAGCGCGGGCGCGATGCCGACATCGCCAACCGTCCAGTTGTTGTAACTGGCGCCGATGGACCCGTTGAGTTCGCTACCGGGCGTGTAGTGATGGCTCGTCGCCGCTTGGTGCTGCCACAACGCCTGCGCGTACCAGACATAGTCGCCGGTACTGTCGAGCTGACCCGAATGGTATGCGCCCAGAAGCAGATCCGTGCTGCCCGTGCCGACCTGCGTGTCGGCATCGAACCCGTGAGCGCGGCTGTCACCTGTGGGCAGCTTCACGCCGAATATCACACCCGACGACATATCCGGCGAGAATCCGGAATAGACGCCCGTCAGCCGAAGGTCGCCAACAGCTTCGTGCCGCAACACTTCAAGCGCGCCGGTATCGGTCGAGGCGACCGTCCGCTGCACATACGGCAGTTCCACCATTGCGCCCCAATCGCTGTCGAACATGTATTGGCCGCCCGCGAGAAAGAAATTGGATCGGATGCGCTTGTCATCGTTGTTCGCACCGGGAGCGCGGGAGCCGCCGCTCCAGTTTCGCGTCTGATCGAGCAGATCGTATTCGACGAACGCCGTCACGCCTGGACCGTTCGGCAGCAGCGAACTGGTGCCGACGTCGAACACCGTACAGCCGCAAGCACAGGCCATTGCCGCTCCAGGCATGATTGTTGCGGCCCAGACGATTGCGGGAAGCAAATTCTTGCGTTTGAAAATCGACAACGATGTATCCCCCCTCCAGACGAGGGAGGAATACCTCGCAATCGCCGATCGCGATTGCTCTTCATCAAACGCGGCCAATCCGCCGCATACGTGGTGCTACGGATTTTTGACTCGCATCAACCGTCACGCACATGGCTTCGGACATCCATGGGCCCTCAGTAATTCTAGAGGGATCCCCATGTTTCTCGGTGAAAAGAACGACAAGCCGCTCGTTGCGGTCGTTGTGGCCATTATCGCGATCGGGGTGGTGGCATGGACCAAGATCACGCCGCCCGCCGCCAGCCAGTTCGCCGACGCGGCCGTAACCGTACAGCAGGGCCCGTCTCTGCCGGCCAACTACACCGCGCCGGCGCTTTCCGGAATAGTCGCGGAGAAAATCCCGCAGGACAAAGGCGTGGTGGACATTGTGCGTGATCCGACCGACTTGCCGCCTCCAGTGGGTGCGCGCGGCCCGCGAAAAATCATCGTCAATTTCGACACTATCGAGGTGACGGGTCAGCTCGCGGATGGCGCGACGTATCGCTACTGGACCTTCAACGGCAAGGTGCCGGGGCCGTTCGTGCGCGTGCGCGTCGGGGATATCGTGGACGTTCATTTGAAGAACGATGCCAACAGCATGATGAGCCACAATGTGGACTTTCATGCGGTTCAGGGTCCCGGCGGCGGCGCAAAAGCAACCGAAGCCGGCCCCGGCGAGACACGCGGCTTTGAGTTCCGGGCCGAGCATCCCGGCCTCTATGTCTACCATTGCGCGGTCTCGATGGCGGCTCAGCACATCTCCAACGGAATGTACGGCCTGATCCTCGTCGAACCCGCGGGCGGCCTGCCCAAGGTCGATCACGAGTTTTACGTGATGCAGGGTGAGATCTACACGGAAGCGGCTTTCGGCGGCAGTGGGCTGCAGACGCAGAGCTACGAGAAGCTGATGAACGAGACGCCCGATTACTATGTCTTCAACGGAGCGGTCGGCGCGCTGAGTACGCTGAAGCCGCTGCATGCGAAGGCCGGCGAAACAGTGCGCATCTTTTTCGGGGTCGGTGGCCCCAACAAGACGTCGTCGTTTCACGCCATCGGAGCGGTATTCGACCGCGTCTACAATCTCGGTTCATTCACCAGCCCGCCGGTGCATGATGTGCAGACCGTATCGGTGCCCCCGGGCGGTGCGACCGTTGTCGACATGAAGCTTCCGGTCCCCGGCAAGTTCATGCTCGTTGATCATGCGCTCAGCCGCGTTGAGCGCGGACTGGCCGGCATGATCGTCGTCACCGGTCAACCCAATGCCGACCTGTTCCGGGATTACGATCCGCAGCGTTCGGCGATGGTGATGTCCCACTAAGGTGCAAGGTGGTCGTCAGAACGCGCGGCTGACGATCACCTTGAACGCCACCGGCGCGATCAGTTGGTTGCCGGTGACGTGCTGCCAGACCGGCAACTCGATGTCGGCGTAGACCTTCCAGCCGGCGGGATGAGCGAACGCCACGCCTGGCGCGATAAGGGCCCTGGTGTAGCCGGTGTTGCGCGGATCGCCCTCCGCGCCGCCATCATGTCCGCGATAGGACACCACTGCCTGAAGCACCGGCGCAACACCGACGTCGCCGATGGACCAGTTGTTGTAGCTCGCACCGATGGCGCCGTTCAGTTCGCTACCCGGAGTATAGTGATCGCGCGTGGTGACTTCATGCTGCCAGATCGCCTGCGCATACCACACATAGTCGCCCGCATTGTCGATCTGGCCGGAATGGTAACCGCCGAACAGAAGATCGGTGCTGCCCGAACCGATCTCAACATCGGTATCGAAGCCTTTGAAGGTGTGATCACCCGTCGGAAGCTTCACGCCGAAGATCATGCCGGTCGACATATCGGGCGAAAACCCGGAATAGACGCCCATCAATCGCACGTCGCCCAGCGAGGAATGACTCGCGGTTTCCATAGCGCCCGAATCGGTCGAAGCCTGGAAGCGCTCCGTATACGGAACTTCCGCCATCACGCCCCATTCGTCGTCGAACATGTATTGCCCGCCCGCGAGATAGAAATTGGAGCGGATGCGCTTGTCGTCGTCGTTGGCCTTGGGCGCGCTCGAATCGCCGCTCCAGTTGCGCGTCTGATCGAGCAGATCGTATTCGAGGAATACCGTGCCTCCCGGGCCGGCGGGCAACAGCGAACTCGTGCCGACATCGAACACCGCGCAGCCGCAGGCGCATGCCAGTGCCGATTGCGGAACCGTCGCCGCCATCGCCGCCGCGGCAAAAAGACTACACAAAACCCTTTTCATCCCAGCTCCATGCGCTCGACGGGGTCTATACCGCGACGGCGCCCGCCCTATTCCCGATGCCGCATGGCGCGGCAATCCGCGCCATGCCGCGCGAACCGAGCCGAATATGTCTCATGCGCCATACTCTGCTAGGGTGTAACGCGATGACGCACCGAGATCCGAAACTTCTCTCCCGCCTGGCCCGCATCGAGGGACAGGTGCGCGGCGTTGCCCGCATGGTCGAGGAAGAGCGCTACTGCATCGACGTGCTGGACCAGATCCAGGCCATAAAGGCGGCCTTGAAGAAGGTCGAAGAACATATCCTCAAGGATCATTCCGCCCACTGCGTGGCGCACGCCATCAAGAGCGGCAACACCTCCGACCAGAAAAAGAAGTTCGACGAGCTGGTCGAGTTGTTCGGCCGCTATTCGCGATGAACGCCGATGTCCCGCAGGCGCTGATCGCGTTCGCGCTGGCAGCAGGCTTGCTCACGATCACGCCGGGGCTCGATACGGCGCTCGTGCTGCGTACCGCAGCGGTCGAAGGTTCGCGCCGCGCCGCCTCTGCGGCGCTCGGCATCGTGTCCGGGCTGCTCGTCTGGGGAACCATTGCATCGGTGGGATTGGGGGCGCTGCTCGCGGCATCGCAATTTGCCTACGACGTGCTGCGCGTCGCGGGCGCCGTCTATCTGTTCTATATCGGCGGGCAGATGTTGTGGCGGGCGATCCATGGGAGCACCGCCGGCGCCGCTGTTTCAGTGCCCGAAACGGGCCGGCGGTCATGGTTCCTGCGCGGCATGCTCACCAATCTGCTCAACCCCAAGGTCGGCGTCTTCTACGTGACGTTTCTGCCGCAATTCGTGCCCGCGCACGCCAGCGTCGTCCCATTCAGCATGCTGCTGACCGCGATCCATGCGGTCGAAGGCATTTTCTGGCTTGGACTGCTGATCTTCGCCACGCGGCCTCTTGCAGGCTGGCTTTCAAGGCCGCGCGTGAAACGCGGGCTCGACGGCGCATCCGGCGTGGTGTTGATGGGTTTCGGCGGATTGCTGCTCGCCAGACGCTAGCGGAGGAGCGTTTCCTGCGCAGTCAGCGCGCGCCACATCCCATCGCGATAAACGAACATGTCCTCGAATTTCACCCGGCCCAGCGGACTGCCATCCGGCTTCGTCGCCGTATTGATGCCGCGCGCGATCGCATGATCGCCGGAAATCGTGACCTTCACGTCGCTGAGCTTGATGCCGTTGTTCGGCCGCTTCGGCAGGATTTTCATGGTCTCCGCGCGCGAACGGAGCTCGTTGTTCCACATCATTTCCATGAAACCCGGCGCCAGGATGCAATCGAGCAGCTTGGCGTCGCGCGTCTCCAGCGCGTGCACCCATGCGGTTTCGGCCGCCAGAACGCCCTTCTGATCGGGTGCCTGATCGGGGCAATTCACAGCGGCACCTGCGGAAAACGGCGCCGCGGCAAACAGGAGGGTCAAGACGAGTGTTCGCATGGGCTTGATCTTTAGGCGGCAACCGTCCGACGATCAATAAAGCAGTCCTTCACGAGCCCGTCATGAGCAAGACCCTCTACGACTTCTCTTTCACCTCCATTGCGGGAAATCCGATGCCGCTCTCCGAATTCAGGGGCAAGGCGTTGCTGCTTGTGAACGTGGCCAGCCAGTGCGGGCTCACCCCGCAATATGCCGGCCTCGAAGCGCTATGGAAGGCGAAGGGCGGCAAGGGCCTTGTCGTGCTCGGCGTGCCGGCCAACGATTTCGGGGCGCAGGAGCCGGGCACCGAGAACGAGATCAAGACGTTCTGCGAAACCCGGTTCAATGTCGACTTCCCGATGACGTCGAAAGAGCACGTCATCGGCTCGGATGCCCATCCGCTCTACAAGTGGGTGGCGGATCAATTGGGCGAGGATGCCGCGCCCAAGTGGAATTTCCACAAATACCTCTTCAATCGCCACGGCGGCATCGCCGGTACCTATGGCTCGCGCATATCGCCGGAAGATCCCGGCATGAACGACGAGATCGACGCGGAACTGGCGAAATAATCAGCCTTCCGGCCGCGCGACGATTCGAATTTCGATCCGGCGGTTGCGCGGTTCATTCACGCTGTCGCCTGTCTTCACCTTGAGATCGGTTTCGCCGTGGCCATGCGCCTGCAGGCGCGCCAGCGGCACGCCATCCTTCACCAGCGCACCGCCCACGGTGTAGGCGCGCTTGCGCGACACTTCCATATTCTGATCCGGCGAACCGGACGTATCGGTATACGCGTCGATGGAGATCGCCGTTCTGTCGTAACGGCGCAGCACCGGCGCGAGTTCGGCCAGCACGCGCAGGCCGGTGTCGTTCAGGTCGATGCTGTTCGGCTTGAAGATTTCGTCGCTGCGGATGTGCAGGACAATGTCGTCGCCGGGGCGGGCGACGAGAACTCCCGTGCCGCGCATCGTGCGCCGTAGATCGGCCTCCTGATGGTCCATGTAGGACCCGACCATTGCGGTCTTGAGTGGGCCGGCGCTCGTCACCTTCGGCGGCGGCGGCGGGCGATAAGGCTCGGGCTGGCTGGGCGCCGGTTCGTATGGATGCATGGCGGGGCTTTCCGCCGGCGGCGGAGGTGGCGGGCCGTAATTGCCGTAGCGTGGGCCGCCGCCACAGGCAGCAAGCAGGAAACAGGCGGTCAGGACGGCGGGTCTTCTCATGCGTGGCTCCCGGGACGTGTCCAGCTAAGCGCCCAAATGCGGCAGCGGTTTGTCGGGAAGCCGCCGGGCGACTAACAATGTCCGCGAACGATATTTCGATCCATTGGAGGACTTCATGAACCTGTTCGATCTCACCGGCAAAGTGGCGCTCGTGACCGGCTCCACCAAAGGTATCGGCGAGGCCATCGTGCACCGCTTCGCCGAACATGGCGCAAAGGTCGTCGTCTCCAGCCGCAAGGCGGACGCTTGTGAAAAAGTCGCGGGCGACATCAACAAGGAGCGGGGCAAGGAAATGGCCGTGCCGATCCCGTGCAACATCAATTACAAGGAACAGATCGAGCAGCTCGTGGCGAAGACGCGCGAGAAATGGGGCAGGATCGACATCCTCGTCTGCAACGCCGCGCTTAATCCGTATTACGGCCCCCAGATGGGCATTCCCGACGAAGCCTTCGACAAGATCATGGGCGCGAACATCCGGTCGAACCACTGGCTGGCCCAACAGGTTCTGCCGGAAATGGTGGAGCGCAAGGATGGCTCGATCATCATCGTGTCCTCCATCGGCGGCCTTCGCGGCTCGCCCGTGATCGGCGCCTATTGCATCTCGAAAGCTGCGGACATGCAGCTCGCCCGCAACATCGCGGTCGAATACGGCCCCCACAACATCCGCGCCAACTGCATCGCACCGGGCCTCATCAAGACCGACTTCGCCAAGGCGCTATGGGAGAATCCTGAGACCCTCAAGCGTTCCACCTCGGGCGCACCCTTACGTCGCATCGGCGAGCCGGACGAGATCGCGGGCGCGGCGGTGTTTCTCGCGTCCAAAGCCGGATCGTTCACCACCGGCCAAGTCATCGTCTGCGACGGCGGCGCGACGATCTAACTTCCATTCGTCATGGCCGGGCTTGTGCCGGCCACCCTTTTTCCGGAAGCGGTACAGGAAGTACTCTGTCTCTGGAAAATGGATGGCCGCCACGGGCGGCCACAGTTGGGCGATGAGCAGTAACAGTCAAAGCTTGATCGCCAGCATCAGCACGTCGTTCCAGCGCTGGAATTCCTCGAAGCCGTAGCGCAGATAGAATCTCACGGCGGGTTGATTGCGCGTGCCGACGCCCAGATGCGCGCCGGGCGAACCGCGCTCGCGCATCGCAGTCAACCAAGCATCCATCATGCGCCTGCCCCAACCGCCCTGAAAGCGTGGCAGCAGATTGATGTGCAGATGTGATGGATAAGGCTCGGTGATGCGCTTGGGCGTGCGCCATGGCTTGTGCAGAGATTGGACGAGATGGCGATCCGGTTCGGCAAACGCTGCCGGATCGGGATATCGCGCGCGCAGGGGTGGCCACCATTTGCGCTCGAGACTGTTTTCGAAAGCATAAGTGTCGCGCGCGCCGACGATATAGCCGCCGACACCTTCTTCATCCTCCAGCACGAAGCCGCTCTCCGGCTCCAGCGCCGCATAAGGTCCCGCATAAAGATGACCGAGCAATTCGGGATCGCGATAGAGCCCCGTCGCATCCTGCCCGGCCTCTCCGGTCTTCAGGCAGATCGCGTAAAGCGCGTCGCGGTCTTCGCGGCGCAATGGCCGGATTTGCGGCATGACTTCGAACCTTTCCTGCCCTTAGGATAGCCGCGAGAGGGCAAATGCAAAGTCTAGCCGAAAAACTCGGGTATGGGGCGAGCGATCGCTTGCTGATCCTGAATTGCGACGACCTCGGCTCCAGCCATTCGGCCAACCTCGCCATCGACGATTCGATCCGGAGCGGCATCGCCACCAGCGCCACCCTCATGGTGCCCTGCCCCTGGGCGCGCGAGGCGGTGGATATGTGCGGCGATCTCGACATCGGTGTGCATCTCACACTGACCGCCGAATATCCGGGCTATCGCTGGCGCGCCCTCACCGGCGCGAAATCGTTGCATGATGCCGACGGCTTCATGCCGCGCACGGCGGCGGCCGTCTGGCAAAACGCAAAACTCGAGGACGTGGAAGCCGAATGCCGCGCGCAGATCGAGCAGGCGAAAAGCTGGGGCATCGACATCACCCA
>JBQCFD010000101.1:0-6396 GCA_051959625.1 Rhizomicrobium sp.
AAGCGCGATCTCGGCTTCCCCGGAAACATCCATCCCTGCGCCACGCCCGGCCAGGGCGAGGGCTGAGCTAGGGTTGTTTGTGCATTTTCGTGTTTCCGTAAAATGGAACTCTCATCCCGCGCGGGTCCATGTGCTGCAGACGGCATCATGGGTTCCCGGCTTTGCGATGCTTCGCTGGCCGGGATGACAGATATGGGCGCAGTTCGAGAATTGGGAGATTTGTACAGGGGGTGCGTTACGGCGTCAAGGAAATTATAGACGGCTCTAGGACTGGCCTATCACTTTGAAGCGAAAAGAAAAAAGCCGCCGGACAGGCATCCGGCGGCTTATTCGGGAATATTTTTCGGCCTAGTTCAGCTTGCCCGACAGGTCCTTCAGGCTTTGCTCGATGAGCGCGCCGGCGCGCTTCTCGTCGAGGCGGGCGGCAATGAGCTTCTCCGCCGCAGCCGTCGCGGCGTCGGCGGCCAGCGCGCGGATCTCGGCGAGCGCCGCGGCTTCGGCCTGGGCGATCTTGTCCTGAGCCTGCTTGCCACGGCGTTCGATCTGCGCGGCAAGAGCGGCGCGCATTTCGGCGGCGATCCGCTCGGCGTCGGCGCGGGCCTCGGTCACGATGGCGTTCGCCTCGGTCTCCGCATTTGCGGATTTGCGCTTGTAGTCGGCGAGCAGGGCTTCCGCCTCCGCGCGCAACCGCGCAGCTTCGTCCAGCTCCGCCTTGATGGCGGCGGCACGGTCGTCCAGATATTTGCCGATGAATTTCGGCGCGCCGGCATAGATCAGGATGCCGACCATCACCACGAAACCGACGGCGACCCAGAATTCCGGATTCTGAATGAGAGCCAGCATGGTCAGTTCCCGCTCGCCGCTTTGACGGCCGCCGCCGCGTCGGCCGCCGAGACGGTTTCACCCGTCAGGCGGGAGACGATATCGATCGCGGCATCCTGCGCGGCTTTGGCCATCGAGACGCGGGCGTCCGCGCGCATCGCCTGAATGCGGGCCTCGGCTTTCGTCGTCGCTTCATGCGCCTGGGCCTCGGCGTCGGCCTTGGCCTTGTCGATCTCGCCGCCGATGCGCTTGCGGGTTTCCTCCGCATGCGCGTTGGCCTTGGCGCGGGCACCGGCCAGCGCCGTCTGGTAGGCGGCGGAGGCGGCTTCGGCATCGCCGCGGCTTTTCTGCGCCGCCGCGATGTCGCCGTTGATCTTGTTGCGCCGCATGGTGATGACGCCGTTGATGCGCGGACCCGCCACGCGCCACATCACCACGAACAGGAAAGCGAACGTCACCACCAGCCAGAAGATCTGGCTGGGGAAGGTGGACGCGTCGAACGGCGGGAAGCCGCCCGATGCCTCATGCGGGGCGGGCTGGCCCACCGCCGCGTTCATGGTGTCGGCGTCGATCATCAGACGATTACGTGAACAGGATGATAAGCGCGATCACGAGACCGAACAGGCCCGTCGCTTCGCACAGCGCGAAGCCGAGGAGCAGGTTGGTCGTCTGCGTGGCGGCGGCACCCGGATTGCGCAGCGCGCCCGAGAGGTAGCTGCCGAACACGTTGCCGATGCCGATACCGGCGCCGACGAGGGCGATACAGGCAAGGCCCGCGCCGATCATTTTCGCTGCTTGGAGTTCCATGTCTTTAAGTCCCTTTGGTCAAGAAATCAGTGGTGATCGTGGAGGTGAAGCGCTTCGTTCAGGTAGATGCAGGTGAGGATCGCGAACACATAAGCCTGCAGGAACGCAACCAGCAGTTCCAAAAGCATGATCGCGATGATCATGAGCATCGGCCCGACCGAAAGAACCGAGAGAATGCCGCCCGCCGCGCCGAGCATGACGACGAAACCGGCGAACACCGCCAGCATCGTGTGGCCGGCGAGCATGTTGGCGAAAAGACGGACGGAGAGGCTGACCAGGCGCGTCAGGAACGAGATGATCTCGATCGGCACCAGCAGGATGAGAAGATAGATCGGCGCCTCAGGCACGAAGAGCTTGAGGAAGCCCAGTCCGTGCTTGGCGAAGCCCACGACGACCACCATCGCGATAATGAACGCCGTCATGGCGAAAGTGACCGCGATCTGGCTCGTCACCGTGAACGACCACGGCACCATGCCGAAGACGTTGCAGAGCAGCACGAAGATGAAGGTGGTGACGATGAAGGGGAAGAACTTGAGCCCATCTTCGCCCGCCGAGGCATGGATCATGTTGGCGACGAATTCGTAGGAGACTTCCGCCATCGATTGGCTTCGCGACGGCACCAGCCGCTTGCCGCCCATCGCCAGCGTGAGGAAGAGCGACGCGGCAACGACAACGATGATCATGAACAAGGACTGGTTGGTGAAGAATATGTCGTGACCGCCGATCCGGAACAACGGATGGTCGATCAGCGGCTTCACCTCGAATTGCTCCATGGGATGCATCGCCACGGCGCTAACTCTCCTCGTCGTCTCTTGCAGCAGGCGCCGGGCCTTTGGCCGCCACCTGAGCGTTGATCTCTTTTGCCGCGTGCATGACGTTGCGAATACCGGCAACCATCCCAAGCACGACGAACGCAATCATAAGCCACGGCTTGGTGTGGATTCCGAAGCGGCCGAAAAGCCAGTCCAGTCCCCATCCCATCGCGCCGCCTACTGCCAGCGCGGCCACCAGCTCCGTCGAAAAACGGGCCGCAATTCCCATCTGCGTCGGCGGCGGCTGTGTCTTCCGCGGCGCCAGTCGCTGTTGGGCGTCGTCGAGCCGCGCTCCCAGGCGCTTCAGGTCATCGGGGTCGCTCATTCGCTCCGCCGTCACCGGAATCCACGCGCAATTGCTGGGCCCTCGCGGCTTCCCGAAGGCGCGCGGAACATAGGGACGGCCCTATGGGCTGTCAAGAATGTTAAACTGCTGTAAGCGGTTGGTTCCATTGACGAAAATCGCGGCGCGGCGAAATGCGCGCAAGAATGTTGTCGGGTGAGGGAGAATCGCTCCGCCGTCCCCAAACATCACATCTGTCATTCGCGGCAAGCCGCCAAGCGGCGAGGGAAGGTGACCCACGCGGTAATTGGCGATGACTCTGTTCAGCTATTCCGCCGCCGCGACCTGTTCGGCTTGGGCGAGTGTGACGGAGACGAGCTGGCTGACGCCGCGCTCGGCCATCGTCACGCCGAAGAGACGGTGCATCCGGCTCATCGTCAGCGCGTGGTGGGTGATGACGAGGAAGCGCGTGTCGGTGATGCGCGTCATCTCGTCGAGCAGGTTGCAGAAACGCTCGACATTGGCGTCGTCCAGCGGTGCGTCCACTTCGTCCAGAACACAGACGGGCGCCGGGTTCACAAGGAACACCGCGAAGATCAGCGCCATCGCCGTCAGCGCCTGCTCGCCGCCGGAAAGCAGCGTGAGGTTCTGCAGGCGCTTGCCCGGCGGGCGCGCGAAGATCTCCAGGCCGGCTTCCAGCGGATCTTCGCTCTCGGTGAGCGTGAGCTTGGCTTCGCCGCCCTGGAAGAGCTTGGTGAAAAGCATCTGGAAGTTCTGATTCACCTTCTCGTAGGACTCCAGCAGGCGCTCGCGGCCTTCGCGATTGAGCGACTGGATTCCGCGGCGCAGGCGATCGATCGCGCCGGAGAGATCGTTGCGGTCGTTCTGCAGCGCGGTGAGGCGCTGTTCCTGTTCCTGCGCTTCCTCTTCCGCGCGCAGGTTCACGCCACCCAGCGATTCACGCTCGGCTTTCAGTTTCTCCACGCGCTTGTCGGCATATTCGAGCGTCGGGAGCTCTTCGCCGTCCTTGAGTTCGGCTTCTTCCGCGAGCTGCTCGGGCGCCAGATCGAGTTCGTCGCGGATGCGGTTTTTCAGCTCCGCGATCCGCTCGGCGGCCGATTCCGACAGCGCCTGCGAGCGGGCGCGTTCCTCGCGCGCCGACGACATCGCGCCTTCCGCGGCCTTCAGCGCCTTGTCGGCGGCAGCGAGAACCTGTTCGGCCTCGGCATGAAGATCGGCGGCTTCTTTGCGCGCGGCTTCGGCGGCGGAGATGGCGTTCAGCAAGCTGCTGCGCTTTTCGGCGAGCGTCTGCGGCACCGCTTCGAGCGCGACAAGCTCTTCGTTCATCGCGGCCAGCCGGCGATTGAGCTCTTCCATCTGCGCAGCGGCCGCGGCGCGGCGGGATTCCCAGCGCGTTTTTTCTTCCGCGATGGTGCCCAGCCGCAATGTGCGCATGGCGCCGGCGCGCGTCAGACCTTCGACAGCGCCGCGTGCTTCCGCATCCTGCCCGCGCGCCTCGGCCGCCTGTTCGCGCGCGCTGGCGACGGCCTGCACAAGCGTCGCGCCATCCGCCAACGCTGCCAGGGCGTCATTGGCTTCGCGCTCGGATGCCGCGGCGGTGTCGTGTTGCTGCGTAAGGCGTTTGATCTCCGCTTCGAGGGAGGCGAGCCGCGACATGCGCTCCGCGGCGGCGCGGGCCGCTTTCGCGGCGTCGTCCTGTGCCGCGATGAGCGCGCGGCTGGCTTCGCTCTGCTTCTGTTCGGCGCTGCGGGCGGCCTCGCGCGCGGCTTGCGTCGCCTCGCGGGCGGCGGAGTAGGCGGCGAAGATTTGGCTCTGCTGCTCTTTGGCGTTCGCAATCTCGGTTTCGAGATCGGCGAGGCGATTGCGCTGCGCCAATCGCGCTGCGGCAGGGGACTGCGCTTCGGCGGAAGCAGCGTAGCCATCCCAGCGCCAGACATCGCCGCGCGCGGAGACAAGACGCTGGCCAGCTTTGAGCTGCCCCTGGATCTCCTTGCCCTGATCGTGGAACACCACACCCGTCATCGCGAGGCGGCGCGCGAGCGCGTCCGGCGCCTGCACGAATTTGCTCAAGGGCTGCACGCCGTCGGGCAAAGCCGGCGCGTTTTCGAGCGTGCCGAGATTGCGCCAATGGTGCGGCGAGGCTTCATCGAGCGGGGCCTGAAGGTCGTCCCCAAGCGCGGCGGCGAAGGCGGCTTCGTAACCCGGCTGCACTTTCACCGCGTCGACCAGAGGCGGGAAAAGATCGTCGCCCTGCGGGCGCAGCAGCGCGGAAAGCGCTTTCGCTTCGCCGGACAATTCCTGTACGCGCCGCTCGATTTCCTGCAGCGGCTTGCGCGCCTCGTTCTCGCCGGCTTCGGCGGTTTCGAGCGCGGCGCGCGCAGCTTCGAACGCAGCGCGAAGGTCTTCGGCTGCGGTGCGCGCGGTTTCGGTCGCGGCTTCCGCGGCCTGAACGTCCGGCGCGCCGGCGGCATCCGTCATGGCGGCGTCCAGGCGCGCCTGCGCTTCGGAGAGCTGCTGCGTGGTGGTTTCGACGAGCGCCGACGCCATCTCGCGCTGACGGTCCAGGCCGTTCTTCTGCGCGTTCCATTCGGCGAGTTCGGCATTGAGGCGTTCGAGGGCGCGCTCGCGTTCGGTCAATGCTTCGGCAAGCTCCGCCGCGCGCGCCTGCGCGGTGTTCAATTCATCCTGCGCGCCAGCCTGGGCGGTTTCCAGTTCGCCGGTTTCGGCAGAAAGTTTTTCCAGCGCAGCGGTCGCGTCGGCTTCGAGAACCCTTTCGCGGCCGATATCCTGTTCGCCCTGGCTGATGCGTTGGCGCATGCGCTGCGCTTCTTCGCGCGCACGAGCTTCTTCCGCGTCGAGCGCTTCGCGTTCGACGGTGAGGCGATGGAGCGCTGCGGCGCGTTCGGCTTCTCGCTGGCGCAGCGGCGGCACGGCGGCGGCGGCATCGATCTGGATCGTCGAGGCTTGCGATGCCTGCTCGGTGCAGGTGGCGACGGCCTCGTTTGCCGCGGCCAGCGCTTCCTCGGCATGCCGGGTCTGTGCTTCGGCGGCGAGCCAGCGCAGGTGCAGCGCCAGCGCTTCGGCGCGGCGGATATGACCGGAGAGGTTGCGATAGCGCGATGCCTGCCGTGCCTGACGCTTGAGGTTCTGCAGCGCGGTTTCGACTTCGCGGATCACCTCGTCCAGACGCGAGATGTTGGTTTCGGCGGCGCGCAAACGCAGTTCGGCCTCATGGCGGCGCTGGTGCAGGCCGCCGATGCCGGCAGCTTCTTCCAGGATGGCGCGGCGGGCGAGCGGCTTCTGCGAAATCAGAAGGCCGATCTGGCCCTGGCGCACGAACGCGGTCGAGCCCGCGCCGGAAGACGCATCGGCGAAGAATATCTGCACGTCGCGCTGGCGCACGTCGCGGCCATTGATCCGATAGACCGAGCCCGCTTCGCGCTCGATGCGGCGCGAGATCTCGATCGTGTCGTAGTCGTTGTATTGCGGCGAGGCGGTGCGATCGGAGTTGTCGATATGCAGGATGACTTCCGCCTGGTTGCGCGCCGGCCGGCCGGCCGATCCGGCGAAGATCACATCGTCCATCTCCGTGCCGCGCACCGATGTCGGGCGCGTCTCGCCCATCACCCAGCGCAGCGCATCGAACAGATT
>JBQCFD010000102.1:0-2318 GCA_051959625.1 Rhizomicrobium sp.
GTAATCGGCTTTGGACGACACGTCGAACAGCACATGCCCCGCCGCTTCATAAGCGTGGCCGTTGTCGATCAACGTTTTTGTCATTGCGATCATCGGCGCGATGTTCTCGGTCGCGCGCGGCATGAAGCTGGGCGGCAGGCAGCCCAGCGCCGTCACGTCGTCGCGATAGACATTGTAGGTTTCTTCCGTGAGTTCGCGCACCACGTCTAGGATCGGCACGTTGCGGTCGCCGCGCCGTTCCAGCGCGCGCGCGTTGATCTTGTCGTCGATGTCCGTGATGTTGCGGACGTATTCGACACGACTACCATCGGACGCCTTGCCCGCACCCGGATATAGCTGTTTGAGCAGCCGATAGAGCACATCGAACACGATGGCCGGGCGCGCATTGCCAATATGGGCATAGTCATAGACTGTCGGCCCGCACACATACATGCGCACATTGTTCGGATCGATCGGCACGAAGTCTTCCTTCGTGCGGGTGAGCGTGTTGTAGAGGCGAAGCGTGGTCATGACGGTCTTTTTAGCGTGATTTGAGGGTGTTTTCCGAATTCTCTCCACCCCTCACTGACATGGCCCGCAAAAGCGGGCCACCCGGTTGAAATTGCCTCGATGGCGCCGGTTGTAACGCTGGCCTCAGCGAACCCTGCAACAGCATACCGCTATCACCTGGGTGGCCCGCTTTTGCGGGAGATGACAATTTGGGAATGTGGATGAGCAACAGGGTTTTCGCGGCGGTCAGCCGCAAATCGAAATCAGACAAATCTGGCGGACAAAGCTCACGCCGTTTCCCCTTTGAGCCGGGCAAGCACTCTCGCGCGGCCTATGAGTGGTAGCAGCTTCTTCATCTCCGGTCCACTTTCGCGGGCGGTGAGCGCCAGGCGCAGTGGATGGAAAAGGTCGCGGCCTTTCGCGCCTGTCGCTGCGGAAACCGCCTTGGTCCACGCACCCCAGGTGTTTTCGTCCCACGGCTCGGCGGGGAGAAGTTCGACGGCTTTTGCGGCAAAGGTCGCGTCTTCGATCACGGGCGTGACGCTGCCCGTGACGAGCGCGGCGAGATCGCCCGCATCGGCAAGGCGCGCGACGTTCGGCTTGATCGCGTTCCACAGCGCTTCGCTGTCGACGCCGAGAACCGAGAGACGGTCTTTCACCGCGTCATACGGCAATGCGTGCAGCAGCCTGCTGTTGAGGCCTTCCAATTCCTTCGGATCGAAGTGCGCGGGGGCGCGGCCGATCTTGGCGAAGTCGAATTCCGCGGCGAGCGCATCGAGCGATGCGCCAAGCGCCACGGCGTCCGACGTGCCGGTTTTCGCGAGATAGGAGTCCAGCGCCAACGGCTCGATGCCGTTCTCGCGGATTTCGCGGAGCGACAGCGAGCCGATGCGCTTGGATAGCGCCTCGCCGCCGACGCCGACGAGCAGCGGGAAATGCGCGAAGTGCGGCACGTCCGCGCCCAGCGCCATGAAGATCTCGATCTGCGCGGCGGTATTGGTGACGTGATCCTCGCCGCGGATGATGTGGGTGATTTTGAAGTCGATATCGTCCACCACCGACGGCAGCGTATAGAGGAAGCGGCCATCTTCGCGGATGAGCACGGGATCGGAGAGATGCGCCGTGTCGATCTCGACATCGCCGCGCATCAGGTCATGCCACTTCACTTTGGACTGCGAGAGCTTGAAGCGCCAATGCGGCTTGCGGCCTTCGTTCTCTAACTTCGAGCGGTCTTCGGCGGAGAGTTTCAGCGCGGCGCGGTCATAGACCGGCGGCTTGTGCATCGCGATCTGGCGCTTGCGGCGGCGGTCCAGTTCGTCGGCGGTTTCATAGGCGGGATACAGATGGCCGCCGGCTTTGAGCGCTTCGGCGGCGCGCGCATGTGCATCGGCCCGTTCGGTCTGGCGCGCGAAGATGTCATGCGTCAGGCCCAGCCACGCCATGTCTTCGAGGATCGCCGCTTCATATTCCGGCTTGCTGCGCTCGGTATCAGTATCGTCGATGCGCAGGAAGAACTTGCCGTGATGCTTGCGGGCGAACAGCCAGTTCAGCATGGCAGTGCGCGCATTGCCGACGTGGAGCAATCCGGTGGGAGACGGGGCGAAGCGGACGATGGTCATAGGTCACGCGCATCGCGGAACGCATTGGTAATCGGGTATCTACGATCCCGGCCGAAATTCTTGCGGGTGAGCTTCACGCCCGGCGGCGCCTGGCGGCGCTTGTATTCGGACACATAGAGAAGCTGTTCGACGCGCTTCACCGTTGCGGGGTGATAGCCTTTGGCGCAGGTGGCCTCAAAGGTCATCTCGTTCTCGACCAGACATTCGAGA
>JBQCFD010000103.1:0-2091 GCA_051959625.1 Rhizomicrobium sp.
GGTTTCGCCGCACGGGGCTTGACTCCCGTCGCATTTGTTCTTATTTTGTTCTATCCACTATTTTGCCGGTTCGCGCGGAAAGCGCGCCCCGGCAAACAGGAGAACTGCGTCTTCCACAAAAGCCACGAGGCAGGATGAGGGCGAGAGGGAGGGGGGGTAGTGCAAAACGTGACTTCAAATGCATCGCGCCTCTTCCAGCCACAAGATGTTGTGAAAGCGTGAAATCTGGAGAGCGAAAATCGACATTCAATTCGAGTTGGGACCGGCCCCCGCCTTCAGCGGAGTAACACGTAAAAACCCGTAGCAACGAACATCTGAACGAAAACCGCAGCCGAGCTTCGTCTGAACCCCGTAAGCGACGGAAGGAAATTCGAGAGATAGACCGCCAAAGAGATGGCGTAGATCACAGCCGCCATCCCAACAACCACGAGGAGATTCGGTCCCTCGGGATCATCAAAGAACGCAAACATCGTCCGCGAACACGCGAGAGCCGTGGCCGCGAGAACCAGCAAGCTTCTCAGATTTGCACGCAAGAAGCTTTGAAGACGTCCGCGCACGTCACTCCCACTCGATCGTTCCGGGCGGCTTGCTCGTGATGTCATACACCACGCGGTTCACGCCGCGCACTTCATTCACGATGCGGGTGGAGACGCGGGCGAGGAAGGAGTGCTCGAACGGATAGTAATCCGCCGTCATGCCGTCGCTTGAGGTGACGGCGCGCAACGCGAGCACATAATCATAAGTGCGGCCGTCGCCCATCACGCCCACGCTGCGCACGGGCAGCAGCACGGCGAAGGCCTGCCAGATCTTGTCGTAGAGACCGGCCTTGCGGATTTCGTCGAGATAGACGGTGTCGGCCTTGCGCAGGATTTCCAGCTTGTCGCGCGTGATCTCGCCCGGCACGCGGATGGCGAGGCCCGGCCCCGGAAACGGATGGCGGCCCACGAAGGTCTCCGGCAAACCAAGCTCGCGGCCCAGCGCGCGCACTTCATCCTTGAAGAGTTCGCGCAACGGTTCGACCAGCTTCATCTTCATGCGTTCCGGCAAGCCGCCGACATTGTGATGCGACTTGATGGTGACGGAAGGCCCGCCCGTGGCGCTCACGCTTTCGATCACGTCAGGATAGAGCGTGCCCTGCGCCAGGAACTCCGCACCGCCGATCTTCGCGGCTTCCTTGTCGAACACGTCGATGAAGGTGGAACCGATGATCTTGCGCTTCTGCTCCGGATCGCTGACGCCTTCGAGGCGACCGAGAAAAAGATCGGACGCCTCCGCGTGGATCAGCGGGATGTTGTAGTGGCCCTTGAACAGCGAGACGACTTCATCCGCCTCGCCCGCGCGCATCAATCCGGTGTCCACGAAGATGCAGGTGAGTTGATCGCCGATCGCTTCGTGGATCAGCACCGCGGCAACAGAGGAATCGACGCCGCCGGAAAGTCCGCAGATCACTTTGCTCTTGCCGACCTGCGCGCGGATCTTCTCGATCTCGCGCTGGCGGAAGGCATGCATGTTCCACTCGGGCTTGATGCCCGCGATGCCGATGAAGTTCTTCAGGATCGTCGCGCCGCGCGGCGTGTGCGCCACTTCGGGATGGAATTGCACGCCATAGAAATGCTTCGCCTCATTGCCGATGACGGCATAGGGCGAGCTTTCCGATGTGGCGATCACTTCGAAGCCCGGCGGAATGGCGGTGATCTTGTCGCCATGGCTCATCCACACCGGCTCGTTGCCGTTCGCATCGCCAAGGCCGGCAAGCAACGGAGACTTCTTGTCGATGTGAATATCGGCGCGGCCGAATTCGCGGTTGTGTCCCGTTTCCACCTTGCCGCCGAGCTGTTGGCTCATGGTCATCTCGCCATAGCAGATGCCGAGAACAGGAACGCCAAGCTGAAACACCTCTTGCGGCGCGCGCGGCGTGTCGCTTTCGGTGACGCTGGCGGGGCCACCGGAAAGAATGATCGCCTGCGGTTTCCCGCGGTTCAGTTCTTCCTGGGCTTTGTTGAAGGGTACGATTTCGCAGTACACGCCTGCTTCGCGCACCCGGCGCGCGATGAGCTGGGTAACCTGCGATCCGAAGTCGATAACGAGGAC
>JBQCFD010000104.1:0-6206 GCA_051959625.1 Rhizomicrobium sp.
ATTGTCGCGCGGCTATATCGGCGTGGGTTCGCTGGCGACACGCTCGGAGATCGCTTGCGAGCTGATCCTGACCGGCGGCACGGAGGAACAGAAGAATTATTGGCTGCCGAAGATCGCCAGCGGCGAGATCCTGCCGACGGCCGTGTTCACCGAACCCGCGGGCGGATCGGATGTGGCGGAACTCAAGACCCGCGGCGTGCGCGAAGGCGACGTGTTCAAGATCTATGGCAACAAGACCTGGATCACCCATGCCGCGCGCGCCGATGTGATGACGCTGCTGGTGCGCACCTTGCCGGATCAAAAGGGTTATCGCGGCCTTTCCATGCTGCTGGCAGAGAAGCCGCGCTTCACGGAAACCGAAATGTTCCCGGCCAAGGGCATGACCGGCGGCGAGATCGAAGTTCTCGGCTATCGCGGCATGAAGGAATACGAGATCGGCTTCGACGGTTTCGAGGTGCCGGCGAAGAATCTGCTCGGCACCGAAGAGGGGCAGGGATTCAAGCAGCTCATGCAAACCTTTGAGTCCGCGCGCATCCAGACGGCGGCGCGCGCCATCGGCGTGGCGCAGCGCGCGCTCGATCTGGGCCTGCAATACGCGCTCGAACGAACGCAATTCGGCAAGCCGATCTTCGAGTTCCCGCGCGTGAGCGACAAGCTGGTGATGATGGCGGTGGAGATCGCGGTGTCCCGCCAGATCGCCTATCACGCGGCGAAGGAAAAGGACGAGGGACGCCGCTGCGACCTCGAAGCCGGGATGGCCAAGCTGCTCGGCGCGCGCGTGGCCTGGGCGGCGGCGGACAACGCGCTGCAGATCCACGGCGGCAACGGCTTCGCGCTGGAGTTCGAGATCAGCCGCGTTCTGTGCGACGCGCGCATCCTCAACATCTTCGAAGGCGCCGCCGAAATTCAGGCGCAGGTGATCGCGCGCCGGCTCCTCGAACCCGGCATCAACTGACCAGGATCAGGGATCGAAGCGGTAGCGCACGTTCAGCATCGCCGTGAGCGTTTGGTTGCTGATGCCGGACGCCTTGCCCGGATAGTCGTAAACGATGCCGGTTGTCTGATCGAGCGCCGTCGTCGGACCCTTGCCCAGCGTGTAGGCCTGAAATTCCACCGTGGTCCCGATCTGCGTGCGCGGATTGATGTTGTAGGCTGCGCCCGCCGACAATGCGATCAAGTGTGACTGGTCCGTCTTGTCGCGGAATATGAGCAGCCGCAGAACGTGGTGGTCCACATCCGACGCACCGGAAGCCCAGGGGCTCCCGCGCAGGGCGGCGGAAAATTCCCAATCATCATCCAGCCGGTAGCTGGCCGAGACGCCCAGATAGGGCGCCTTGAACGTCTGGCTGTAGGTGATGCCCAGTTCGCCCGCCGGAAAATCTCCGACGGAATCGCGAAAGCCGAGATCGGAATAGACATAGTGGCCGCCATAGGCCGCCCATTTGAAGCCGGTCCATTGATAACCGGCGTCAACGCTAACCGCCAATCCATCTTCGTTATAGACGCGCGCCGCAAGGCCGATGTCGCCCTGATTGGCCTTGTTGAGCTTGGTGTCCGGATGATGGGAATGATCGCTCCACTGGGTGTAGGGCGGAACAAGCCAGTCATAATCGTCCATCAGATTGTTGGAATCGATCTTCGTCCACCCGCCCAGCGACGCGCTGAGCCAATCCGTAAGATGGAGCGTTGCCGTGCCGCGAAGCACCAGCGCATCCTGGACCTTCCAGTTGAGTTCGCTCACGCGCGCGCCGCCCGGCGTGTCGTAAACCATCTCGCGCGCGCTGTCGGTCATGTAGCCGATGCCGCCGGTGACGGTCACCCGCGGCGCCACATGCCAGTCGATGGAATCCAGACCGAGAAAGCTGCCGCCGGAATCCGCTGCTGGAACCGGTGCAGAGGCTGCAACTGCCTGGCCGCCCGACAGGCCAAGACATGCTACGCACATCACCAAACCGAACTTCACGCCCGCCCCCAATTCGCCTCACGCGGGTCACATCATATCGGGCAAAGCGACACTTGACAGGGGCACCGGAGGCCGCGTTCTGTCGCAGCAAATATTGTCTGAGGGCGACATGGCCGAAGCCCATCCGATCGATCATCTCTACAGCGTCATCCTTTCCCGCAAGGATGCCGACCCCGCTTCCTCCTATACGGCGAAGCTTTTTCATCAGGGCACGCTGAAGATCGCCAAGAAGCTCGGCGAAGAAGGCGTGGAGACCGCGCTCGCTGCCGTCGGGCAGAGCAAAGACCATCTCGTCGCCGAGTCGGCGGATCTGCTTTATCACCTGCTGGTGCTGTGGGCGGCATGCGGGATCACGCCCGATGAGGCCTATGCCGCGCTTAAAGCCCGCGCGAACCGCTCCGGCATCGAGGAAAAGAGCTCTCGCGGCTGACTATTCCGCCGCAGCCTCTTCTTCGGCCGACAGGCTTTTCACCAGATCGAGGACGCGCTTGCGCACCTTGGGATCGCGGATCTTCATGAACGCCAGGCTCAACTGAAGACCTTCGCCGCTGGACAGGAATTCCATTACGGGCGGCGATGCGCTGCCTGGTTCTGCGAAGCCCGGCGCATGTTCTCCGCTGCTGACGCCTTCGTAGAAATAGTCGATCGGCACGCCGAGGATATGGGCCACCTGAAACAGGCGGCCGGCACCGATGCGGTTCACGCCTTTCTCGTATTTCTGGACTTGCTGGAAGGTCAGGCCGAGCAGTTCGCCCAGCTTCTCCTGGCTCATGCCGATGAGCATCCGACGCAACCTGACGCGGTTGCCGACTTGGACATCAATGGGGCTTGCTTGTTTCTTCGGCACAGTACTCCTAACTGCCCTCACGTGAAATTTGCGTTTGCCAGCCGGACCTTAGACCCCTTCCCAGGGGTAAGGAAAGGTCTCAGTGAGACTAACGGCTCTGGCGTCCTGTGGTTGCGGGCCACGCCAGCCCGGCCGCGGCAGTTCCGATCAGAAGGAGAAGAAAGCCCCATTCCCCGAAACGGGCGAAGATCGTCTCGGGAAGCGCGCGCGGAAGCCGGGAATCGAGCACGCCCAACTTGCCGCTTCCGAGTTCCGCAACGATGCGGCCCATCGGGTCTATCACCGCGGAAATTCCGGTGTTCGCGGCGCGCGCGACAGGCAATCCCTCTTCGATCGCCCGAACGCGGGCGATCAAGAGATGTTGATAGGGGCCTGATGACGATGGCGGTCCGAACCAGGAATCGTCTGTGACATTTACGAGCCATCCCGGGCGGTTCTTCGCCGTGACTTCACCGGGGAACAAAATCTCGTAGCAGATGAGCGGCCCAACCGGCGGCGCGCCGGGAACGGAGAAGGTCTGCGGGCCGGAGCCGAAGCCGAAGCTGCCGGGAATATTCACGACATTGCTCAGGCCCAGCTTGCGCAGAAATGCCGGAACATATTCGCCGAACGGCACGAGATGGAATTTGTCGTAGGTGTGAAGCAGCTGTCCGCCGCGGCCGAAGATATAGAAGCTGTTGAAGAACCGCGGTTCCTGGCCCGGAGAGACCTCGACGCGCACCGCGCCCGTCATCAGCACGCTGTTGTTGCTGGTGAGGAACGCAATATCGTCCAGGGCCGGGCCGTTGCGCGCCAGAAGGAACGGCGGCGCTGCCTCCGGCCAGATGATATGCGTGGGCGGCGGGCCGTTTTTCGCAAGACTGAGATCCATCAGTTCGCGCCAGTGCTGCGCACGCATGGACGGAATGTATTTGTCCTGTTGGGGAACATTGGGCTGGACCAGCCGCAAGCGCACGCCCGGCACGTCCGGAACAACGGTCGCAAGACGCAAGGCCCCGCCGGCCCAAATCACGAATAACAGAACCGTCAGCGCCGCATGCATCGGCCAGTGCTTGGCTCGTTCGGGCACGAACAAGAATGCCAGCGATGCGCCAAGCAGGATCGTCAGCAGCGACAGGCCGTAAATTCCGATGACGGACGCGCTCTGCAAGATCGCCAGTGAAGCGCCCCAACCGTAACCCGGAACATCCCAGGGAAATCCGGTGAGGACATTTCCCCGGAGCCATTCGGCGGCTGCGTAACAGGCCGCAAGCAAACACGCCCGCGGCCAGCCTTCGCGCCATCCGGACACCGCCACGGCCGCGGCCAGCGCGATGAACAAGGCAAGCCCGCCGGGCAGGATCAGCGCGATGAATGGCAGTTGCCACAAATGGTCAGCCGCGTCGACGAGGAATGCGTAGCCCACCCAATAAAGGCCGACGAGAAACTGGCCGAAGCCGAACGCCCAGCCGGTGAGCGCCGCGCTGCGCAGAGGCCGCGGCTCGAGAGCGGCGCCATCGATGAGCAGCACCAAGGCCGCGAAGCCGAGAAGCAGCAGCGGAAAAACTTCGAACGGCGCGAACGAAAGCGCGGACAGAGCGCCCGCGACGAACGCCGCGAGCAATCGCCGCCAGCCCGTCAGCGCGCGCAACAGCGTGCCAATCGCATCGAGGGAATTCGCCATCAGGATTGCGGCTCGGGCTGTTTGGGCGGCGGCTTCAGGCGGATGCGGCGCACACGGCGCGGATCGGCGTCGAGAATTTCGAACTTCGTTCCCGACGGATCGGTCACGATCTCGCCGCGCTGGGGAAGCCGTCCCATCAGCGCGACGACAAGCCCGGCGAGCGTATCCACGTCCGCTTCGGGGTCGGGCGG
This sequence comes from Rhizomicrobium sp., assembly GCA_051959625.1. Lineage (GTDB taxonomy): Bacteria > Pseudomonadota > Alphaproteobacteria > Micropepsales > Micropepsaceae > Rhizomicrobium. The sequence goes on from JBQCFD010000104.1 coordinate 4,665, forward strand.
CTGCAGATCGATCCCGGTCTGCTCGTGGAAATCTTCAAGCGACATGCGCGCATCGGCTTCGAACGCGCCCCCGCCCACGGCGCGCGCGCGAGGCGCGTCGTCGGTATCGTGCTCGTCGTCGATATCGCCCACGATCTGCTCGACGAGATCCTCGATGGAAACAAGCCCGTCGGTGCCGCCATATTCATCGATGACGAGCGCCAGATGGTTGTGCGATCCCTGCATCTTCATCAGAAGGTCGCGCGCGGGCATGGAGGGCGGCGCCACCAGGATATCGCGCTTGAAGGTTGCGATCGGAACGTCGGGCCAGCGCAGCGATCCATCCGGCGCGGTCTGCAGAAGGCCCAGCACATCCTTCACGTGGATGACGCCGATCGGATCGTCCAGCGTCTCGCGATAGACCGGCAGGCGCGAGTGCTGCGCTTCGCGGAAGCGCGCCATGAGATCGCGCAGCGACGTTTTTTCCTCGACGGCGATGATATCGGTTCGCGGCACCATCACGTCGCCAACCTTGAGATCGCCGAAACGCAGCAGATTGGAGAGCATTATGCGCTCCTGCGGCGCGAATTCGTGGCTCTCTCGCGCGCTTTCCTCGATCACTTCCTCGAGGCTTTCGCGCATTGCCTGCACGTCCTCGTCGCCGCCCAGAAGCTGGGCGAGGCGGCGAAAGATGGAGACCTGCCGGTCGGGCGATGAGCTGGAATCAGACATGCCGCTTTACGGCTTTCCTGCGGGCAGGGATGCGCTTGACAGCATAGGGATCGGCGATCCCGAATTCAGCAAGAATTTCGCGCTCGATCCCCTCCATGCGCGCCGCTTCCCGGGGTTTTTCGTGATCGTGCCCGAGCAGATGAAGCACGCCATGGACCGCAAGATGCGCCAGGTGGTCGGAGAACGCCTTTCCCGATTCGCGCGCTTCCCGCGCGACCGTGCCGTAGGCGATCGCAATGTCGCCCAGATACCCGCCGTCATCTTCAGACGGGAAGGAGAGCACGTTGGTGGGCTTGTTCTTTCCGCGGAAAAGGCCGTTCAATTCCTTGAGCCGCGCATCGCCGGCGAGAAGAATGGTGAGCGCGCCGGCTGCCTTCTCATGTTCGAGCGCCCTGAGCGCCGCGCGTTTCATGCGGGCGCGAGCGGGGGCGGAAATCCTCTTCCACTTCGTGTCCGCGATTTCGACATCGATAGCGCGCCGCGTTCGCCGCGTCATTCGCCATCCTTGCGATAGCGTGGCGGCAGGAACCCGCCGCGCGCCTGCATGTCGTAGGCGCGCACGATCCGGCCGACGAGCGGATGGCGCACTACGTCCTTTTCGGAGAACTGCGCGGTTGCCACGCCTTAGACGCCGGACTGGATTTCCAGCGCCTCGCTCAGGCCTTCCGCGCGGCCGCCGGGCAGATCGCTCTGCGAAGGATCGCCGGTCACGACCATCCGGGAATCTTCGCCGAGGCGGGTGAGAAACATCTTCATCTGCGCCGAGGTGCAGTTTTGCGCCTCGTCCAGGATGACGAAGGAATTGGCCAGCGTGCGCCCGCGCATGAAGGC
>JBQCFD010000105.1:0-11930 GCA_051959625.1 Rhizomicrobium sp.
TCGCCGGCAGGCCGCAATCCCGATCTCAATTTCTTCCGCGTCGACGCTTCCAAGTCGCTTTCCTATTGGAAGCGCAAAGGCTGGATCCACGAAGACGATCCGCGCGGCTGGTTTCAATGGTATTGCCGCTATTACATGGGCCGCCGCATGGAAGACGACGCGCGCCAGATCGGGCGCTGGAAAAACATGACGCGCCATCTGGCGCAGCTGAAGAAATATTGCGAGCCCGCCGACTGGTCCTGCCGCCCCCGCCAGCGCCAGGCATTGTTGCACTGGGCCTACGACAGCCGCGAGTGGTCAATCATTCCGCCGCGAGTTGGTCCTCTTCGAGCGGCACATTTGCGGCGCGCGCCAATGCCTGTTGATGCAGCGCCGTCCATGCCGGCTCCGGCGCCGCGAAGTCCTGCCCGAACCACGGCATGCGCTTCAGGTCGAAAATGCGCTCGCGCAAAAAAGTAAGCGTCGTGCGCACCGGGGCCTTCAGCGCCTGTTCGCGGTGATAGCTCGCATATAGCCTGAGCGGCAGCCGCATGCCGATATCGAGCGGCACCAGATCACGCGCCGCCAGCACGATATAGGTCGGCATCAGGCCCACCCCGGCGCCGCTTTCCACCGAGCGCGCGAGAAACGAGCTCTGGTTGGTGAACAGCGAGGTGTGCTTCAGCGGCGCGTTCTCAAACCATGCGGCCCAGGAACCTTTCGAAATCAGATATTGCAGCTGATCGATGAGCCGATGGTTCGCGAGATCCGGAATCGTCCGTGGCGCCCCATGTTTCTCCACATATCCGCGCGATGCGAAGGGAATGAAATGCACCGTGCACAGCGGCCTTGTCACCTGGCCGCCGTCGCTGGGCGGGCGATAGTGCAGGCGGATGTCGAACAGTTCCTTGTGCGTCATCCCCGCATCCTGATCGAGCATGAGCTTGAGCTCGATCTGGGGATGAAGATCGAAAAAGCCGGGAAGGAATTGCGCGATCCAGAAATTGGCGATGCCGTCGCTGAGCTGGATGCTGCAATCGCCGGTAACGCGCCCTTCGATTTCCTTGGCGCCGTCCTTGGCGCGCGCCAGCGCCGTCTCGGCGGAAAGCGCGTGGCTCAGGATGCGTTGGCCTTGATAGGTCAGTGTCGTTCCGGATGAACGGCGGTCGAGCAGGCGAACGCCGAGGCTGCGTTCCAGCTTGTTCAACCGCTTGCTGACGGCCGATTGCGTCGTGCGCAGATCGGCTGCTGCGCGCTTGATGCTCGCAGTCTTGGCCACCGCCAGAAAATAGCGGAAGTCGTCCCAGCGCCCGTCCCCCATGGCCCCTCATCGCTTTTGGAATATCTCAATTCCGTAATGCAGCTTCCCGCGTTTGGCCATTGGCTGCCACTATCTTCATCGGGGCCTGCCTCTCTGCTAGTGTGCAACTTATAGTTGTATCAACACGCGACGGAGAATCAGGTTGAGCGACAGAAATTCCAATGGGTTAAGAACCCGAGCCTGGGGACCTGATGAGGCGGTGGAGCACCCGGAGGGCGGCAAGGTCTGGATTCGGCCGCCCGAAGCCACCGAGATTCCGGAAATTCACCGGCTCCTCCTCCAGGAGGTATCCCCCGATGCCGGGCCGGTGGAAGCGATGATGGATGTCTTCGCCCACAACAGCGATAGCCTCTGGGCGATCGAGTGCGGTTCACCCGCCGGCACTGTCTCCATCATCGGTTTTTACGCATTTCTGATGCTGAACCGCGCGGGGCTTTCCGCGCTGCAGGCAGGAACGCTCCAGCGCACCCGGCCCCCGCTCGCATGCCTGGCGCCGTTCGGCGAAGAGCCTGCAGCCATTTATGTCTGGGCCGTGGTGGCGCGGCGTCTTGCGAAACGGTTGCGGCCCCTGATCGCCCGCGCCCTGGGCACGCTCTACAAAGACGTCCCGATCTTCGCGTTCGTCGCCACCGAAGGCGGGCGCAAGGCTGGCGCCGATCGCGGCTTCACCGCATCGGGCGCCGGCGCGCAGTTGCAGGTCGGTCAGCTCATGCAGCTTCCGGCCTGGAGCGAAAGACAATCCGCGCCCGTTGTCCGCGCCATCGTCGCGTCCACTCCCGAACACATGCAGCAAGTGGTCGCCATCCGGGGCGCGGTCTTCATGTCGGAGCAGGACTGTCCCTATGAGGAAGAGTTCGACGGCAACGACTATTGCGCCACGCATATCGTGGGCACGGTCGATGGCAAACCGGCGGCGGTCATGCGCATCCGCTATTTCGCCGGCTTCGCAAAGCTGGAGCGCCTGGCGGTGCTCAAGGCCTATCGCGGCGGCGCGGTGGCACGCGCCGTCGTGGAAGCGGCTTTCGAGATGTGCCGGCGCAAGGGCTACGTGCGCGTTTATGGGCATTCGCAGGCGCGTCTTGTCGGCTTCTGGGAAAAGTTCGGATTCAAGCGGCCGATGCGCAATTCGCCGCTCGTATTCTCCGATCACGACTATGTGGAGATCGTGGCCGAGCTCGCGCCGCACGCGGCGGCGATAACGCTGCAGAGCGATCCCTATCTTATCATCCGCCCCGAAGGCTCGTGCGATGCACCCGGCATTCTCGAACGCTCTGCTGCGCGGCCCGCGACCAATCCCCACTGAGGTATCCATGACGCGCCCGGTCGATATCAAGCGAGTTGCCCACATTCTATCGGCGGACGAGGAGCTCATGGGGATCGAGCGCCGTCTGCGCCGGGCGGGCGACTGGCGGGCGGCGCGCAAGATCGCGGGTGTCCGGCAGACCCTCGCCAAAGCCCTGCATCAGGAGCAGGAAGATATCTATGAGCACTTGCTGGAGTCCTTGCCCGGCGCCTGAATGCAAAGCCTCTTTTGCAAATCCGCGAGGAGTTTTAGGCTGGCGCGCGAAAATCAGCCGGGAGGCCAGGATGGCCAATCGCGAACAGCGCAGCAATCGGGAAAAGAAAAAGCCCAAAGCCAACGACAAGGCGAAGGATAAAACCGCGCCGCCGCCTTTCGTTCAGCCCGAACTCGTGCGCAAGCCCCACAAAGGCAAGGATTGGACGTAAGCTTCAGCTACCGCTGGTCACCCGCTGCGGCCGTGCGATGAAGCCGCTGATGGCGTAGACGCGGGCGCCGAACTGGCCGGTGCCGGGATCCCACACGCGCACCCGCGACCAGTCATTGTCCTTGCTGACATCGAGCACCGGCATGTTCAGGTCGATCTCGCCATGGTTCTGCCAATTGGCGTGGTCCACCTTGATTTCGCGCGGCGACACGATCGCCGTCACCACCGCGACATGGCCGCGGCGGATCCGGCTGCTGCCGGCAAACACCATCACCGCGTCGGCGACGGGCTGCGTGAGGCGGCTGTAGAGATCCGCGGCCCTTGCCCACCAATATTTGGCGTCGCCGAATATCTGAAGGCCGGAGCGCTGCCGCGCGTATGGCACGCAGGACATGCGGCGCGCCGCTTTCTCCACCGTCGGCGAAGCGTTCGCGCCCGCCTTGTCGGCAAGCTGCGCCGGAGCTTCGATCTCGCCGAGAGCGGCATCGTCGGCCGCTTCCGCGTTGTCAGTGGCGGCCTGCGAAGCATCGTCCGGCTGAACAACCGGCGCGGGTGCCGGCTTCGCCGCCACGATCGAGCTCAGGAAATCCAGAACGTCCGCATGCGCCGGCGCCGCCGCAAAAGGGCTTAGTGCGAAAAGGGAGAAGGCGAGGCATGCGAGGGGGAGTTGAATGGCTCGATACGATCGGGTCACACCAGCTTCCTATGCGATTGCGATGAGGGTGCCCCCGGGGAGCGGCCCGCGGCAGCTTTTACCAAGATCATCCTTTTCCGACAAACATTTACGCGAAATTACCGGCGGGATTTGTTCCCCGAAAGTTCGTTAACGCCCCAGCGTTTTGCGGGATTTTCGGCGGTGGCGCTGCCAAATTGCCGCGCGGCCTCGGCAAATCTTTCGGAAGGAGGTCTGGCGCACCATCTTCAGCGCATGGCGTTCACCTCTTCCAATCCCACCAAGCAGGCCGCGATTCGCGGGCTGCTTCAGCGCTGCCCCAGCTGCGGCGAAGGCCACCTCTTCCGCTCTTATCTCAAGCAGGTGGATCGCTGCGCGGATTGCGGCGAAGCCTTCGGCCATATCCGTGCCGACGATGGCCCGGCATGGCTCACCGTCATGGTCACCGGCCATGTCGTCGTCGCGCTGATGATGACGGCGAACGCGGTGCTGTTCATGCCGCTATGGATGAGCATCTCCGGTTTCGTCGCGCTCTCAGGCGCAATGGTGCTTGGGTTGCTTCAGCGCGCCAAGGGAATCTTCATCGGCATGATCTGGTCGATGAACGCGGCCGAAGCCGTGAGCATCTCACCCGCCGAGTAGCCGTCCATACGGAAAACAGCTTTCGCGATCGAGCGCGAGACCGGTGTGCTTGGCGAGCGCCTCGATCGCATCGCCCTGTCCGGGATAAGGATCGCCATTCGCCGGGCCGACGATGATGGTCCGGAATCCCGCTTCCTCCTTGCCGCCCGGCGGCAGCATCGCCGTCGCCAGCGCCTTGCCCTCGCGGTCGCGCAGCGTGAGGAACAGCGGCATGGTGCGGGCGATATGCGCGGCAAGCCCGATGTCCCGTTCGATGTAGTTCTGCGACGTCGGCTTGTAGCTCTGGACGGCTTTGTCGCGCTCGCGCCGAAAATATTTCTCGACCGCGTGGTTCATGGCGGTGGATTCCTCGACCGCTTCGGCTTCCGTCTCCATGCGGAACCATGTCCTGCCGCCGGGAGCGTCGCACATGAACTGCACCGGGTGCTCCTTTCAATCCGCGGGCGCCTGCGGATTCCATTTCCCGCCGCGCACGAAGAAGACCGCGATCAACGATACCAGAAATACCACGCCGATCGCGATCCATGCCTCATTAAATGAATCGGTCAGCGCCGCATGCTGGATGAGCGGCTCAACATAGGCGCGCATGGAAGGGTCGATAGGCCCCATGGGTTGTCCATGGAAATATTCGACAGGCAGTCCCACCTTCAACGCCATGTGCGGATCGCCGGCCTGGAGCCGCGAAATGATGTAGTCCGCATGCCCGCGCGTGCGCTGCTGCAGGATCGTGTCGATCACCGCGATGCCGATCGCGCCGCCAAGATTGCGCATGAGATTGAATTGCCCGCTGGCGTCGGGCGCTTCGTCGAGCGGCCAGCCTTCCATGGCGAGCCGAGTCGTCGGCAGGATGCAGAACATCACCGCCACGCCGCGCAGAACCTGCGGCCAGAACAGGCCCGCGAAGTCGGTCTCCGTGGTGAGATTGGCGTTCATGAGCAGGCCGATGCCGAACAGCCCGTAGCCGAAGAAGAGCAGGGCCCGTCCGTCCACGCGGCTTTCCAGAAGTGCCGCCACCGGCGCGGCGACAAGCTGCACGGCGCCGGAGACCATGATGATCTCGCCGATCTCGATGGGCGTGTGCTCGCGCACGCCTCCCAGAAAGATCGCCAGGATATAGGTCGAGCCGTAGAGCCCCATGCCGGCCACGAAACTCAGCGTGCAGCCGATGGCGAAGGGCGTGCGCCTGAACCGGGTCAGATCGATGAACGGGAAGCTCTCGCGCAGGCAGACATAGACCGCGAGCGCCCCGGAAACGGCGCAGATGCCGGCCAGGGTGTAGACATAGGTACCGCTCCAGTGATGGGGCGGCGCTTCCTTCATCAGCAATTCCAGCGTGCCCAGGAAGATGGCGGCCAGAACCACCGTCGCGTAATCGATGCGTTTCAGGAATGCGATGTCGGCCTTGGCGTGCGGCAGGAAGGTCGCGACCATCGCGCAGACGATGGCGCCGGGAATGACGTTGATGAGGAAAATCCAATGCCAGGAATAGGTCTCGGTCAGCCAGCCGCCGACGAACGGACCGATGGTTGGCGCGATCATCGCGACGGCGCCCGCGATGGCCGTCGCAAGGATCTCGTTCTCGCGCGGCAGGATGGTGAACACCGAGGTGAACACCGCCGGGATCAGCATGCCGCCGGTCAGTCCCTGCACCACGCGCAGTGCGATCAGCGGATCGGCGCTCGTGCATAGCGCACACGCAATGCTCGCCAGAACGAAGCCGCCGGTCGCCGCGGTGAACAGCCAGCGCATCGATAGCGCGCGCGTCAGCATGCCCGTCAGCGGAATGGCGATCACCTCCGCCATCAGATAGGCGGTCTGGATCCAGCTGATCTCGTTTGCCGGGATCTTCAGCGCGTTCTGGATATTGGTAAGGGAACTCGCCACGACCTGGATGTCCAGGATCGCCATGAACATGCCCACGCACATGGCGACATAACCGATCCATGTTCGCGTGGTCGTCGTCATGCGGGCCTTTTTTCAGGAACGCAGCCGCAGCACCTTCGGGTCCATGATGCCGCGCCAGAGCGGCGGAACGAGCGCAAGCAGGATGCTGCCGGCATAGCCCGCCGGCAGTTCCGGCGCCCGCGCGATGTGGCGCAGCGTCTGATACGGCGCGGACGGCCGGGCGTGGTGATCGCTGTGACGGCCCATGTTGAAGATGACGGGATTGGCCAGCACATTGCTGCTGTTCCAACTGTGATGCGGTGCGAAGGGTTCAAGACCGCCATCGGCGTTCCGTTCTCGAATCAGGCCGTAATGCGCGACATAGTTGAACATCTCCAGCACGGCGATGGCCACAGCGCTTTCCAGCGCCAGAAAGCCCGCTGCGCGCAGGCCGCCGGCCCATATCGCGAGCGCGAAAACCAGTGCGGAAACAGCAACATCGCGATTCACGCGATTGCGCAGCTGCGGAAAATCCTTGCTGCGGCAGCGCATGGTTTCGAAGCGCCAGGCCTCGATGAACTGCGCCGGCACCGTGCGGACCAGAAAGGCATAAAAGCTTTCCGAGAGGCGCGCGGTGGCGGCATCGCGTTCCGTCGCCGCCCAGCGGTGATGGCCGAAGATGTGCGCCACGCGGAAATGGCGATAGGTCATGCCGGTGAGCATGAGCGCGCCCCAGAACCGTTCACCGCGGTCCTTGCTGTGCACCATCTCGTGTGCGCTCAACATGCCGAAGACGCCGGTCGTCAGTCCGACCGAAAGGACGAGCGCGGCAAAACCGGAATTGTCCGCGCGCGAGGCCGCGAGCGCGGCCCATGCGATCAGCGCGAGTTGCGCGCCAATATAAAGGATCGGCAGCGCGCGATAGGTTGCCTGTCCGCGCAGCGCGGCCGGCACCGCGCCCCGCCGCGCCAGAAGCTCCGAACCCAGAAGCAGGACGAGAATCGCCGGCAGGATCAGCAGGGGCGCCACCGGGTGCAGCCGATGCAGCAACGGGATCGCGCCGCTGAACAGAAAGGCGCCGGCGTAACGGATCACGGCGCTGCGATCGCACGCCGCGCCGCGAGCGCGCGATCCTCTTCGCGGATTCGCGTCGCGAGCACGATCGTATTCGCCGCCAGGAAGATCGCCGCGACCATCCACTCCCCGAAGACGAGCGGCAGCACGGCGATCTCGGCTTCCACGATCGCGTAGTTGGGATGGCGCATGAAGCGGTAGGGGCCGCGCTTGATGAGCGGCGCGCCCGGAAGCGTGATGATGCGCGTGGTCCAATAGGGGCCCAGCGACCACAATGTCCAGATGCGCAATCCTTGAAGAGCAATGTAGACGGCAAGCGGCACGGCGTGGATGACCGGGGGCGCCGGGAGCGCGAGAAAGATCGCGATCAGCCAGGCGACATGCAAGACCACGATGATGGGATAATGCGCGCGCCCGATTTCGACCGCGCCTTGCGCGAGCAGCCGGCGCGTGTTGCGTTCAGCCATCGGCAACTCGGCCAGCCGCTGCAGCGCGACAAGCCCAATGATCGCAATGGCCCAGATCATTTGCCTTCCAGCGTCAGGAACGCCGCGGAGAATCCCGGGCCGAGCGCGGTGAGCAGGGTGCGCTTGTCGGGCGCGCGCCAATCCATCCGCTCCAGCACGAAAAGCACTGTGACCGCGGACATGTTTCCAAAATCGCGCAACACCTCGCGGCTTTCCACGAGCTCGCCGCGCTGAAGGCCGAAGGCGTCTTCCAGTGCGTCCAGAACCTTGGCGCCGCCGGGATGGCAGGCGAATGCGTCAAGATCGGATCGCTTGAGATCGTTCTTCGCCAGAAACTCGCCCAGAAGCCTGCGGAAATCCGCCGCCACCAGAGCGGGGATGCTTTGTGCGAAACGCGCCTTGAGCCCGTCTTCCTCGACATCCCATCCCATCACGTCGAGCGAGTTCGGCCATGTGTGCTCGCCCGTCGCGCCGAAGCGCGGGCCGCTGCCTTCGGTGGAAAGAATGGCGCCCGCCGCGCCGTCGCCGAACAGCGCCGTCGCCACGATGTTGCTCTTGGAGGTGTCGTTCTTGCGGAACGTCAGCGCGCACAGTTCCACGACGAGAAACATCACGCGGCTGCCGGGCCGCGCTTGGGCCATCGCGGCGGCGCGCGAGATTCCCACCACGCCGCCCGCGCAGCCGAGTCCGAAGATCGGCAGGCGCTGGATGTCGCGGCGCATCTGCAATCGTTCGACGACCAGCGCGTCAAGGCTGGGTGTGGCGATGCCGGTGGTGGAAGCCACCACGATGGTGTCGATGTCCTCGACTTTCAGCCGCGCCTCCGCGAGCAGCTTGCGCGCGACTTCTTCCAGCAGGTCGACCGCGTTCTTCACGAACAGTTCGGTGCGATCCTGCCAGCCGTGAGGATCGGTGTACCAGTCGATCGGGACGCAGGAATAACGCCGCTCGATGCCGGTGTTGACGAAAATCGGCATCATGCGCTCGATGTCGCGCACTTTCTGGAACAGGCTGTGAGCCCTGGCGGAAGCGTCTTTTTGTTCGATCGGATAGGGCGGGACCGCGGATTTCAACGCAAGCAAACGCGTATGCATGGCGTAACTCTTCCGGTGTGTCCCGCCGGAACGCTATCACCTCTGCTTGGCGCGCGACAAATCCACCAGCCCCGCCAGCAGCGCCAGCGTGCCGTAGCCGATCAACGCCGTTTGGGCTGTGGCATCGGGCGTGCCCTGGCCGGAGCCGGCGGCAATGTACATCTCCGTCGCTGCCATGGCGGCGACGAACAGCCAGAGCCAGCGATTGCCGTGCGGCCGCGCCGGCACGAAACGCGCGTAGAACCACGCGCCGATGAACAGGCAGGCCAATTCCAGCGGCAAGCTGATCCAAAGCCAGCGCCACAGGCCGAAGCCGAGTTTTACATCGTCATAGATCCAGAGGTCGGGCATATGAACGACGAGATCCAGGATCCAGTGCGAGAACACGGCGGCGGCGATGGAGAAGAAGATCACTGCACGCTGCTGGCGAAAAAACAGCACGACAATGCCACCGAATATCGCCGACAGGGCAAGCGCACCCGCGAGCCCATGCGTGTACGGCATATAGTAGAGATCGAGCGGACTGCCTTGCGTGAAGCCCGGCACGATGCGGACTTTCTCGACGCCCGCGAGCACGAGCGCAGACCAGACCACATCCAGCCATTGCACCGCGATGAACCACACCCACAGCGGCACGCGCTGCACGGCAGCCTTGGCGCCAAACGCCGGTCCATAATGTCCGATGAACATCTCCGCCCCCTTAGACCGCCGCAGCCTTCAACGGTGACTTGCGCGCGATATGCGTGTCGCCGAAGCCGCTCGCATATTTCAAACCATAGCCCAGCGCGCGGTCGAACCCGATATGCGCCATCCAGATCAGCGCGACGGCGAGCGCGCGATGGTTGCCGGAGGTCGCCCCCCAGCCGGCCAAAAGCAGCGGTCCGATCACGGCGTGGGCCATGTTGTATCCCGCAGCTCCGATGCGCGCGCCGAACAGATAGGCCACGAAGCTCAAATCCGGCGCGAGAAAGAGAAGCCCGAACATCTTCCAGTCTCCGCCGATGTGCTGATAGAGCCCGGCAGAGGCCGCCAGCATCGCCAATCCTTCCGCCTGCAAGAGTGTTTTCACGCCGCCCGTCGCCATGGCCGTCCTCCGTGTTTGACGGGACAAACATGGGGCGGCTCCCGATAAACGGAAATTGCCGAAGTTCGTCTTTCTGCTATACATTTATGCATGGACCTCGGCTGGGATCACTATCGCTCCTTCCTCGCGGTTGCCCGCCGCGGCAGCCTTTCGGGCGCGGCGCGCGATCTCGATCTCACCCAGCCCACGCTGGGCCGCCACATCGCCGCGCTGGAGAAGGCCGCCGGCGCCAAGCTGTTCACCCGCTCGCAAACCGGATTGAAGCCGACGCAGGCCGCGCTCGAGCTGGTGCCGCATGCAGAAGCCATGGCGGCCTCCGCCGAGGCCTGGCAGCGCGCCGCATCCGGCGAGGCCGGCACCGCGCGCGGCATCGTGCGGGTCACCGCGAGCGAGATCGTCGGGGTCGAGATCCTGCCGCCGATGCTCGCAGCATTCCGCGAGAAGCACCCCGGGATCGTCATCGAACTGTCGCTGTCCAATCTCAACCAGGACCTGCTCCGGCGCGAAGCCGATATCGCCGTGCGCATGGTGAAGCCGACGCAGAAGGCGCTGGTCGCGCGCAAGATCGGCGACGTGGAGCTGGCGCTGTTCGCGCACCGCCGCTACCTCGCCAGGCACGGCACGCCGGAAAAACTGGAGGATCTTCTTGCGCACACCATCATCGGCTTCGATGCCGACAACGCGCCGGTGCGCGGCATGAAGGGGCCGGGCCTGCCGGTGACGCGCGAACTCTTCGCGTTCCGGAGCGACAGCGATCATGCGCAGCTCGCGATGCTGCGGGCCGGGTTCGGCATCGCGGGCGCGCACACGCGCATCGCCGTCCGCGACAAAAACCTCGTGCGGCTGCCCGTCGATGCCTTCGAGATGACTCTGCCGGTCTGGCTGGTGATGCACGAAGACATGCGCAACGTTCGCCGGATCCGCCTTCTCTACGAGCATTTGGCGCAGGGCCTGCGCGCCCATCTCGCCGGTGGACCGGGAGAGCGTCCGACCCGGCCGAAAAAGCACGTCAAATCCGCCGGTTAAAGGGGGTGGACAGGCGGGCAGGGGATAGCCTATACCCGCGCACCTTTCGAGGGCCGCGGCCTTCGAACATGACGCGGGATGGAGCAGCCCGGTAGCTCGTCAGGCTCATAACCTGAAGGTCACAGGTTCAAATCCTGTTCCCGCAACCAACGCCAGACTTAAAAAAGGCCACCCTTCGGTGGCCTTTTTCTTATTCGCAGCGTTGTCCCCGCGCAGGCCGGGGCTACGCGCTCTACGCTAAGCGTGCAGTGCGTTCTCGAGCTGGCGCTTGGTCATCCTGGAGCGGCCTTCGATGTGTTCCTTCTTCGCGCGCTTGTAGAGCTCCTCTTTGGTGGCGATTGTATACTTGACAAATGCAATATCGGGATTATCTTAGGCTGCACAAGGAGATTTCCCGTGCCTAAGAAGCTTCCCGCCCGTTTCACGGACCCCGACGCAGCCCGCAAACACTTGGAATCTATTCAGTGGCCGGATGGCAAGCCGATTTGCCCCCATTGTAACGCCTTTGAGCGTGGCTCCCGCATTGAGGGTGGCCGCGACGGGCTGTTGTTCTGCAATGCCTGTCGCAAGCAATACACGGTGACCGTCGGGACCGTGTTCGAGCGTTCCAAGGTCCCGCTGCATACATGGCTCTATGCCAACCATCTGCTTTGCTCCTCCAAGAAGGGCATCAGCAGCCACCAGTTAGCCCGCATGTTGGGCGTGACCTACAAGACCGCATGGTTCATGGCCCATCGTATCCGTGAGGCTATGAAGCCCGCTGCGAATGAGCCGCCGCTTGGTGGCGAAGGCGGCACGGTTGAGGTCGATGAAACCTACATTGGCCGCAAGAAGGGCGTTGCGCGTCCTGTGCGTGGCGGTGGCGGTCATAAACACGCCGTTGTTGCCCTTGTAGAACGCGGCGGCGCTGTGCGCTCGGTTTACACGCCGAAGCTAGGTCAAATGGATATGCGCAAGGT
>JBQCFD010000106.1:0-11561 GCA_051959625.1 Rhizomicrobium sp.
CGAGCCTGAACAGTCTCGGCCGCACCCCCTTCTAGCGGGGCTTCGCCCCGCAACACCCCATGATCGGCCATCGGCCTGCCGGCCGATGACAACTGTCTGTTTGCAATTCCCCGGCGCGGTTTCGGGCGGCGCTCCCTGCTAGGCCCGCCGCGGCGGGCCGCAACTTCGCTGCGCTCAGTCCTCCGCTCTGCTCCGGCCCCATTGGGTGCAGCTCGCCTCTGACGGCGGGCCTCTCCGGTCGAAGACGCCGCCCACCCCCGCTTCGGGGGAATTGCGGGCGGAAGGTCTGAGCCGGAGGGAACGATGCCAAACACTTCCCAGCAGCAGAGCAGCGGCGCGCCCCGCGCCAATCTTTATCAAGACGTAACCGACAGCATCATCCGCGAGCTCGAGAAAGGCTCGGTGCCTTGGGTCAAACCGTGGATCGCGAACAGCGCGCCGCTCGGCATGCCGTGCAGCGCGGCGTCTCGCAAATTCTATACGGGGATCAACGTCCTTATTCTCTGGGATGCCGTGCTCACGCGCGGATTTGCGGCGCAGGAATGGCTGACCTTCCGACAAGCGCTGAACCTTGGTGGCCATGTGCGGCGCGGCGAGAAAGGCACCACTATCTGCCATGCCGACAAGTTCATTCCCAAGGCCGAACGCGAACGCAGCGCCGAAAGCGGCGATGCGCCGAACGCCGTTACTTTCCTCAAGCGCTTTGTCGTTTTCAACATCGAGCAATGCGAAGGCTTGCCCGCGCATATTGTGCCGACGCGCCCCGCACCCGTTCCTGATCATGAGAAGCAGACCGAAGCCGAAGCCCTGATCGCCGCGACCGGCGCGCGTTTTGTCGAAGGTGGCGGCGAAGCCTTCTACCATCGGAGCGAGGATTTCATCCGGCTGCCCTATCGCGAGACGTTTCTCAGCCAACCCGATTATTACTGCACCGCGCTGCACGAACTCGGGCACTGGACGGCGCATCCGTCGCGGCTTAATCGCGATCTGCAGCATCGCTTCGGCTCATCGGCCTATGCGCGCGAGGAGCTGATCGCCGAACTCACCAGCGCGTTTCTGTGCGCGCATCTGAACATCGTCCCGCAAATCCGCCATGCGGGCTATCTCGATCACTGGCTGCAAATCCTCAAAGAGGATTGCCGCGCAATCTTTCATGCCGCGAGCCAGGCCAGCAAGGCGAGCGAGTTCATTCTCGCCTTTCAGCATCCCAATGAGAGCGAAATTCCTGCCGCGGGTGCGGCCGGATAGGTGCATCCCGCACCGACCCGGCTTCGCCCGCCCGATCTCGAAAACTGACGGACGCAGCCGGTCCATCCTTCGTAACAAGGAAAGACCACCATGCAACTCGAGCATATTCCGTTTTCCAAGCTCAAAATCTCCAAGACCAACATGCGCCACCGCGATCCTGCGCCGGACGTCTCCGATATCCTGCCCTCGATCCTGACAAAAGGCGTGTTGCAGCCCCTCATCGTGCGGCCCGAGGACGGCAAGTTCGGCGTCGTGGCGGGGCGGCGGCGCTGGTTCTCCTTGAAGGCCAAGAAGGAGAAGCTGGGCGAAGTGGACGATCCGCCTTGCGCGATCATGGAAGAGGGCGACGACGCCGAAGCGATGGAACTGTCGCTGTTGGAAAATGTCGCCCGCCGCGATCCCGATCCCATGCGCGAATACGAAACCTTCGTGCGCCTCATCAAGGAGGGCCGTACGGTTGACGGCATCGCCGCCACCTTCGGCCTCACAAAGACGCAAGTGAACCAGCGTCTGGCGCTGGGCAATCTGTTGCCGTCTATCCGTGAGGCCTATCGCAGCGAGACGATAGACGATGAGACGGTGCGCCATCTGACGATGGCATCCCCGACGCAGCAGCGCAAATGGCTCCGGCTGTTCAACGATCCGCACCAGCATGCGCCGCGTGGCTATCAGTTGAAGCAATGGCTATTCGGCGGACAGCAGATCGCCACCAGCCACGCACTGTTCAAACTGACCGATTACACCGGGCAGATCGTGGAGGATTTGTTCGGCGAGGACAGTTACTTCGCGGATGCGGATTTGTTCTGGGCGCTCCAGAACCGCGCTATCGCGGAAAAGCGCGAGGCGCTGCTCAAATCCGGCTGGAGCGAGGTCGAGATCCTCGAAATGGGGACACGCTTCTCCCAATACGAGCATGTGAAGATATCCAAGAAGAAGGGTGGCAAGGTGTTTATTGCTACCGCCCATGATGGCCATGTCGAAATCTTCGATGGTTTCCTCACCCAGAAAGAGGCCAAGAAGCTGGCCAGACAGGCCGAGCGCGAAGGCGAGGGCACCAGCCAGAAACCTGCTGTCGCGAGCGGGCCGATGATGACCCAAGCCTTGGCGAATTACATCGATCTGCATCGCCATGCGGTCGTTCGCTTGGCGTTGATCGCCAATCCCAACGTGGCGTTTCGGCTTACCGTGGCGCATATGGCGGTGTCATCCGGCAATTGGAGCGTCAAACCCGATCCGCAGACGACGCGCAATCCCGCCATTCGCGCCAGCATCGAGAACAGCGCGGCGGAAGCAGCGTTTACCGACGAGGAACGGGCCGTTCGAACCATGCTCGGATGGAATGCGGCAGATGAAGAGGACGCCTTCATCCACCACGAAACCTGCGATGTGTTCGCCACGCTTCTGATGTTGACCGATGCAGAGGTGTCGCGCATCGCCGCCTTCTTCATGGCGTATACACTCGCTTGTGGCAGCGATGTGGTGGAAGATGTGGGGGCGCGCTTGGCGGTGGATGCGCGCCGCCATTGGCGGGCGGATGATACCTTCTTCGACCTCATCCGCGACCGCGCCACCGTCAATGCGTTGCTGACGGAGGTCGCGGGGGAGGCCGTCGCCAAGGCCAACGTCGCGGAGAAGGCCAAGACCCAGAAGCAGATCATCCGCGATTATCTGACGGGTGCGAATGGGCGCACGAAGGTCGAGGGTTGGTTGCCCGGCTGGATGGCGTTTCCGGCCAAAGGCATCGGGCAAACGCCCGCGCAGGACGCAGATAGCGCCCCCATTCCGCTCGCTGCGGAATAGGCTTTTTGGGGAGCGGCGGAGCGATCCGCCGCTCCCTTTTGCCTATTGCAGGAAATACAGCATTGCTGTAATATACAGCAATAGGAGACTCCCATGACCAGCTACTCCACCAGCGATTTATCGAGGAAATCCGGCGATATTATTGCCGAGGCGCTGCGCGCCCCCGTCACCATCACCCAGCGCAACAAGCCGCGTCTGATCCTGCTCAGCATCGAGGACTATCAGCGCCTGACGGCCCGCGCTGACACCCGCAAAGCCGGCACGCTCGAAACCATGCCGGATAAGGATTTTGCGGACTTCCGCCGCGCTGTGACCGACTACGCCGCCAAAAGCGAGGAGCCGTGAGTTTCGAGGATTTGCGCACGGGCGCGGTGCTGATTTTTCCTTATTTGTGGGCGCGCGAAGCCGACCAAGGCGAAACCGAAGGGCGTAAGCCGCGTCCCGTCGCCGTCGGCGTGCGCATCCCAAAGCCCCATGACGAAGACGTACTGGTGCTGTTTCCCATCACCAGCAAGGAGCCGTCGCGGGGCCGCTTCGCGGCGGAAATTCCCGATATCGAAAAGCGTCGCGCCGGTCTCGACAGCACGCTGCGCCTCTGGATCATCCTCGACGAATACAATCAGGACGTCATTGGCCGCTCCTTCTATCTGGAGCCGGAGCCGCCGCTCGGTTATTTCAGCAAGGCGTTCTTCCTACCGCTGCTGCAGGCGTTCATCACCCGGCGCGCGGAGGCGCGCATCGTCGATCGCGGTCGCTGACCTTCGGCAAGTGTTTGCGCGTCATGCCGCACAGGCCTCTTCGTGATCTTGTGCGATCTTGCGAGCCGGAATGCGCCGCGCATAGCTGCATCGCCGCGTCGATTGGGCAGTTGATGAGCGCACAAAACGCTTGAGTGCCGCTTGTGTTGCAATCGTCTTCGCTTCGCCTGACACACGAGCGCAGTCGGGTCCGCCTCCCAATCGCTGGACCCTATCACCCTTAGCTTTGGCGCAAGACCTATGGGCGGGTCCGTGCCGTCCGAAACCATCGCGCCCAAGAAATTTCCCCGAGCGTTTCACGCGCTCCTCGCGGACGCTGCGCTTCAAATTTCCCGTGCGCTCCGGTCTTCCGCTCACGCTTCAGCCCAAACGGGTTCGGCTGCCCGTCGCCCGCCCATGAACGGTCCGCCATCGTAAGGGAGAATGGTCTCCCGCGATGAAAATGGAGACGAACAATGCCTGCCATCGGTCATGTCACGAAGCAGAAAGACGGCAACTTCAAGGGTCAGCTCAAGACGCTGTCGTTCCGCGCTCCCATCGACATCCTGCTCAATCCGACCAAAAGCGGCGACACGCAGCCGGACTATCGGGTCTATTCCGGCAACGTCGAGATCGGCGCCGGATGGATCAAGAAGGGCCAGACCAGCGGCGAAAACTACGTGTCGCTGAGCTTTGCCGATCCCGCTCTGGGCCGCTCGAAGCTCTACGCCAACCTCGGCCGCGCCGCCGGGCAGGATGATGGCGATGTGTTTGCCGTCATCTGGAATCCGGTCGACTGATCGGAACCGTCGCGAAGCTCCGCGTCCGGCGACGGGCGCGGGGTTTCGTTTGCTTATATGCCCATTGATCCCTCATCCGGCGAACGGCGTGACTGCACAGTTCGCCGGTCCTCAGTCCGACAAGGTGCACCTATCGTCTTGCTCGGGGGCTGACGGTCCTCCGTGGTCCACTCGTGACAAGGACAACAAGGCGATGATGGACGATACAGTGCAGGACATGGTCCTCCGCGCGGCAAAGGCGAAGAAGGGCTCGCCGTTTCTGACGACCAAGGAAGCTGCATTCTATCTGGGTTTGAAGCCGCACACGCTCGTCAAGATGCGGATGCAATTACGGGGTCCCAATCACCGACATCACGGGCGCTACATCTTCTATCACATCGACGATCTGGAGGCCTGGTCAAAGGGCCAACCGAAATGAGGGCGCTCCAGCTTCTCATCGCCACGGCTGCGTCCTGCGCGCTACTGGCGTGCGGCGGACACAAGGCGCCTCGGCTTATCTGGAATGCAACAGCTAGTGCGCCCATCGGATTCTACCTTGTTGTGCAGGCCTCTCCTCTGCACAGGGGTGACCTCGTTCTCGCTGTGCCTCAGTCCTCGGTTCAGCGCTTTGCAGCACAGCGGGACTATCTCCCCATGGGCGTCCCGCTGGTCAAACATATTAGGGCGCTTGGCGGCGATAATGTTTGTAGCAGGGACGATATCGTCACGATCAACGGCCACATCGCGGCAAGACGGCTCACGCGCGATCACCTTCACCGCCTTTTGCCGGCATGGACCGGGTGCTCGATGCTCTCGAATTCCGAGTTGCTGCTTCTCAACGAAGATGTCGCGACGTCGTTCGATGGGCGCTATTTCGGGCCGACCGCCACAGCCGCCGTCATGGGGAAGCTGGTGCCGCTATGGACGCATTGAGCACCGCCTTTGCCTGTCTGCTATGCGCCGCGCAGCCCGCGGAGTTGCCAATGGCCGTCGCGCAGTGGGAGCCGATTATGGCGGCGGCCTCCACCCGGTTTGACGTTCCTCAGACCTGGATCGCCCATGTTATGCAGGAGGAAAGCGGCGGTCGAACCGAACTTGATGGCAAACCGATAACCTCGAGCGCCGGCGCGATGGGACTGATGCAGATCATGCCTGAGACCTATGCCGGACTCCGGCAGCGCTACGGATTTGGGGCCGACGCCTATAATCCGCACGACAATATCTTCGCGGGAACGGCCTATCTGCATGAGCTTTATGTGCGCTACGGCTATCCCAATCTCTTTGCAGCCTATCAGGCCGGACCCTCGCGGCTCGATGATTATCTGCGCGGACGCCCCTTGCCATCGGTCACCACGGCCTATGTTGCAGCACTCATAGGCAGGAGGAGTGCGCGTATTACCGCGACAAAAACAGACGGAGAAGTCGTCTCGACGCGATCTGAGAATGCTCTGTTTTTCGTCAATCATGGCGGCAAAACACCGACTAGTTTTGCAGCCGCGTCATCTTCGCTGTTCGTGTCTTTGACCACCGCGCCACGCTGATCTAGCAGCGACATCCATCGTGAAGAAGGAAAGGGAACCGATGCGGAGAGAAAAACGCGAAGGCAAGATTAAACACGCGGCCCACGGTGCCGCGTTTTGGCGGTCTGCACATCGGATTTGCGTGGGCCTGTCTGGTGGCGCGTGGGACTTTCGCGGCCCACGGCATATTTTGCGTGCGCCGTTTCACATCGCTGGCGACGTCCCCATGTCGTTAAGCGAAGGTCCGGACAGGATGCATGGCGCGCGACGACAATTTCGAACCGAAGCTCGGACGCATCCGCTCATCGCCGGGCCGGACCGAACGGCGCTTTCTCAAGAACGTGCTCAAGGGGATCGCGCGCGCCGGCGGACGCCCTGGCAAATCCAAGGGCCGCTTCACCGGCAAGCACACCGGTAAAGGTTCTGGCGCGGCACGCGTTCTGTCAGCGCGTGGGGCCGGATTTCGGACACGACGCGTGATCGTCAAGAGCCGGATCATCCAGCTCAAGAGCTCGCTCGAAGCGGCGCGAGAACATCTGCGCTATATCCAGCGCGATGGTGTCACGCGCGAAGGCGAGCCGGGCGAACTCTA
Organism: Rhizomicrobium sp.; assembly: GCA_051959625.1. Lineage (GTDB taxonomy): Bacteria > Pseudomonadota > Alphaproteobacteria > Micropepsales > Micropepsaceae > Rhizomicrobium. The sequence continues at coordinate 6,677 of JBQCFD010000106.1, forward strand.
CGACGCGAATGGCGATCATGCCGAGGGCAAGGCGTTTCTGGAACGCTGTGACGGCAACCGGCATCAGTTCCGCTTTATCGTTTCCGCGGACGATGGCGATCAATATGACGAACTCAAAAGTTTCACACGCCGCCTGATGCAACAGATGGAAATCGATCTGGGTACCAAGCTCGATTGGGTTGCCGTCGATCACTTCAACACATCGCATCCGCACACCCATATCGTCGTGCGCGGCATCAACGATTTGGGGGAGGATTTGCGCATCGCCCCCGAATATCTCACCCAGGGCTTGCGTGCGCGCGCCGAAGAGATTGTCACCCTCGATCTGGGACCACGCACCGATCTGGAGATCGCCAACACCTTGCGCGCCGAAGTGCAGAGCGAACGATTCACAAGCCTGGACCGAACGCTGATGAAGCAGATCGACAACGAAGGCATCGCTGCGCCGCCTTTTGCGGGTGATGCGTTCCGGCAAAGCCTGCTGGCCGGGCGGCTGCAAAAACTCGTGCGTTTGGGTCTGGCGGAAGAGACGGCGCCGAGCCGCTGGCAACTAGCACCCGACATGGAGATGCGGCTGCGCGCTTTGGGCGAACGGCACGACATCATCAAAACCATGAACCACGCCTTGCGGACCCGGTCTCGCAATCCGTCCATCGGTGACTATGCGATTTACGATCCGGCAGAAGGCCATTCGCTGGTGGGGCGGGTGATCGCACGCGGATTGTCCGACGAACTGCGCGATCATCACTATCTGATCGTCGATGGCACGGACGGCCGCAGCCACTATGTCGATATCGGCGCGCTCGACGACTCCTATCGCAAGGGCAGCATCGTCCAGATCACGCCCCGGCAGGGTGAGATCCGTGCTGCCGATCGCGCGGTGGCGGAGGTCGCCGCGGCGCATGGTGGGCGTTACAGCGTGGATATTCATTTGCGGCACGACCAGAGCGCCACACAGCGTTTCGCGGAAACCCATGTGCGCCGGCTGGAGGCGATGCGGCGCCTGGGCGATCTTGTCGAACGCGAACCGGATGGCACATGGATCATCGCGCCCGATCATCTCGCGCGTGCCCAACGCTACGAACACGCGCAATCGCGCCTGACGCCGGTGGCCGTGCAAACCCTCTCGACGGTTTCGGTGGAACGGCAGGTTGGCCGTGAGGGCGCGACCTGGCTGGACCGCGAGCTTGTCTCCGCCGATCCATTGCCGCTGCGCGACGCAGGCTTCGGCAAGGACGCCCGCAACGCCCTGATCCGACGTCAGCAATGGCTGATTGAGCAGGGGCTTGCCGAACAAGAGCAGGACCAGATCGTTTACCGCGCGAACATGCTGGCGACTCTCAGGCGCCGCGACCTCGCGCGTGCCGGCAGTCAACTCTCCAGCGAACTGGGCCTGGCCTATGTCGAGACCAAACCCGGCCAGCGTGTCGAAGGCACTTACCGGAAGCATGTCGATCTGGCGAGCGGCCGCTATGCGCTCGTAGAGCGCAGCCGGGACTTTACGCTGGTGCCCTGGCGCGAAGTTCTGGAACGAAACATCGGGCGGGCCGTCTCCGGCATCATGCGGGACGACACAATCTCCTGGACCTTCGGTCGGCAGCGCAAAGGCCCGGAGATTTCGTGAGGGCTATAAGTCGTGGGGTCCTAGAAATTAATTGGCGGGCCGCCGTGAACAATTTGCTGTCTTTTGCGCACCGGTGCCTGAACGTAGGTGCTGCTGTACTATTCGGCGGATTTGAGAAACTGCGATTTTCCGCGGGGGTGGCCAACGCCACAACCCTTCCGGGTATTAGGCTAAGTTGCTAGAATTTCGTGGTGTTGCGTCGCCATAAAGACCAAAAAAAGCGGGCGGTCGGCGACGGCTTCCGAGGACGGTTGCCGAATGACGTTTACCTTTGCATCTGCGGTCAAAACGCTGCTGTCTGGCAAAACGCTCGCCTGGGAGAAATTCGGGGAAGCCAAAGCTGGTAAAATCACTCTGACCGAACCGGGGCAGCGTCGGCTCCTGGCTTTTTTGCTCTCCCAAGACACCGCCAAAGTGGCGGAGGGTGCCGAAGCTCTATTCGCGGGTGTGATTGCCGCTTGGACCGCGAAAGACGATCCAGCGACCGCCGAAGCGGCCGAAGAAGTCACCGAGGCCGACGCATCGATCTGGCGCTTGGCGCGGGTGGAAGCCTGCAATTTCGGCGGGCTGACCACCTTCTCCGGACCGACATTCGATTTCTGGCTGGAAGGCACCAATTGGTGCGTGCTGGGCCAGAATGGCTCCGGCAAAACCTCGCTGGCCAGCGCTGTTCTGTGGACCTTAACCGGTAAACGCATCCGCGAGCAGGAAGGGCCGCTGGATGAAGGCGGTGCGCGCGAAGCGGTAGCGACTAGTGACGGCAAGCAGATCGGCATGTGGCCGCCTTTCGCGTCTTACCCCGTCAATGCCGCCGATCTCATTCAGCCGGTCGATGTGTGGGTGCGGCTCACCTTCAAGAGCGCGGCCGGGGACGAAGCGCTTGCCTACCGCTGCCTGACCTGTCCTGCCGCCGGCGCTGCCTCATCCAAGGTTCAGATCGATCCGAGGATTGCCTCCTTTAGCGCGCTCATCGAGGCCACGGTGCTGATGCCGGCGCGGATCGCCCGCGTCGGGCTTGGCAAGCAAAGTCAGTCTCTCTACGACGCAGTCAAAATGCTGACCGGCCTCGATCAGCTGGCTGACATTGCCGACGGCTCGGCAGCATTGGGCAATGGCGCCCGCCGCTTCCTCAAATACGGCAAGGAAAACGGCTTGGAGACCAATGCCACTCGATTCGCCGACGATATCGCCAAGACGAAGACCAAAGCCGAAGCGCTGGGATTTGTGCTGCCCGAAAACTTGGAATTGTCCAGTGCGACCATCGCCGCCGATCTGATTGCCGCGTCGCAAAGCGCCGCCGCGGAAGCGGGCACACATCTGACGACGCTGAAAGCCGAGGTCGCAGCCACGACCGACATGACGACAGCGGTCGGGCGCGAAAAAGTGAGGGCCGCTGTCAACACGGCGCGCGGCATCGCCAGCCAGGGCGCCAACGGGATCGCTTTATTCACGATGTGGACAGCGCTGAAGGAAGCTGGAGAAGATGCCGGCTTTGCCAGCTTTCCGGACGCGCTCGTTGCGGCGACGCAGAAGCTGGAACGGGCCCTGGCTTGGCACGTTCGCCAGACGGAAGACAATAAATTCCGCCTGAAGGCTCTGGCAGCTCAATATTATCTTCCGCCCCATCAACATTCAGATCCTGCGCACTGTCCGGTCTGCGACAGCGTCTTGCAGACCACAACCCAGAAGGAACTCGCGGCGGAATTGGCCGAGCTGAAGGTCGACGCGGCCGAGGCCGAGCGAAAACTGGAAGATGTTTGCCGGGAAATCCTTTCTGAACTGACGGCGCTGCTGCCGCCGGGTCTGAAGCGTCATGCCGATGCGCTTGCGACTATGGAACCGAAAGCGGACTATGCCGCCGCCGTGCGCGGTCGCTTCTGTACCGCGCCGCCATTTTCAACAATTCTCACCGGTTTATCCGCCTCGATCGAAAAACGGGTCGCAGCGCAGGCCGAAGCCCTGCCGTCGTTCGATCATGCTTCCTATGTGGATAAGTACGGCGAGCCCGCGTCGGCGAATGCTTTGCGCCGAAGCGTTCACGGGTTCGGTCGTTTGGTGGCCCTGACAGCCTGGTGGACCGCACACCGGCAGGTGTTCCGGGACAGTTGGCAGGCGATCCTGGGCCAGAAGCTGGAGGACGAAAGCTTCACGCCCGGCTCTGTGGAAGCGCAACTTGTTGTTCTCGAAGCTGCGTTGCACAAAGCCGATCCGCTCGATGAACTCGCAAGACTTCTAAAATCCGCCGCCGACGCGGCAACTGCATGGGCGCCCGTGGCGGCCGAACAGGCCCGGCGGGTAGCCATCACCGAGGCGCTGAAACCACTCAAAGATTTACGGCTTCTGGTATCGGCCGAGACCTCGCGATCTATTGCCGCGTTGTCCGAACGTATGGGCGGCATTCTTGAACGCATCCATCACCAAGAGCGCCTGAGCTATCAGCGGACTGCCGTCGAGAAGAAGACCGTGATCGTGGACGGCAGTTTCGAGCCGGGCATGCATATCGACGCTTCGCTCGTTGCCAATGCGTCCTGGCTACGCGCGATCTTGTGGGCCTTCCTGCTGGCGCTGCGGGAGCAGTTGGTTTCCGCTATTGGGCGCAATCCGTTCCCATTGATGTTGCTGGACGATCCGCAGACAACCTTCGACCCGCGCAACAAACGACACTGGGCGCGCGAATTGGCAGCGTTGGCGAACAAGCCAGAAGGCGACCCAGCTGGACTTCAGCTCCTGCTGACCACCCATGAGCGCCAGTTCTACCAAATCATCATCGACACCGAGCAGCTCTCTGGGCAGCAAGGCATGATGGGTGGTGTGAACAAGGCGTCGGGGGTCGCAAAGATCGTCAATGGCGGCGCGCTGGATCGTTTCTATCAAAAGGCGGTGGCAGAGAATAACGACGAGGCCGCGCGCCGATATATCTCTGACGTGCGCATCTATACCGAAGACCTACTCAAATTCATGCTGCGCGGTCACGGCGCGCATGTTTCCGCGATGACGTTAGGCGACCTAGGCAAAGAGTTGAAAAGCCTGACACAGGCGCAAACGGTTCCATTCAACCGCCCGCCCTTCGTCAACCTGATGAACACGATCATCGGCGGTGGCGGCAAGCCAATGAAATATGTCAACGAACTGCACCATAAGGACGATGAATCCTATGGTGTCGCGCAGGCCAAAGAGGTCAAGGAATTCTGGGAAAAGACGCTTAGAGGCCAGATTCAGGATGCCTTTGAACTGTTCGATCTTTATGAGTCTTTCTATGGC
>JBQCFD010000107.1:0-2466 GCA_051959625.1 Rhizomicrobium sp.
TCCAGCACGTCGCGGCGGTGGTTGATGAACGCCTGCAGCGCGTCCTTCAGGCTCATCACCCGCGGGATCAGGCCGGAATCCAGCACGTTCATATTGAGCGACACGCGGGACTCCAGATCGCTCTGGCGGAAAAGCTGCTCCATCAGCAGCTCGGCTTCCACCGTTCGGCTCTTGGGCACCAGAACGATGCGAACGTCTTCCGCGCTTTCGTCACGCACGTCGTCCAGCAGCGGCAGCTTCTTTTGCTCGATCAGCTCGGCAATGCGTTCGATCAGCTTCGCCTTCTGGATCTGGTACGGAATCTGGTCGACGACGATCTGATAAACGCCCCGCGGGCCCTCTTCCTTGCTCCAGCGTGAACGCACACGGAAGGAGCCGCGGCCCGTCTTGTAGGCCTCCGCGATAGCGTCCGGGGTGTCCATCAGGATGCCGCCGGTCGGGAAATCTGGGCCCTTCACATACTTAAGCAGCGTGGCGTCACGTGTGTTCGGGTTCTCGATGAGGGCGGTCATCGCGCCGCAAAGTTCACCCAGATTGTGCGGCGGGATATTCGTCGCCATGCCTACGGCGATGCCGCTCGAGCCATTGGCGAGCAGATTGGGGAACGCCGCCGGCATGACGGCCGGTTCCCGGTCCGCGCCATCATAATTCGGCTTGAAATCGACGGCGTCCTCGTCGAGCCCTTCCATGAGAAGCTCGCCGGCTTCGGTCATGCGCGCTTCGGTGTAGCGGTAGGCGGCGGCGCTATCGCCGTCGATATTGCCGAAATTGCCCTGCCCGTCCACCAGCGGATAGCGCGTGGCGAAGTCCTGCGCGAGGCGCACCAGCGCGTCATAGATCGCCTGATCGCCATGCGGATGGAACGCACCCATCACGTCGCCCACGATCTTCGCGCTCTTCTTGAACGCACCTTCCGGCGCCAGCCGCAGCAGACGCATGCCATAGAGGATGCGGCGGTGAACCGGCTTCAGCCCGTCGCGCGCATCCGGCAGCGCACGCTGCGTGATCGTCGAGAGCGCATAGGCCAGATAACGCTGCGACAGCGCCTCGGCGAGCGGCTCAGGATGGATGTCGTCGGCGACGGGCGCGGGTGGTTGCTTGGCCATGCGAGTTCTTAATCCGATTCGCGGGTGCTTAATTCGCCCAGCCGCAATCGCGCGGCCGGCATCTCTTTTCCATGCGGCCGAAGCACGCGCTCCAGCAGGAAATAGCCGGTGAGTTTGAGCCCGGCGGCCACATCGGCGGCGGAGGCTTCATTCTGCGACCCCAGAAGAAAGGCGGGTAGTTTCAGCAACCGCTCCTTGTAGGGAGCGGCGGCCGCACGGCCGACTGCTCGTCCTGAACGCGGCGACACGAATTCCAAATCTTCTGTCTCGCCGGTCGCCGCGCATTGGGAGAGGTCCAGCCCGAAGCCCAGCTCGTCCAGAAGTCCAAGCTCCCAACGCACATACAATGGACTCCAATGGGCAAAATCCTCGTTCGCGATCGCGTCGAGCAGCAATTCGCCCGCCTCGTAGACCGACTGATGCGCTTCGCGCTCAGGCAAAGACTGGGAAACCACGGCGGTGAAGGCGTTGAGACCGACGAGGGACTTCCGGTTCTCGATCAAATGACCGGCGCGTGCCGCCATGGGTTCGGCGATGAAGTTGCCCAGATGCTCGTTCAGTCGCGCCCGCCAGACAAGATGCACCGAATTGCCCGGCTGCAGCGCCGCCTTCGACTTGCGCGACGCGCCGCCTCGAACCAGCCCGCTGTGCCGACCATGCGCGCGCGTCAGCGTTTCCAGGATCGCAGAGGATTCCCCGTGCGCGCGGACGCTCAGAACGATGGCGTCATCCGACCATTCCATACGGCAGAGCTACTGCGTGTCAGCCGGATATTCCAGACCCATCGCAGAATAATGCGCGCGGTCCTCGGGCCAGTTCTCCTGCACCTTCACGAACAGGAACAGATGCACGCGATGGCCGAACAATTCTTCCATTTCGGCGCGGGCCAGCTCGCCGATCTTCTTGATCGTGGTGCCGCCCTTTCCCAGCACAATGGCCTTCTGTCCCTCGCGCTGGACAAAGATCGTCTGGTCTATCTTTACCGAGCCGTCCTTGCGCTCTTCCCATTTCCCCGTTTCTACGGCAGTGGCGTAGGGCAATTCGTCATGCAGGCGCAAATAGATCTTCTCGCGCGTGATTTCCGAGGCGAGCAGGCGTGATGGAATATCGGCCGCCTGATCCGGCGGATAGAGCCACGGGCCTTCCGGCATCTTGCGTGCAACCCATTCTGCCACATCGCCCACCGCCTCGCCCTTCAGCGCGGAGACCAGAAACACCTCCTCGAATATGCCTTCGCCGTTGAACGCCTGGACCAGCGGCAGGAGATCGGTGCGTTTCATGCCGTCGATCTTGTTGAGGACAAGAGCGGCCTTCCGGTTGTTGGCCCTAAGGCCTTCGATGATGGAGGCAGTATCTCGCG
>JBQCFD010000108.1:0-3686 GCA_051959625.1 Rhizomicrobium sp.
GACAAGTCGATCTCCCACCGCGCCCTCATCTTGGGCGCACTGGCAGTCGGCGAGACGCGGATTTCCGGGCTTCTTGAAGCTGAGGACGTTCTCAATACCGCAAAGGTCATGCGGCAGTTCGGTGCGACGGTGACGCGGGACAGCAGCGGATTGTGGCGGGTCTGGGGCATGGGCGTCGGTGGTTGGGCACAACCCGCGGCGGAACTGGATTTCGGGAACTCCGGAACGGGCTCCCGGCTGGTCATGGGCGCCATGGCGACCACTCCGATCACCGCAATCTTCACGGGCGATTCCTCGCTGCGCGGGCGCCCGATGAAGCGCGTGCTGGAGCCTCTGGAGAAGTTCGGCGCCACATGGGTAGCGCGTGATGGCGGTTTGATGCCTGTGACGCTGCACGGCGCCGACCAGCCCATCTGCATCGACTACGATGTGAAAGTGGCGTCTGCCCAGGTGAAGTCGGCACTGCTCCTCGCGGCGTTGAACGCACCGGGCCGCACGCGTATCACGCAGGCCTCTCTTACCCGCGATCACACGGAAAAGATGCTCAGGGCGTTCGGGGCCGAGCTGTCCGTAGAGCCACTGCGGGCCGGAGAAACCATCACGCTGATGGGCGAAGCGGAATTGAAGTCCTGCGCCATCGAGGTGCCGGGCGATCCGTCTTCCGCGGCCTTTGCTCTGGTGGCCGCGCTGATCGTTCCGGGCTCAGAGATCTCGATTCCGGGCGTATTGCTCAACGAACGCCGCATTGGACTACTCGACACACTGAAGGAAATGGGCGCAGACATCGCCGTCGTAAATTTACGGGATAGCGGAGGGGAGAAAATCGGCGATCTGGTTGCGAAGCATTCCGCCCTTAGGGGCATCGAGGTACCGCCGGAGCGCGCGCCGTCCATGATCGACGAATATCCGATCCTCGCCGTTGCTGCCGCCTTTGCGGACGGCAAGACCACAATGCGCGGCTTGGAGGAGTTGCGGGTCAAAGAAAGCGACCGCCTCTCCGCCATCGTCAACGGACTGAAGGCGAACGGCGTGCGCGTGGAAGAAGGCCCCGACAGCCTGACGGTCTATGACGGTGACGTTTCCGGGGGCGGTCGCGTCGTCACGCACATGGACCACCGCATTGCGATGTCGTTCCTGGTTATGGGGCTGGCTGCGAAGAAACCGGTCACGGTCGATGACGTATCCATGATCGCGACCAGTTTTCCGGAGTTCGAGAATCTGATGCGCAATCTTGGCGCAGAGTTCACGTCGTGAGCGTCGTGATCGCCGTGGACGGAACCGCCGCATCGGGCAAAGGCACGCTCGCAAAGAAACTTGCTGCCCATTTCGGATTTCATCATCTGGATTCGGGCTCGCTCTATCGACTGGTCGCATTGGGCGTCATTGCCATGGGCGGCGATCCCAACAACGGCAACGATGCGCTCAAGGCGGCAAAGGCGATTGACCCGGCAGATGCAGGCGACCCGCGAATCCGTACCGCAGCGATTGGTAAAGCGGCTTCGCTGATTTCGGTATTTCCGCCGGTACGCGCCGCCCTGCTCGACTATCAGCGCGCCTTTGCCAAACGCGCGCCCGGCGCGGTGATCGATGGGCGGGACATCGGGACCGTCGTCTGCCCGGATGCTGCGGCAAAGCTGTTCGTCGACGCCGCGCCCGGAGTGCGCGCGCACCGCCGCTGGCTGGAACTAAAAAGCTATGGTCCGGCCCCGGACGAAGCCACGATCCTTCAGGAAATCCGTGAGCGGGATGCCCGCGACGCCAGCCGGGCGATTTCGCCCCAGAAGCCGGCCCCGGATGCCGACTTGCTCGATACCAGCCAACTGGGTATAGACGCGGCGTTCGCGGTCGCCCTCGCTCTGGTTCAACCCAAGATCGAGGCGCTCAGGGCCCGCCCCAGGGGTTGAAGGAGACCCGGCGGCGCCCGTCTGAAGCAGGCTCCGAAACATCTCTGATCCAACCAATACGCCGCGCGGACGCATGTCCGTTCGGAAGTCCGCCGCGCATTCGCGGCCGGCACAAATGCTTACGAAGGAATATTGAATGGCACGTTCTGCCGCAGCCGAAACAATCGCCACACCCAGCCGCGAGGATTTCGCGGCGATGTTGGAAGCCAGCTTCGACACCCGCTCACCGCAGGAAGGCAATGTCATCCGCGGAAAGGTCGTCGCCATCGAGAACGACTTCGCGGTCGTCGATGTCGGCCTGAAGACCGAGGGCCGCGTCGCCCTCAAAGAATTCTCCATGCCCGGCCAGCCGGCCAATGTGAATGTCGGCGATGACGTCGAGGTTTATTTGGAGCGTGTCGAGAACGCGATGGGCGAAGCCGTCCTTTCGCGCGACAAGGCCCGGCGCGAAGAGAGCTGGATCCGCCTCGAGAAGGCGTTCAATGACCAAACGCGGGTTCAGGGCGTGATCTTCGGCCGCGTGAAAGGCGGCTTCACCGTCGATCTCGACGGCGCCGTCGCATTCCTTCCCGGTTCCCAGGTGGACGTTCGCCCGATGCGCGATGTCGGCCCGATCATGAACCAGGCGCAGCCGTTCCAGATCCTGAAAATGGATCGCCGCCGCGGCAACATCGTCGTCTCGCGCCGCGCCGTGCTTGAAGAGCGCCGCGCCGAAGAGCGTTCCTCGCTCGTGGCCTCGCTGCAGGAAAAGCAGATCGTCGAAGGCGTGGTGAAGAACATCACGGATTACGGCGCATTCGTGGATCTCGGCGGCGTGGACGGCTTGTTGCACGTCACCGATATCGCGTGGCGCCGCGTCAGCCATCCGACCGAAGTCCTCTCTGTCGGTCAGACGGTCCAGGTTCAGATCATCAAGATCAATCCGGATACGCAGCGCATTTCGCTGGGTATGAAGCAGCTGCAGACCGACCCGTGGGAAGGCGTGGCCGTGAAATATCCGGTCGGCGCGAAGTTCACGGGCAAAGTCACAAATGTCACCGACTACGGCGCGTTCGTGGAGCTGGAGCCGGGCGTCGAAGGCCTCGTCCATGTCAGCGAGATGAGCTGGGTGAAGAAGAACGTGGCCCCGTCCAAGATCGTCACGCCGGGAACCGAAGTCGATGTGCAGGTGCTGGAAGTCGATTCCAACAAGCGCCGCATCAGCCTCGGCCTCAAGCAGACGCAGGACAATCCCTGGGAGGCGTTCTCCAAGAGCCACCCCGTCGGCTCGACGATCGAAGGCGAGATCAAATCGATCACGGAGTTCGGCTTGTTCATCGGCCTCGACAACGACATCGACGGCATGGTGCACCTGTCGGACCTGTCGTGGGATCAGTCCGGCGACGACGCGGTCAAAGCCTACGAGAAAGGTCAAATGGTCAAAGCCAAGGTGCTGGACGTGGACGCGGAGAAGGAACGCGTCAGCCTCGGCATCAAGCAGCTTGAGAAAGACCCGATCGAGACTGCCGGCAAGGACGGCGGCGCCCTGCGCAAGAACCAGGTTGTCACGGTCACGGTCACCGAAGTGAACGACGGCGGCATCGAGGTCAGCCTCGCGGACGGCGTGAAGGCGTTCATCCGCCGCGCCGACCTCGCTCGCGACCGCAACGACCAGCGCCCCGAGCGTTTCCAGGTTGGCAACAAGGTCGACGCCATGGTCACACAGATCGACAAGGCGAGCCGCAAGGTCTCGCTCTCGATCAAGGCACGCGAGATCAGCGAAGAGAAGGAGGCCGTGGCGCA
>JBQCFD010000109.1:0-14393 GCA_051959625.1 Rhizomicrobium sp.
GACAAGGAGAAGCGCGCCAAGTTCGACCGCGGCGAGATCGACGAGAACGGCAATCCGCGCGGCTTCGATCCGGGCGCGCAGGGTTTTCGCGGCGGCCCCTGGGGCGGCGGCGCGGGCGGCCCACAAGGCGGCGCGCGCGAATTCCATTTCGATTTCGGCGGCGGCGAACAGGGCGGCGGCCAGCACGGTTTCTCGGCGGAAGACATCTTCTCCGATCTGCTGGGCGGGCTGGGCCGCGGACGGCGGAGCCAGCCGCGCAAGGGCGAGTCTTACGAGTTCGCGCTGACGGTGGGCTTCGAAGACGCCGCGCGCGGCGCCACGCGGCGCATCGTTCTGCCGGACGGGCGCGACCTGGACGTGAAGATTCCGGCCGGCCTGAAAGACGGCCAGCAGATCCGCTTGCGCGGACAAGGCGCGCCCGGCGCGAACAATGGGCCCGCGGGCGATGTGCTGCTGACGGTGACGGTGGCGCCGCATCCCTACTACACGCGCGACGGCGACAACCTTCGCATGGAACTCCCCATCACGCTGAAGGAAGCGGTGCTGGGCGCGAAGGTGCCCGTGCCGACGCTGACCGGCACGGTGGAGATGAACGTGCCGCCGAACTCCAACTCCGGCACGACGCTGCGCCTGAAAGGCAAAGGCATTCCGGGCCGCGGCACCGCCGGGGGCGGCGAACCGGCAGGCGATCTCTATGTGAAGCTGGTGGTGACGCTGCCTGACAAGGCAGACGACGACCTCAAAGCCTTCGCCGCGAAATGGAGCGCGAAGTACGATCCACGGGCGAAATTGAAATAGGATTTCGCGCAGCCCCTCGGGCTCGCTACGTTCGCCTCCTCCGTAAACGCATCGCAAATGTCAGACGGCGATGGCGAGAGTGTCAGCGATCGTCGCGGACCTTGGGCGGATCCTCCGTCATATCCACGCCCAAGTCTGTGTGGTGCCAGGTGAAGAGGAAGAGCACAACGCCGTCGCTGGCGCGGCTGAAGCCGTAAGCCGGATCGGTGGAGACGATGAGCTTTCCGGTCTTCGGATCGTAAACGCTGGCCGCGAATTTCGCGACGCCCTTCGCCAGAGACTCCTGATAGAGCGCCAGCGACGGAATGGTGATCGTCGTCGGCGTGCCGAGCGGCACCGGCGCCGGTATCGACGGCAATCCGATCAGCGTCTGCCGTTCGTCGGTCGCCAGCGCGCCGGCGCGCGGGACAATCACCGCGTCCGCCTGCTCGCGCTTGGCCACCAGCCGGATGCCGTGGCGCAGGAGTGCGTCCTCGATCGCGGCTATTCCGTATTGCTGGTCCTGCGCGGCGAACTGGAACGTATCGACATAGGCCGTGAGGTTCGGCGGGATCTGCGCAGCGAGCGCCTGCGCCGCGCGGTCTGCGGCGGTGGAGATGAGCAGTTCCTCCTGCGCGCTGCGCAAGGGGCTGGTGGTCCTGACCGTGGTGCAGCCGGAAACGAGCAGGGCGGCGACGATTGCTGCGGTGGGCCGCAGAGGCATGGCGAAAATCCTTCGAAAACCGACGGCACCCCCTGGCCCAATGCGCGGGTGCGGCCCCAGTTCCGGCGGGTGCCTGTGCGCACAGGCGTTTACCAACCCCGTCTGGAAATCGGCCCGGCCGCAGGGGATAATCGCGGTCTGCAGGGGTGGGATGGTGAATTCTTTCGCCGCAATCGCAGTCGTTTTCGTGCTGGGGCTGATCACGGCCACCTTCCTCGCGTTCGCGCGCCGCACAAAGGAACGCACCGAGCGCAAGAAGGCCGTCGCCGCCCGCGCCGAACGCGCGCGCATGACCTATGACGATTTCGGCAAGGAATACCGCAAGGCGTTCGACGCGCTGGAGAAGAAGGGCTGGTGCGTGCTCGACGTCATCCACGACCTGTCGGACGAGTGGCAGGCGAAGGACGGCGCGCACCAATACATCTCTTACGAAGAAGCGTTCTATCTCTGCGAGAAGATCCGCCGCTCGAAGAAGTCGCCATTGCTGCTGGTGCTGCACACACTCGGCGGCTATTCCTTCCCCAGCGAGATGATCGCCAACGCGATCAAGAAGCATCCCGGCAAGAAGTTCGCCTGCGTGCCCTACATCGCCATGTCGGGCGGAACGGTGATCGCGCTCGCCACCGACCAGATCAAGATGGGCAAGGACGCCTTTCTCGGCCCCATCGACACGCAATATGCCGGTTTCCCCGCAGCCGCCTTCGAGAAGCTCAAAAGCGAGAAGTCCAAGGACCAGATCGGCGACACCGTACTGCTCACTTCATACCTCGTGGACCAGCACAAGCTGACGGCGAAGCAGCGCGCGCTCTCCATCATCAACGATGCGCACAAGCCGAAGGACGATCCCGATCACGTCGTGGACGAGTTGATGAATGCCGGGCGCCATCATGCCGAGCAGATTTCCTCGGAGGCGGCGAAGGCGATGAAGATCAACGTGTCGACGGATGTTCCGGCGGAAGTCTATTCGCTGGTGGATGCGCGGCTCGGAATGCTGCGCACCTTCCAGCGCAAGAACGCAGCGACCATCCCGCCGCCATCCGATCCCGCGCCGGAAACCGTGCTCGCGGCGCCGGCGCCCCTACCCGCGCCGGACCTGCGCTTCCTCGACAGCGCGAACGGCTGACCCCCGTCAGCGCGTCGGCACCGGCATGACCGGCATCACGTCCACACCGTCGCCGGGGAAGATGCTGAAATGGGGATGGTTCTCGAACATCTTCGCCGCGTCCTGCTGCGACGCAGCTTCGACGATCACGTAGCCCGACATGTTGTTGCTCGCGTTCGCGATGCCGCTGCTGGACACCCGAAGCGTCTTGCCGAGCGGCCCGCCGCTTTCGACCACGGACTTGGCGTGATCGCTCATCCACTTCGTCCATGCGGCCATCCCCTTGGCGATGGTCTCCTCGCTCGGCATCGCGGACGGCGGGGAACCGGTATAAACGGCCAGGAACTTCGGCATGAAAATCTCCATCGCTTGAGGCATGACAAAGCTTAGCACCGGAATGCGTCGCGATGCTTCGCCTCTCACCGAAGTGTGAAGCCTCAACGCGTCAGCGCGCCATAGACGACCTTCTGGAACATCGGGCAGGCCACGCGTGCGCCCATGCGCGCGCCCGTCACCGCCTGCCCCGCCATGTCGGGCGTCAGCGGCGTGTAGTTCTGGATGAGGAACATCAGGATCATGTTCTTCGCCGGATCGGCCTGCCACCAGGTTCCGAACGCGCCGGGCCATCCGAACGAGCCTTTGGAACCTGCACCCATCCATTCGTTCTTCGCCTCGTCCATGACGACGGAGAGGCCAAGGCCGAAACCGCGGCCGGACCACATCGGCATGCCGAGGAACGGGATCTCGCGCTGCGCGTCGGTGAGATGGTTGGTGGCCATCAGTTCGAACGTCTCGCGCTTTAGAAAGCGGCGGCCGTCAAGCTCGCCCTTGTTGAGCAGCATCCGCGCGAAGGAAAGATAATCGTCCAGCGTGGAGATCATGCCGCCGCCGCCCGCCGTGTAGGCCGGCGGGGCATCGTATTGCGGGAACGGCACGGGCTTGAGCTTTCCCGTCTCCTGATCCTGCTGGTAGACGACGGCCGCGCGATCGCGCTTGTCCTTCGGCACGTAGAAGTCGGTGTCCTTCATGCCGAGCGGATCGAGGATGCGCTCCTTCATCACCTCGCGGTACGGCTTGCCTTCGACGCGCCCGAGCATGAAGCCCAGCACTTCGGTGGAATGCGAATAATGCATGCGCTCGCCCGGCGGATAGGAGAGCGGCAGGCTCGAGATCGTCTTGAGCCACTCGTCCGCGGTCCTGGGATTGTCGAGCGGCTGGCCCAGAACCTTCTCATAGGCCTTCGCGATCGGGCCGCTCGAGGTGAAGCCGTAAGCCAGACCGGAGCGGTGGGTCATCAGATCTTCGACGGTGATGTCGCGCGGCGAAGCATACGTGTCTTCGAGAGGCCCCTTCGGATCCTTCAGCACGACCGCGTCTGCGAACTCCGGCAGCCATTTGGTGATCGGGTCGGAAAGTTTGAGTTTGCCCTCCTCCATCAGCATCAGCGCGCCGACCGACGTGATCGGCTTGGTCATGGAGGCAATGCGGAACAGCGTGTCGCGCGTCATCGGCTTGTTGTTCTCGATGTCGCGCTTGCCCAGCGTGTTGAGCTGCACTTCCGCGCCGTCGCGCCACACCAGCGTCACCATGCCGGACAGATCGCCCGCATCGATCACGCCCTGCATGGCGGGGACGACGGCCGCGAGCTTTGCGCCGTCGAACCCCTTGGCTTGTTCCTGCCTGTCCATGCGGTTTCCTTTCGAATTTTCCGGGGGCGATCCTGCGGAGGCGGGCATGGCGCCGTCAAGGGAAGATGACGGCTCTGTCACGGTAATGGAAACGCTTGATTTCCGGCACAAATCCCCGTAGCCGATGGGCGCATTTCTTATGTGCATTCGTTGGAGATTTTTATGTCCACAAGCGGTCTCATGAAGGGCAAGCGCGGCCTCGTTATGGGGGTCGCCAATGACCGCTCCATCGCCTGGGGTATCGCGGATGCGCTGCATAAAGCGGGCGCGGAACTGGCTTTCACCTATCAGGGGGAGACGTTCAAGAAGCGCGTCGAGCCGCTGGTGGCGCCGCTCAATCCGGCCGCAGTGGTGGATTGCGATGTCTCCCAGCAGGGTTCCATCGACGCCTGTTTCGCGGAACTCAAGAAGAAATGGGACTCGCTCGACTTCCTGGTCCACGCGATCGCATTCTCGGACAAGAACCAGTTGCAGGGCCGCTACATCGACACGACGCCCGACAACTTCCAGATGACGATGAACATCTCCGCCTATTCGTTCACCGCGGTGGCGCAGCGCGCCGAGAAGATGATGACGAATGGCGGCAGCATGGTGACGCTCACCTATTACGGCGCCGAGAAAGTCATGCCGCATTATAATGTGATGGGCGTGGCGAAGGCGGCCCTCGAAGCCAGCGTCCGCTACATGGCCGAGGATCTCGGAAAGAAGAACATCCGCGTGAACTCCATCTCCGCTGGCCCGATCAAGACGCTGGCCTTCGCCGGCATTTCGGATTCGCGCTACATCCTGAAATGGAACGAACTCAACTCGCCGCTGCGCCGCGCCGTGTCGATCGAGGAGGTGGGCAACACGGCGCTGTTCCTGCTCTCGGACATGGGCAAGGCGATCACCGGCGAGAACGTGCATGTCGACGCGGGCTATCATGCCATCGGCATGAAGGCCGCGGACGCGCCGGACATCGCGGCAGCCATGAAGCAGTCATGACGCGATGCCGCTCAGGCTTCGCGACGGTCTGACCCTCTATTTCTGCCGCCACGGGGAAACCGAGGCGAATGTCGAGCGGCGCTTCCAGGGCTGGACGCGCGACACGCCGCTGACGGCCAAAGGCCGCGAACAGGCGCAGGCCATTGCCGCCACGCTGAAAGCCGAAGCGTCCGATCTTTCCGCGCTCGCCTATGTTGCAAGCCCCCTTCCGCGCGCGCGCACGACCATGGAGATCATCCGCGAAAGTTGCGGGCTTCCGCGCGAAGGCTACACAACCGATGACCGGATCAAGGAAATCGATCTCGGGACCTGGGACGGGCTGACCGACTCCGAGGTCAAGGCGCGCGACGCGCAGGGCTATGCGCGGCGCATGAACGACAAGTGGAACGTGCGCGTGCCGGGCGGCGAGAACTACGCGGACGTTGCGGCGCGGCTCGAAGACTGGATCGCAAGCCTCAAGACCGATACCTTCGCCGTCAGTCACGGCGCCGCGACGCGCATCCTGCGCGGACTGTTCCAGGGGCTCGATTGGCGGCAGATGTCGGATCTCGACGAGAAACAGGGTGTGCTCTACCGCGTGCGGGGCGGCGCATTGGAACGCTTCGAATGCATGACGCCATGAGCGGCTTTCGCGATCTCACGCTCTATGTGATCCGCCACGGCGAATGCGAACACAATGTCGCCGGGCGGGCCGCGTCATGGGACGACTCGCCGTTGACGGCAACCGGACGCAGCCAGGCACGCGGCAACGGGGCGCTTCTGAAGGAGATCGCCGGCGATCTGTCCGGATTCGATTTCTTCGCGAGCCCGATCCACCGGACCTGCAACACGATGGAACTGGTACGCGAGGCCGCGGGCCTGCCGCCAACAGGCTATCGCGCCGATCACCGCCTGATGGAAATCCACTTCGGGGATCACACATGGATGACGCGCGAGGAGATCGCTACGCTCGATCCCCGCTTGCCGGGGCTCGATGACAAGGATGATTGGGAATATGTGCGTCCGAACGGCGAAAGCTGGGCCGGGCTCCATCAGCGGGTCGGCCGCTTCCTGCCGACGCTAACGCGCAATGCGGTGATCGTAACCCATTACGGCCCCGCGCGGGCGATCCGCTCGCATTATCTCGGGCTCACACCGCGGGACGCGAAAAGCTATCGGCCTCCGCACGCCGGCATCATGCGCTTGTCGCAGGGGACCGAGGCTTATATCGGCGGCTAGCGGCGAAATATCCGCGGCCTTTGCCGGCGCCCCAAAAGCAAAAACCTCCGTGCGCCGGAATCGAAGGATTCACAGGCGACACGGAGGCTGCTTGAACGATCGACTTACGGCGAGCCGGTCGTCGTTGTCGTCGAATGATGGTGGCCGCCGCCGCTGGACGCCGCCCAGATCACGCCGCCAACAACAGCCGCGCCGATCAGGATGTAGGTCCATTGGTTGTCGTGCCAGGACTGGGCGTTCTGAACGCCAGCTGCCGCGCCGGGTGCCAATGCTGCCTGCTGCTGCTGAACGGGAGCCTGCGTTTCGGCAGCCTGCACAGCAATGGGTGCGAACGCCATGGCGGCGCTCAGGGCAATTGCAGTGAACTTCATGTGGGCTATCCTCTCAAAACACTACGTGCAAAGACCGGCCATGCCCCGCCCCGAATTCCCCCGAGGATGTGCGCTACCGTTCTCTGCGCCGGGATTCTAAGCGAGTTGCATGGTTTCACAAGAGACAAATTTGTGTTGCGGCACGGTGATCTGAGTCGTGGTCCGTCAACATTTAACAATATTGTTGCCCAACTGGCAGCCCTAAGGAAGACGGCGCTTCATGTCCTACAACAGTTTCGGTCATCTCTTCCGGGTGACGACCTTCGGTGAAAGCCACGGCCCTGCGCTGGGCTGCGTGGTGGACGGCTGCCCGCCGGGAATTCCTCTTACGGAACAAGACATTCAGGCCGATCTGGACCGGCGCCGGCCGGGCAAATCCCGCTACACTTCACAGCGTCGCGAGCCGGACGCCGTGCGAATCCTTTCGGGCGTTTTCCAAGACGAACGCATGAAAGCGCAAGTGACCACGGGCACACCGATCGCGCTGCTCATAGAAAACATGGATGCGCGATCGAAGGACTACGCCGATATCCGCGACAAGTTCCGGCCCGGCCATGCCGATTTCACCTATTGGGCAAAATACGGCGTACGTGATTATCGGGGTGGCGGCCGCCAAAGCGCGCGGGAAACCGCGGCGCGAGTCGCAGCCGGCGCCGTCGCGCGGAAGGTGCTTGATTCGCTCTACAGGAAGGTGAGCGTGCGCGGCGCGCTGGTGCAGATCGGCGCCCATGCCGTTGCGCGCAAGAACTGGAGCTGGGATCAGGTCGGCAAGAACGACTTCTTCTGTCCCGACCCGAAGACCGTGCCGCTGTGGGCGGATTATCTCGACGAGATTCGCAAGGAGGGATCTTCCATCGGCGCGGTCGTCGAAGTGGTGGCGGAGGGAATCCCCGCGGGCCTTGGCGCGCCGATCTACGCCAAGCTCGATCAGGACATCGCCTCCGCGATGATGAGCATCAACGCGGTGAAGGGCGTGGAGATCGGCGCGGGCATGGCGGCGGCCCTGCTCTCCGGCGAAGAGAATGCGGACGAGATGCGCAAAGGTACGAAGGGCAAGCCGAAGTTCCTCTCCAACCAGGCGGGCGGAATCCTGGGCGGCATCTCCACCGGCCAGCCCATCGTCGCGCGCTTCGCGGTGAAGCCGACCTCTTCCATCCTCTCGCCGCGCAAGACGATCGACGTGAAAGGCAACGAGACGGAGATCTTCACGAAGGGCCGCCACGACCCCTGCGTCGGCATCCGCGCAGTTCCCGTCGGCGAGGCCATGATGGCCTGCGTCCTGGCCGATCACGCGCTGATGCACCGCGGACAGGTGGGCTGACGGGCATACGGGTTTTCCCCAATACCGCAACGAGCATCGGTGGTGCATTTGTAAAGATGAAGACAGTGGTGAGACCCACGGATGCCAGAATTTCAGGAAGCGCACGCGGAGGAATGCGTGCGCCTTGCCAATCTTTCCAAAGACGATGTCGTGCGTTCCGAATTGCTGAGGCTCCGCCAGACCTTTCTGCGGTCGGCCGAGCGTTTGCGCGCACTGAATTTGCAGTCGAAAGACCGGAAGTAACGGGAACTCAGCAGCGCTTGCGCTTCGGCTTCTCGAACACGCTGATCTTGGTCAGATAGGCGATATCGTCGCTCGCGTGCTTCAGCGGCGCGAAGAGTTTGTCGAGATCGGTTTGCGCATAGGTCTTGTAGTAGGGCTCGTGCAGCAATTCGGGGAAGACGTCGATCAGGCCGTCAAACCCTGACAGATCGCCATACTGGATGGTGTCGGCAACAATGAAGATACCGCCCGGCTTCAGAACCCGCGCGATCTCTTTCGCCGCGGCAGCGCGCACTTTCGGCGGCAGCTCGTGGAAAAGATAGATGCTGACGGCGATGTCCACGCTTGCGCTCTTGAGCGGCATGTCCTCCGCCGCCGCTTCCACGAAATCCACGCCGCTCGCATGGCGCAACGCCCGTTTCGCGCGCGCCAGATAGGGCTCGGACAGGTCCAGCGCCGTAGCCTTGAGGTTCGGCTGCACCGTTTTGACGAACGAGAGAAAGCGCCCGGTCCCTGCGCCGATATCGAGCAACCGCGTTTTCGCCGGATCGCGCGTTTCGAGATATTCCGCGATCGGCACATAGGCGCGCCGGCGCATCGCTTCCGCGGTGCCGGCGAACAGCGCCTCGACCTGGAAGTCGTAGATCTTCGCTGAATCTTCGCTGAGATAGCCGTCGGTCTGATAGTGGAAGTTCTGGCGGTAGTAGCGCGGCTTGCCCTCGCCTTTCGCCAGCGCCTCCGAATGACCGTGGCGGCGCTGCCGCTTCACCACGCTGGGGATGTCGCGCAGATATTCGACGCTCGCCATCGCGCGGCGCGCTTCCTTCAGGATGTTGAGCGGCGCGGGATAGAGCCCCGCCTCCACATTGCGCCAGTCCTGCGCGAAGAGCTCCGCCATCGCGCGCGCCGTCGCCGCCAGCGAGGGCATCGGGTGTTCCGGCTTGTCGATCGCATTGAAGGCATCGCGCGCCACCAGCCGCGCGGCGAGGTAGTGCGCGCCGTAGAACGCGACGCGCGCGGTCTGAAGTCCTGCGAATGCCAGTTGTCGCGCGCGCGAGGAAGCCATGCCGCGATTATGCGCCGCCGCCTACCAGGTTGGAAGCCTGTCCGCGACCTTGCGGCCGATGAAAACCTGCGGTTCCGATGGCGGCGACACGCCGGTTTCCGTTTCCATGTTGGACACGCAGTCCTTCACGCGGTCTGCCAGCTCCGGGAAGGAATGGACCTTCGGGATGGTGTGGACCACGCAATCGTCGAAATAGGGATAGCGATTGTCCTGCCCGCAGCCGAAGGAGGTGCGGTCGGGCCGCGCCGCCGTCATGATCATGCGATCGTCGCCTTCGAGAGCCGGAACATAGACGCCGGAATAACAGGCGGAGATGATGACGACGGCGGGCCGGGAGCCGCATGTCTGGTCGATGATCTCCGACAAGGTTTGCGGAGACAGGATCACCGAGCCGAGCACGATGCCGCCGGGCGATCCGTGCGAGCTGAAATAGAGCAGGCAGCCGTCGACATTCTCATGCGCCAGCGTATCGAGATCGTCGCCGATCACCTGCACCGTCGACGGTTGGGGATGGGTGGCCTTGTCGAGGTCGGGCCGCACGGAGAACTGCATCATATAGTTCTCATCGAAGCCGACGCTGCGCAGCTCGGCGGACACGTCCCGGCGCGAATTGTCGAAAGCTTCGCTCGGGCTTCCGTCATGCGCATGCCAATCGCCCGCGACGACGACGACGGCCCAGCGGTATTGATGATGGCTGAAGGCGTACCAGCCCGCGCCGGCCGCAATGATCGCAATCACCAGCGCCACGATCACATTGCGCAGCGCCCGCCCCGTTTGCGACCAGGCATCCATCGGCGGCGGCGCTTGCGGCGATGGCGGCGCGCCTTCGTCCGCGACGCTCCTTCGCAGCCACGATCGCAGCCAGCCGGCGCTCATGGCACCTGGATCACCATGTCGGGAATGCCGCGACGCCCGCGCCCGACGCGACCTGCGGATCGGATGGCGGCGACATGTTCTCCTTCACCTCCCGCGTGGCGACGCAGCGGCGCGTCTCCGCCGCGAGGCCGGGGAAATCATGCGTGAGCGCGATGGAATGGAGGAAGCATTCGTCGAAGAAGGTGTAGCGGTTGGCCTGCCCGCAGCCGAACGACGTGCGGTCGGGCCGCGCCGCCGTCATCACGAAGCGGTTGGACGCCGCCAGCGCGGGAATGAAGACGCCGGAGAAGCAGGCCGAGACGATCACGACGGTCGGACGCGAACCGCAGGAATTGCTCACGATATGCGCCAGATCGCTCGGCGAAAGCATGCCGTTGTCGTCCACGATTCCGTCAGGAGAGCCGTGAGAGGTCAAATAGACGAGGCATCCCCCGGTCGCGCGGTTGGAGAGATCCCAAAGCCCGGCGGCGATCGCCCCCGAATCCGATGGTTGCGGCGCCGGCGAGGTGTAGCGCGTCGGCTCCGTCGAGAATTCCTCTATGTTGGCGGCGTTGAACCCGAGGCGCTGCAGCGCGACGCCGACATCGTGGCGGCCATTGTCGAAAACTTCGCTGTCGCCGCCGTCATGCGCATGATGATCGCCGGCGACGACAATCGCGGCCCAGGTGGAAAAATCCGACGCCTGCGCCGGGCCCGCCAGAGCCGCGAGCGCCAACGCCAGAACGCCATAAACCAGACGCATCGAGAACCCCCGCGAACACTATCTCGCGAAGGCGGCCACCAGTTCAATATGCGAAGACCACAGAAACTGGTCGACGGGCCTGACCGCCCCGATCCTGTAGCCGCCATCGATCAACGCACGCGCGTCGCGGGCGAAGCTTTCGGCGTTGCAGGAGACATAGGCAATCCGGCGGACGGAGGATTGAGCGAGCGCTTTGACCTGCGCCAGCGCGCCGGCCCGCGGCGGATCGAGCACCACGGCGTCGAACGGCTTGAGCTCGTCGCCCGCTAGCGGCTGCTTGAAAAGATCGCGCGCCTCGGTGGTGATCGGTTTGAGGCCTTGCGTGTTGCGCGCCGCAGCGGCGATGGCCGCAATCGAAGGCTTGTCGAGTTCTACCGCGTGCACGCGCGCCTTCCCGGCGAGCGGAAAGGTGAAGGTGCCGCAACCGGAAAAGAGATCGGCGACGACCTTTGCGTTTCTCACCCCGGCCAGCACCTCGTCGCGCAGCGCCGCTTCGCCTTCGCGCGTCGGCTGAAGGAAGGACTCCGGCGGCAGGGCAACCTGCGCCTTTGCGAAGGTGACGACCGGCGTCGCGAATTCCGTGGCGATGTTTCCGTTCAGCGTGACGCGCGCGATCCGGTGCTTCTGCGCCCATTGCGCGATCTCCGCCGAGATCGGAGGCGTGGTCTTGCGCGGCCAGCGCACGGCGATATCGACGCCGCTGTCGCTGTCGGTCGCATGCGCTTCGGCGTATTCACCGTCGTTCAGAAGCGACCCGAACAATTCGTGCAACTGCGCAACGAGCGCGAAGAGCCGCGGCGCGAGAACGAGGCATTCGCGCATATCGACGACGGCGTGGCTCTGCGCGGCGTGAAATCCGGCGAGCACTGCGCCATTGCGTTTGGCGATCTTGAACACCGCGCGGCGGCGCGTTGCGGGCGCGACTTCGACGACGCTCTCCACTTCGGCATTCTCGAGGCCATGCTGCGCCAGTGCATCGACGATGAAGCTGCGTTTCAGCGCGCGGTAGGCATCATCGGGCATGTCCTGAAACGCGCAGCCGCCGCAGGTGCCGAAATGACGGCAGATCGTCATGGCTTGGCGGCCGCGATCAGGAACTCGCGATTGCCGTCGCCGCCTTTGACGGGACTCTCCATCGTGCCGATGACCGGCCATTTCCGATCCAGGGACAGCCAGCGCGCAATCTCCTCCACTGCGGCCAGCTGCACGGCCTCGTCTCTCACGATGCCGCCCTTTCCGATGTTCTCCTTACCGACCTCGAATTGCGGCTTCACCAGCGCGACAAGCCAGGCGCCGCTTTCCGCCATTGCCAGCGCCTTCGGCAGTGCGAGCTTGAGCGAAATGAAGCTCACATCCGCCACGATTGCCTCTGGCGCCTGTGGAATGTGTTTCGCGTCGAGATCGCGCGCGTTCATGCCTTCGAGCGAAACCACGCGCGGGTCGTTTGCGATCTTCGGCACAAGCTGGCCGTGCCCGACATCGACGGCATAGACCTTCGCTGCGCCGCGCAGCAGGAGCACCTCGGTGAAGCCGCCGGTCGATGCGCCGATGTCGAGGCAGATGCGACCGTGGGGACTGAGCTCGAACCGGTTGATCGCGGCGCCGAGCTTCAGCGCGCCGCGCGAAACATAGGGATGCGCGCGCTGGTATTTGATGTGAGCGCTTTCGTTCAGCCGCTGCGACGGCTTGAGTACGCGCCTTCCGCCCGCGAACACATGTCCCGCCTCGATGGCTTCCTGCGCCTCGGCGCGGCTTTTCGCATAGCCGTGCTCAACGAGAAAAACATCGGCGCGGGAGGACGGATTCATGCCTGCTCAGGCGCTCTCGCGTGCGGCGAGCGCCTCTTTCTCGCGGCCGAGCGCACCCAGCGCGGTGGCCACGACGGAACGGGCGTCAAGATGCGCGGCGGCATACATCTTCTCGGGCGTGTCCTGATCGAGAAAACGATCCGGCAGCGTCATCGGCCTGATCTTCAGTCCCTTGTCGAGCGCGCCTTCGAGCGCCAGGAACTGCATCACATGCGCGGCGAAGCCGCCGACGGCGCCTTCCTCGATGGTGATGAGGACTTCATGCTCGCGCGCCAGGCGGCGGATGAGATCTCCATCGAGCGGCTTGGCGAAGCGCGCATCGGCAACGGTGGCCGACAATCCGTAGCCCGACAATTTGTCGGCGGCGATCAGGCAGTCCTGCAACCGCGTGCCGAGGCTGAGGATCGCGATGGACGTGCCTTCGCGCAGCACACGGCCCTTGCCGATCTCCAGAATGCTGCCCGCTTTCGGACGCTCCAGTCCCCAGCCCTCGCCGCGCGGATAGCGGAATGCAGACGGACGGTCGTCGATAGCCGCGGACGTCGCCACCATGTTCATCAGCTCGACCTCGTCGGCCGCCGCCATCACGACGAAATTCGGCAGCGTGGCGAGATAGGTGATGTCGAACGAGTCCGCATGCGTCGGGCCATCGGCGCCGACCAACCCGGCGCGGTCCATGGCGAAGCGCACCGGCAGCGACTGGATCGCCACATCGTGCACCACCTGGTCGTAAGCGCGCTGCAGGAAGGTCGAATAGATCGCGCAGAACGGCTTCATGCCTTCCGCGGCAAGGCCGGCGGCAAAGGTCACGCCATGCTGTTCGGCGATGCCGACGTCGAAGCAGCGGTCGGGAAATTTCTTCGCAAAGAGATCCAGGCCCGTGCCGCTCGGCATCGCGGCGGTGACGGCGACGATGCGCTTGTCCTTCTCCGCTTCGGCGATCAGCGCCTCCGCAAACACCTTCGTGTAGCTCGGCGCCTTGGCGGAAGATTTGTTCTGCTCGCCGGTGAGCACGTTGAACTTCACCACGCCATGATATTTGTCGGCGCTGGCTTCAGCGGGCGCATAGCCCTTGCCCTTCTGTGTCACCACATGGACAAGGATCGGCCCGCTGTTGGCGTCGTTGCGCGCGTTCTCGAGCACCGGGATCAGGTGATCGAGATTGTGCCCGTCGATGGGGCCGACATAATAAAAACCCAACTCCTCGAACAGCGTGCCGCCGGTGAACATGCCGCGCGTGTATTCTTCCCAGCGTTTGGCGAATTTCTCCGCATTGCCGGAGAAGCGGCCGATGAGCGCTTTCCAGAAGCGGCGGAACCCGCGGTAGGACTTGCTCGACACGACGCGTGCCAGATAGGCGCTCATGGCGCCCACCGGCGGCGCGATCGACATGTCGTTGTCGTTCAGGATGACGATAAGGCGTTCCTGACGCGCGCCGGCATTGTTCATGGCCTCGTAGGCCATGCCCGCGCTCATCGCGCCGTCGCCGATCAC
>JBQCFD010000110.1:0-6934 GCA_051959625.1 Rhizomicrobium sp.
GGACATCGCGACACTGAAAACGCTGCCGAGGCGCGAGCTGCTCGCAGGTTATGCCGAAGTCGCGAAATATGGCGCGCTCGGCGACGCGAAGTTCTTCGATTGGCTCGAAATCAACGGCGCGAATGCTCTCGCCGGCGATGCCGAAGCGCTCACCCGCATCGTCGCTCATTCCTGCCGGATGAAGGCGGACATCGTGGCACGCGACGAGCGCGAGACAGGCGACCGCGCGCTGCTCAATCTCGGTCACACCTTCGGCCACGCACTGGAAGCGGCGACGGGCTTTTCGGATCGCCTGCTGCATGGCGAAGGCGTGGCGGTCGGTACGGTGCTGGCGCTCGATCTTTCCACGCGGCTCGGGCTCTCGCCGGCCGATGACAAGACGCGCTTCGCCGCACATCTGAAGGCCGTAGGATTGCCAGCCTCGATCGCCGACATACCGGGGCCGCGCCCGACCTCCGAAGCGCTTCTCGCCGCCATGGCGCACGACAAGAAGGTGAAGGACGGAAAACTTACCTTCGTTCTCGTGAAAGGACTCGGCCACGCCTTCACCGCGCGCGACGTGCCGATGGATCAGGTACGCGCCGTTCTTTCCAGCTAGACCCAATCGGGGAATCTCATGGGTACCGCCCTAACAGCCGCCATCGGAATAATCCTTCTGCTGCTGATCGTGTCCGGATTCTTCTCGGGCTCGGAAACCGCGCTCACCGCGGTGTCGCGCGCCCGAATGCATCAACTGGAAAAGGACGGTTCCCGCTCCGCGCGCGACGTGAACCTGCTGGTCAGCGACCGCGAGCGGGTCATCGGCGCGATCCTTCTCGGCAATACCTTTCTCAACATCCTGGCGTCTTCATTCGCGACATGGTTCCTGGAGGGTCAGTTCGGCGAACGGGCCGTCGCTATCGCCACGGCGGTGATGACGATCCTCATTCTGATGTTCGCCGAAGTGCTGCCCAAGACTCTGGCGATCGCCCGCACGGACCGCTTCGCCCTAACCGTTGCTCAGCCGATGCGCGTGGTCGTCGGTGTGCTGGCGCCCATCGTCGGCGCCGTGCAATGGCTGGTGTGGCGATTGCTGCGAATGGCCGGCATCCGGCAGGAAGACGCCGACGAACTCGTCGATCCGCACGAGGAAATCCGCGGAACCGTCAATCTCCATCACGAAGAAGGTGATGTCGAGCGCGAGCACCGCAACATGCTGACCGGCGTGTTGGATCTGCGCGAACTCCAGATCGCGGATGTGATGCTTCACCGCAAGGCGGTTGCGTCCATCAATGCGGACCTTCCGCGCAACGAGATATTCGAGGAACTGATCGCGGCAGAGCACACACGGGTTCCCGTCTGGCGGGGATCGCCGGACAACATCATAGGCGTGCTGCGGACAGCGGACGTCGCGCGCGAATATGCGCGGCGCGGCGGCTCGCTCGAGGGCTTCGACATCCTGTCGCAGATGCACGAGCCGTGGTTTGTGCCCGAAACCATGACGCTGGAAGAGCAACTACAGGCGTTTCGCGTGCGCCGCTCGCATTTCGCGCTGGTCGTCGACGAATACGGCGCCCTGCAGGGCATCATCACGCGCGAGGACATTCTCGACGAGATCCTCGGCGACATTCCCGACGAGGGCGAAGCGGAAAACCGCGGCAAGATCCGCAAGCAGAAGGACGGTTCCTATATCGTTGAAGGAACAACGACCATCCGCGATCTCAACCGGGAACTAGACTGGAATCTTCCCGACGAGGAGGCCACCACCGTGGCCGGCCTCGTGATCCACGAGGCCCGGACCATTCCCGAAGCCAAGCAGCGCTTCGCGTTCTACGGCTACACGTTCGAAATCCTGCGCCGCCAACGCAACCAGATCACCGCGATCCGCGTCACGCCCCCGAAAGACGATCAGGATGCCGCTGCCGGTTGAGGGCATCAGTGCTCGTGCCACGCCTCGGCGGGTGTGAGAGCAGAAACCGACAGCGCATGAACGCGGGTTTTGAGCTCCTCCGAGAGAGTGGCGTAGATCCGGCGCTGACGCTCGACGCGCGAAACGTTTTCGAACGCATCGGAGACAATACGAAGGCTGAAATGGGTTTCGCCGCCCGGCTTGCTGCCGGAATGGCCGGCATGCCGGGCGCTGTCATCCACAATCTCAAGTTCTTTCGGGGCGAAGGCGGCCGTTAATTTTTCGCGCATGACATCGGCGACGCTCATGCATCAGTTCCGCCATGCGGCCCGAACGCTGTCAAGCGATACGTTTTCTTGTTTTTTCACATTCACATCCCATAATTGGAGAATGGAAAGCCACGGCGCCCGGCCGCGTTTCAAGCGCGACATCCGCATCAAGCCCGATGCCCCCGTGAGGGCTGCATCGGCGCGGAAATGCGATCGCGCCGGTTGTTCCGCCGAAGGTGCGCACAAGGTCCCCCAATCGAAGGACCGGCTCAACGAGCATCTGTGGCTGTGCCTCGAACACGCACGGGAGCACAATGAACATTGGGACTATTTCGCCGGCATGAGCGAGAGCGAGATCGAACGGTTCAGGATCGAATCCGTCACCGGCCATCGCCCGACATGGCCGCTGGGCAAGCGCGCGGCGCGTATGCGCGACGGGCATAACGGCATCGACCGGCTGGACCCGTTCGGGCTGTTTTCTGACGTAGCGGAACGGCCTGCGCCTCGCCCGCCGGAACGCAAACTCACGCGGTTGCAGATTGTTGCGCTGGAGACGCTCAATCTGGAGCAATCCGCCACCTTGCAGGAGATAAAGGCGCGGTATAAGGAACTCGTAAAGCGGTTTCATCCCGACGCGAACGGCGGCGATCGGGGCGCCGAGGAGCGTCTGAAACAGGTTATCAAGGCTTATGGCGTGCTGCGCGCGTCGGGGCTGACCTAAAGGGCGCCAGCGCCCCACCCTCAAGCGGCGGCTTTCCGCCCGAGGCATAGCTGGATCACTGAGCAACATGGATACGCAGCCACAGGGACTCGATCCGGCGTTCATGCCGGACACGACAGCCGACACGAAGAAGCTGTTCGGCTTCGATGTGAAAATGAAGGTGCCCGCCTTCTCCCGCCGC
Organism: Rhizomicrobium sp.; assembly: GCA_051959625.1. GTDB lineage: Bacteria > Pseudomonadota > Alphaproteobacteria > Micropepsales > Micropepsaceae > Rhizomicrobium. The sequence continues at coordinate 3,060 of JBQCFD010000110.1, forward strand.
ACCGAATGGGTGCCCGAAAACGATCCGGCGTATCGCTTCGATCGCGAGACGACGCTGGCGATCCTCGCCGGGTTCGCATTCAACCGCCGCGTGATGATCCAGGGCTATCATGGCACCGGGAAATCGACGCATATCGAACAAGTCGCCTCCCGGCTCAACTGGCCGGTCGTGCGCATCAACCTCGACAGTCACATCAGCCGCATCGACCTGATCGGCAAGGACGCCATCGTCGTGAGGGACGGCAAGCAGGTTACGGAGTTTCGCGAGGGACTGCTGCCCTGGTGCTTGCAGCATCCCATTGCGCTCACGTTCGACGAATACGACGCCGGCCGGCCGGACGTGATGTTCGTCATCCAGCGCGTGCTCGAAGTTCAGGGCAAGCTGACGCTGCTCGACCAGAACAAGGTGATCCGTCCCCATCCGGCGTTCCGCCTGTTCTCGACCACGAACACCATCGGACTCGGCGACACGACCGGCCTCTATCATGGCACGCAGCAGATCAACCAGGGACAGATGGACCGCTGGTCGATCGTCACCACCCTAAACTATCTGCCTCACGACAACGAAGTGGACATCGTTCTGGCCAAAGCGCCGGGCTACAACACGGCGGAAGGCAAGAAGAAGATCTCCGCCATGGTCCGCGTCGCCGACATGACGCGCAACGCCTTCATCAATGGCGATCTCTCCACGGTGATGAGTCCGCGCACGGTCATCACCTGGGCCGAGAATGCCGAGATCTTCGGCGACATCGGCTTCGCGTTCCGCGTGACCTTCCTCAACAAGTGCGACGAACTCGAGCGCGCCAGCGTTGCCGAGTTCTACCAGCGCGCCTTCGGTGAGGACCTGCCGGAGAGCGCGGCGAAGGTTCTGGTGGCGTGAAGCCGGAGAATCCGTCTGAGCCCTTCAAGCGCGCTGTCGGCACCGCCGTCCGTGCGCTCGCGGGCGAGCCGGAGATGGAAGTCAATTTCTCCGCCGAGCCACCTTCGCTGAAAGGCCTGAAAGCGCGGCTGCCCTTGCCGTCGCGCAACCTCTCCCCCGGCGAGATCGCCATCGTTCGCGGACAGGGGGACGCCTATGCGCTGCGCCGCGCCTATCACGAAGACAAGATTCACGATCAATTTCGCCCGCCATCCGCCGATGCCGCGGCCATTTTCGAAGCCGCCGAACAGGCGCGCGTGGAAGCCATTGGCGCAAATGCCATGGCCGGCGTCGCCAACAATCTGACGGCCAATCTCGACTCCAAGCTCACCGCGCGCGGCATCGCCAAAGTGCGCGAGCGCTCCGACGTCCCCCTCGCCGATGCGCTGGGCCTCATCGTGCGCGAGAAGCTGACGGGTTTGCCCACGCCGGACAACGCGAAGAAGGCGGTCGAGTTGTGGCGGCCATGGATTGAAGAGCGTGCCGGGAACGACCTGGCGAAGCTCGAACAGTCGATGCGCGACCAGAAAGCGTTCGCCCGCCTTACCCGCACGATCCTGCGCGATCTCGAACTGGGCGAAGACTTGGCCGAAGATTCCGAGGCTGAAGGTGAAAGCGAAAATGCCGAGCCGTCACCCCAATCCGAGGAAGGCGGCGAAAGCGATCAGCAGAGTGCGCAGGAATCCTCGGAAGCGGAAATGGGCGAATCCGAGGGCGAAGAAGGCGAAGAGGTATCTGCCGAGATGACGGCGGAACAGATGGCCGAAGCCAGCGAGCGGGAGTCCGACGAGGGAATGAAGCCCTGGCGGCCCGAGCAGCCTTTCAGCCATGCGGATGAATGGGGCTACAAGGTCCACACAACGCAATTCGACGAGATCGTGCATGCGACCGAGCTTTGCGACGCCGAGGAACTGACGCGCCTGCGCAATTTCCTCGACCAGCAACTCGCCTCCATGCAGGGCGTCGTTTCGCGGCTGGCAAACAAGCTCCAGCGCCTTTTGATGGCGCAGCAGAACCGCACCTGGGAGTACGATCTCGAAGAAGGCCTGCTGGACACCTCGCGGCTGCCGCGCATCATCATCGACCCCATGTATCCGCTCTCGTTCAAACGCGAGAAGGACATGGTCTTCCGCGACACGATCGTGACGCTCCTGCTCGACAATTCAGGCTCCATGCGCGGCCGCCCGATCATGGTGGCCGCCATGTGCGCGGATATCCTCGCCCGCACATTGGAGCGTTGCGCGGTGAAGACCGAAATCCTCGGCTTCACCACCCGCGCCTGGAAAGGCGGCCAATCGCGCGAGAAATGGATCGCGGACGGCAAGCCGCCCCACCCTGGCCGCCTGAACGATCTGCGCCACATCGTTTACAAAGCCGCGGATGAACCGTGGCGGCGCGCGCGCCGCAATCTCGGCCTGATGATGCGCGAAGGCCTGCTGAAGGAGAATATCGACGGCGAGGCGTTGATGTGGGCGCACAACCGTATCGTGAACCGGTCCGAACAGCGCAAGATCCTGATGGTCATCTCGGACGGCGCGCCGGTGGACGATTCGACGCTGTCGGTGAACACCGGCAACTATCTGGAAAAACACCTGCGCCACGTGATCGAGGAAATCGAGGAGCGGTCTGCCGTGGAACTCACAGCCATCGGCATCGGGCATGATGTCACGCGCTACTATCGCAAAGCCGTGACCATCGTGGATGCCGAGCAGCTAGGCGGCGCGATGACCGACCAACTCACCTCGCTCTTCGCGGAAGAGAACGTGCACCTGGCTCACCGGGGCAGCCACCACAAGGTAGCCCCCCAGCGGAGAATCCATCACGCGGCCTAGTAGCCCCCGAAGCCCGAGCGCGGCGGCACAAGCGCGCGCAGCGTCCAGTAGGGGATGACGAGCAGTACGGCGGCGGCGCTCGTCACCGCCATGTAGTCGAGCATGCGGGCCGTCCAGTCGACGCTCGTCCCCAGATATGTGGCAGGGAACGCGATCAAGCACAGCACAATGCCGCCGATCAGCGACGCGAACAGCGGCGCCTGCCACCAGCGCGGACCGCGCAAGCCATCGAACACGATGATCGAGACGGTGTGGGCCATGAAAAGCGCTGCGCCGAAACCAACGATCTCGCGCAACGGCTCATGCTGTGGTCCAAGCAGCGCGGTGACGGTATCCTGTCCGAACATGCCGAGCGCGATCACCGCAGAATAGGTCAGGACGATCTGGGCAAACGCATATCCAGCGCCGTAACGGCGGCTGGTCAGGTGAACTGCCAGGAATGTGAGCGGCAGCAATAGCAGACCAAGGTTCATCCAAGCTCTGAGGGGGATCGGAGACGGCGTGCCCGCATATGCAACGGACGCCCCCGCTAATGTCGCCAGCAAAATGATGGGAACCAGGAGCCGCGCGAACGCGCCCAGTAGACGCCCCACCCGTCTGAGGATGGTCGGCTCCTCCTGAGCGCGCGCATGGCGCCCGCCGAAATCGCGGCCGACATCAACGGCGGCCGCAAATCTGCCCATACCGGTGCGATGCCCGGCCTCTACGCCCGATTCGAATACTGACACGACACCCCATACCCCTGTGCCGGTCTCTAGCGGACCTGACACATTTTGAGACAATACAGGGGAACCCGTGCAGGCGCCATGCCCGTTTGGTGAAGGCTGGGCGACAAAACGATGGTTAGGATCGTTAAGGCTGGAACCTAGGCCGCGGCCTTGGCGGCAGACTTCTTCGCAATCAAGCGCTTAAGGCGCAAAGCTCGCACAGAAAGCGAAGTGTCCTTCGCGTTCAGCAGGAAGGCGTCGATGCCCCCCTTGCGATCCACGGTGCGCAGCGCGTTCATGCTCACGCGGAGGCGATAGGAGTTGCCCAGCGCCTCGCTGGCGAAGGAAATGGTCTGGAGGTTGGGCCGGTAGATCTTTTTGGTCTTGTTGTTGGCGTGGCTGACATTGTTGCCAACCA
>JBQCFD010000111.1:0-7037 GCA_051959625.1 Rhizomicrobium sp.
AGGCGGAAAGCAAAAAGCAGGTCTCGAAAAGTGAGATCGAAAAGAACTTGAAATGGCCGTGCCGCTGCGACGCCTGGGTCCCCTTCCCCTCGCTTCGCTCGGCCGGGGATGACAAGCTGTTTTGAATTGGAAAGTGGAGCTTCATCGTGACGACCGAAACCATTCCCACCGACATCGCCGTCACGCTGGTGACGCCTGCCGCCTATGCGGATCACACCATCCACGATTCCTACACATGGCTGCGCGCGAACAATCCGCTCGGGCGCGCGGAGGTGGAAGGCTATGATCCCTTCTGGGTGGTGACAAAACATGCCGACATTCTGGAGGTCAGCCGCCAGAACGCCCTCTTCCACAATGGCGACCGGCCGACGACGCTCACCTCGAAGGAAGCCGATCAGAAGGTGCGCGAGATGACCGGCGGCAGCCCGCACCTCGTGCGCTCGCTGGTGCAGATGGACGCGCCGGATCACCCGAAATACCGCATACTGACGCAAAGCTGGTTCCTACCGCAGAACATCAAGACGCTGGAAGAGCGCATCCGCCGCATCGCCAGGGCCTCGGTCGAGAAGATGCTGGCGAAAGGCGGCCAATGCGATTTCGTCAACGAAGTGGCGCTGCATTATCCGTTGCACGTCATCATGGAAATCCTGGGCGTGCCCGAGGCGGACGAACCGCGCATGCTGATGCTGACGCAGGAATTGTTCGGCGCGTCCGATCCCGATCTCGGCCGCAAGCCCGAAGAACAGGATCCGCAGAAGGCGCTCACCGCCATCCAGGGCGTGCTGATGGATTTCTACCAGTATTTCGCGAAGATAACCGCCGACCGCAGAGCCAGCCCGAAGGACGATCTGGCCAGCGTCATCGCCAACAGCAAGATCAACGGCGAACCGATCAGCGAGTTCGAGGCGCTCTCCTATTACGTGATCGTCGCCACGGCGGGACACGACACCACCTCGTCCTCTACCGCGGGCGCGATGTGGGCCTTGTGCAACGATCCCGCGCAATTCGAGAAGGTGCGCGCCAACCCCGCGCTCATTCCCGGGTTGATCGACGAAGCGATCCGCTGGACCACGCCGGTGAAGCATTTCATGCGCTCCGCCACCGAAGACACCACGCTGCACGGCCGCAAGATCGCCAAGGGCGACTGGCTGATGCTGTGCTACGCCTCCGGCAATCGAGACGAAGACGTGTTCGCGGACCCGTTCAGGTTCGACGCCACCCGCAGCCCCAACAAGCACATCGCCTTCGGCTATGGCGCGCATGTCTGCATCGGCCAGCACCTGGCCAAGATGGAAATGCGCATCCTCTATGAGGAGCTTCTGCCGCACCTGAAATCGGTGAAGCTGAACGGCGAGCCCAAGAACTCGCAGAGCGTCTTCGTCAACGGCCCCAAGAAACTGCCGATTGCATTCGAAGCGGCCTGAAGGGAGGTATCGATGGTCACGTCTCTCAAGCAGATGATGGAATCAGCCAACGCCGCGGTGCCCAAGATCACGCCCGCGGAGGCGCGCAGCATGATGGCGAAGGGCAACACGCTCGTCGTCGACGTGCGCGACGCGCCGGAAGTGGAGAACACCGGCAAGGTCGCGGGCAGCATCCATGTCTCGCGTGGCATGCTGGAATTCCGCGCCGACCCGGACTCGCCCTATCACGACAAGAATTTCGCGAAGGACAAGACCGTGATCCTCTATTGCGCCTCCGGCGGGCGCGCGGCGCTCGGCGGCAAGGCGCTGAAGGAGCTGGGCTACGCCATGGTCTACAATCTCGGCGGGTTCAAGGACTGGGCCGAAAGCGGCGGCGCCGTCGAAAAGCCGATCGAAAAAGGCATGTAGCGCGCTCAGGCGAACCGCAAAGCGATTGCGGCCAGTACCGTTCCCGCCACGATGCTCCATGGCGGCGCTTTGACGAAGGTGAGCGCGGAGAACCCCGCAAGCGCCAGCACCACATCGCGCCAGTTTGCGATGGCGGTGATCCATAGCGGATTGTAGAGCGCGGCGGCGAGGATGCCGACCACAGCGGCATTGACGCCGCGCATCACGGCTTGCGCATCCATGCGCTTGCGAAAGTCATCCCAGAACGGCAACGCACCGAGAAGGATGAGCATCCCCGGCAGGAAGATCGCGATCAGCGCCAGCGCCGCCCCGGCGAGATTGTTGGGCGGCATGGCGAGCACGGAACCGAGAAACGCGGAAAAGGTGAAGAGCGGGCCGGGAACGGCCTGCGCCGCGCCATAGCCGGCAAGAAACACGTCCGGCGAAACCCAGCCCTTGCTCACCACCGCATCGCGCAACAGCGGCAGCACCACATGGCCGCCGCCGAACACCAGCGCGCCGGAACGATAGAACGCATCGAACACCGCCACGCCATGATTTTGCGACGCGAACAGCGGCAGCGCGACGAGCAGCACGCCGTAAGTCGCGAGCATCGCCACGCCGAAGCCCCGCCGCACGGGAAAAGACAGATGGCCGGCCGGCGCCGCAAGCGCCTGCCGGCAGAAGACATATCCCGCGCCGGCGCCGATGAGGATGGCCGCGATCTGCGCCAGCGATCCTGCTGCGAACAACACGATCAGCGCCGCGACGACGGCAATGCCAGCGCGCCGCGCATCCGGCGTCAGCGTGCGCGCCATGCCCCACACCGCCTGCGCGACGACGGCGACGGCGACAATCTTCAAGCCGTGGATCGCCGCTTGCGCCACCGCGCCTTTGAGCGAGGACGCGGCCTGCGCGAACGCAAACAGAAGCAGGGCCGAGGGCAAGGTGAAGCCGGTCCACGCCGCAAGCCCGCCCAACAGTCCGGCGCGCGACACGCCGAGCGCAAATCCCACCTGGCTGCTGGCGGGACCGGGGAGGAACTGGCACAGCGCGACGAGATCGGCGAATTCGCTCTCGCTGAGCCAGTTGCGCCGCGTGACGAACGCTTCGCGGAAATAGCCGATATGCGCGATGGGCCCGCCGAACGAGGTGAGCCCCAGCCGCAGAAAGATGAGCAGAACGCGCAATGCGGTCACGCGAAAATGTCCCGGCGGGTTGGACTTATATACCGATCGTCATGGCCGCCACGAGGGCGGCAATGACGAAGTGAGAGTAGAACCTAGCCCGGCACGCGCTCGAAGGACGGGATGCCTTCGTGGATCATGTGGAAGCTCTGCTTGTCGATGGTGTAGATCGCCATGCGCGGCGCATCGAATTGCTTCGGATCGTCCAGCGTTCCCACCTTCAGCACCAGCATGCCGGGCACGCCGTTGGGGTGGGTCACGATATGCGTGCCGCAATTGGCGCAGAACTCGCGCGTCACCGGCTTCTCCAGATCGCTGCGCGAGAATTTCTTGGGCTCGCCCCTGGTGTAGCGGAACCCCGCGACGGGCATCAGCATGAACATGTTGGGCGCACCGCCGGTGATGTACTGGCACTCGCGGCAATGACACTGCGCCTTCAGCATCGGCTCGCCTTCGGCTTCATAGCGCAACTGCCCGCAATAACATCCGCCTGTGAGTTTCATGGCATTCTTCTCCGGCTCAGAGCGTCCTGGTGACTCTCTCATATTCGCGCGCTTCGCCGCCATCAAGATAAAGTGCATGCGCTGTTGCGAATTGCTCGCGCGCGCCATCGCGGTCGCCCGACCACAACAGCGCCTCGCCCCATTTCAGATGCAGCCTGCCCCAGTTGGGCGCGTATTTGTCCGCTTCCTCGAACTTCGCCAGCGCGAGGTCCGAACGATTTTTGCGGATCAGCGCCTCGCCCCACATTTCCAGCGGATCGGCGAAGTGCGGGCCCTTCTGGTTTGCAATAGCGAACTTCGCGATGGCCCCGTCGAGATCGCCCTTGGCCATCAGCATCTGCCCCCAACCGGCATAGGCGAACGGGATGGACGGCGCCTGTTTCACCGCATCGGCGAACCAGCTTGCCGCGCCGCGCCAATTCCTCTGCAGCGCCGCGACCTGCCCGCGTGTGCGGATGCAGTTGTAGCAATCGCGCGGCGTGGCGTTGATCGTGGCCCACGCCTTGGCGAAATCGCCCTCCCGCGCCTGTGCCTGCGCCAACAGCGGCGCCGCCTGGGTCGCCGCCGAAAGAGCGCCCAGCTTCGGGCTGTATCCCGCAATGTTGCTCCAGGTATTGAACAAATTCTGCGCATCGGACGCGGCGGCGCGCCAATCCTGTCGCGCGGCGTCCGCAAGTGTGCGTGCCGATGCCGCTTCGTTGGGGTCGAGTTGATCGGCCGCATCCGGCAGCGCATGCCCGAGTGCGATGGCCGAAGCGATTTGTGCCTGCGCAGCGCGCGGATCGTGAGACAAAGCCACCGCCTCGGCATGTATCAACAGCGCCTCGCTGGTGGAATAATCGTAGGTGATCGGCATGCGGGACAGATCGGAGAAGTCGCCGGTTTCACGGTCGTGCCACATTGCGCCAAGCTGCTTCGCATAGGGAAACCCGATGCTGGAAGGGTTTCGCCACGAGCCGACATTGTCCTCGCGCTTGAGAGTGGCCATCTCGCGCGTCTGTTCCAGCACCGCTTCGTCGTGGCCCAGAATGCGCGAAGAGGCGAGCGTTTCCATATGCTGCGGCATGGCTTTCGGATCGAGCCGGATCGCCAGCGCGGTCAATTCCAGCGAACGGTTCACATCGCCGGTGGCGTAACGCAGCATGTTTGCGTAGAGCGCATAGGACTCGGCGAGATTGGCATTGCCCTGCGATGTCTCGATGTTCCGGCGCGCAGCGGCAAGCATCTCCGCGCGGCGGCCTTTGCCGCTCAGATAAAGCACGATGTTGGTGGGATCGACGGTGGCGAAAACCTTTTCGGCCGCCTTCTGCTCCAACGCGTCGAGATCCTTTCCCGCGAAGGTGAAACTGTCGGCACCGCCGAGCGAAACCGTGAGCGCGAAGTTTCCGCCGCCGGTGCGCACATTGCCTGTGAGATGCCGCTCATGCCCGAACCAGAGCTTGAGATAATTCCAGGCATCGGTGAGCGAAACGCCGGTTGCCGGAATCTCCACCTTCACGTCGCGCGAATGATCCTCGCTCACGTCGCCGGACCGGGCCAATGAGTTTCCATCCGCGAAGTCGCGGATGGCCGCGATCTTCGCGGTCATGTCATCCGCCACCACATTGCCGCTGACGCCGTTCGTCGCGAATGACGGCGGCACGGAAAACGAATCCACCACGAGCCCATCCGCCTGGCTTGCGTTCCAGATGGCCCATGCGATGCCGCCAACCACCAAAAGGCCCAGCGCCACCGTGATGATCTGCAGCGCGCCTTTCATCTGGTCGTTGAAGCGGCGCCAACGCAGATGGGAGGTTTCGAATGCGTCGAGCTTCTGCAAGTTCTCGATCTGCAGATCGGCGAGGCGGGATTGCTTGCGCAGATATTCGTCGGCGCGCTCGCGGCTGGCGCGCGACAAGCCGATACCCACCGCCGCCGGATCGGCGCCGCCGGAAGACGGGACGCCTTCCTCTTCCTCTGCCATGTGACGTGCGATGCCCCCGTACCCACCTCCTAGATAAAGCAAAGAGACATTGCGGCGCGAGGCTGTCGGGCTGGCGGGACCGCCGCAGGCGATGAATGTTCTGCAAGATCAAAATCTTATATTTTCCTATTTTGGTCTTTACATTCCCTTTTGTTCTTTTTATGTTCTAATCATGCCTGAGAATCCCGCCTCAGCCGGAGATGGCCCGGCACCTTCCCAACCCTTTGTTCCGCAAGAGATTTCCGACTCTGCCCGGATGCGCGGGGCGCTGGCGGCCTGCGATTCGATGCTGGCCACTTGCGCCCGCGTCTCGGTGAGCGAGGCCGCGTCCTTCGACGCCCGAATGATGGCGGTGGCCACGGCGGCGAAGCTGGCGGCGGCGTCCGCGCTGGCCGCCTCCGCCATCGCGCGGCTGGAGGAAGCGCAGACGCATCGCGAGCTTGCCGCCACGAAGATCAGGCTGTCGCTGCGGCCGCCCGCACCGAACCGCGCCGCCCGCCGCGCCTCGTCCACGCGCGCAGCGCCCGCCTATGACGCGGATGACTGGCGCGCCTACAGCGACGAGGAGGAGGAATCGACAAACAACCGGAGCGAATGGCCGGAATGAATCGCGGCGGCGCCCCGCGCGGCAACCGCAACGCGGTGAAATCCGGCACGCGCACCGCGCAGATGATCGCGCTGCGCCGCGAGGCGCGCGCCGTCATCCGCGAACTGAAACTCTGCGCGGCGCTCGCCCACGCGCGCGCGGCGAAAATCCGGCAATCAACCGCTAAGGAATTGCGCGTGTTCGAGGCCGGCCGCGCCCGCTTCCACCGTATCGGCCAGCCCGTCCGCCCCTGTCAGCACCTGCGCCGCATAGAACCGCGCCAGCTGAGCGCGGGGCTCGTCATCCGCGCCTTTCGCCAGCATCCAGCCGCCGATGGTATCGCCCATCAGCTTGAGATAGGTCACAGCCGCCGCAAGCGCATCGGGCGTGCCCTTGTTGGCGAGCATCCAGTCCGTCGCGCGCTCGCAGGCGGCGATGGCGTCGTGCAGATGCGTGGCGAGCTTTCTGTCGGCAATCGCGCTGGAGCGCATCTCGATCAGAAGATCGCGCGCGGCCTTGCCGTTCTCCAGCCCCAGCTTGCGGCCCGCCAGATCCATCGCCTGGATTCCGTTGGTGCCTTCATAGATCGGCGTGATGCGCGCATCGCGATAGAACTGCGCGGCGCCGGTTTCCTCGATGAAGCCCGCGCCGCCATGCACCTGTATGCCGAGCGAAGCCACTTCCACCGCGACATCGGTGCTCCACGCCTTGGCGATGGGCACCAGGATATCCTCGCGCAGCTTGGCGGCTTCGCGGGCGTGGAAGTTGCCCGCATGATGCGCCATGTCGGAGGCGATCGCCGTGGCGTAGCAGATCGCGCGCGCGGCCTGCGTCTTCGCCGTCATCAGCGCCAGCATGCGCCGCACATCCGGCAAATCGACAATCAACGCCGTCTGATCCTTCGACCCGGGCGAACGGCCCTGCCGCCGCTCGCGCGCGTATTGCAGCGCCTTTTGCGTCGCGGCTTCTGCCACGCCCACGCCTTCC
>JBQCFD010000112.1:0-6048 GCA_051959625.1 Rhizomicrobium sp.
ACGATATCCAGCGCGGACCAGTGCCCGAACATGCGCGGGCCACTGAGCCTGAGCAGAAGGTTGCCGTAGGAGAATATGAGCGCTGCCCTCGCAGCTTCCTGCGCCGTGGAGAGATGGTGTTGAACACCGAATATATCGACAAAAATGTCCGTCATAACCGATCCTCCGGGTGACTGTACCTGCAACGCCAAGACAGGAATGCAACGTTTGCTGGAACATCGGCGTTCCATGCACCGGGAGGTCGGGCATTCCGGGAAAGCCTGACCCGCAAAGGCCATTCTGTCCGCGATGTCCCCGAGACGAACATCTCAACAGAGCGATCTGTTCGACGAAGTGCCCAAGGGCTTCGCCTACAGGGAAAATGTGCTGTCTAAAGCAGACGAGGCCGCCGCCGTCCGTCGCTTCGAGACCCTGCCGTTCAGGCCGTTCGAATTTCACGGCTATCGCGGCAACCGCCGCATCGTCTCTTTCGGCTGGCAGTATGACTATTCGAGCCGTGCACTGCGCGAGAGCGCGGCCATTCCGGATTTCCTGTCGGCGATGCGCGAGAAGGCCGCGGCCTTCGCCGGGCTTCCGGCATCCTCGCTTCAGCAGGCCCTTGTCACCGAATATGCTCCCGGGGCCGGCATCGGTTGGCATCGCGACAAACCGATGTTCGAGGACGTCATGGCGTTCTCGTTGCTCTCGTCCTGCCGTTTGCGCTTCCGTCGCAAACGCGAGGGTGCGTGGGACAGGGCCGCCATTGTTGTGGCGCCGCGATCCATTTATCTGTTGCGCGGGCCGGCGCGGTCGGAGTGGTATCACTCAATTCCGCCAGCCGCGGCGTTGCGCTATTCGGTGACATTCCGGAACTTCATGGATGCCGCCGCCTGATCGAGGTTATTTGCGCTTCCTTCTTGCGGCCACCTGCCTGCCTTCGTCATCGCGCAACGTGACCCAGACGGGCGCGTGATCGCTGCTCTTTGCCCAACCGCGGACGAAGCGATCCACTCCGGCTGCCATCAGACGCGGCTTCAAGGAAGGGCTGAGCAGAAGATGATCCATCCGCAAACCGGCATTCCGGCCAAATGCGTTCCGGAAATAGTCCCAATAGGTATAGATCACCTCGTCGGGATGGGTCTGGCGCAGCGCGTCGGTCCAGCCTTGTGCAACCAGCTTGCGGTAGGCCGCGCGCGTCTCTGGAAAGAACACGGCGTCGGCCAGCCAACGTTCGGGCTTGTAGGCGTCGAGTTCGGTCGGCACGGCGTTGTAGTCCCCGCATAGAAGCACCGGCCGGCCCGATTTTATGAGTGTGCGGGCATAGACGGCCAAGCGGTTGAACCACGCCATCTTGTAATCGAATTTCGGCCCAGGCGCCGGATTGCCGTTCGGAAGATAAATGCAGCCTACGGTCAAGCCGCCGATATCGGCTTCAATGTAACGGCTGTGCACATCGTCCGGGTCTCCGGGAAGGCCGCGGCGCGTCTCCAGCGGGTCCATGCCGCGCCCGAGAATTGCCACGCCATTCCAACTCTTCTGCCCGTGCCAGATCGCCGAATAGCCGGCCTTGCGCATGGCGTCGGCCGGGAATTTGTCTTCGGGTGCCCGCAACTCCTGTAGACAAACGACATCCGGTCGCGACTGCTTCAGCCAACGCAGCACCACCGGCAGGCGCCCATTTATGCCGTTCACGTTGTAGGTCGCGATTTTCATTCACGCCTCGTTGAACACGGTGGATCGGGCACGCCACTAACGCTTCACCGGGAGTTCCGCTGCAACTGCCGGAGGACTTCCGGAACAGCGCGCGTTCCAATCCGTTCCCCATCGCAATTGCCGCAGCTGACAAATGTCAAAGCCCCTCAACCCGCCCGACGCCATCGGTGAAGGAAGGCCGGAACTTCCGGCTTATCTGTCCAATGGCGTAATCGGCTTGCGCGTGCGCCCCAATCCACTTCTCGCCGGCATGGCGCTGGTTTCGGGCTTCAGCGGCCTGCATCCGGAGCGCAAAATCGAGGCGGCCGCGAACGCGCCTTATCCTCTGGCAGGCGACATCGCGTTGGACGGCGTCTGGATGTCGGATGCTCCCACCTGCTGCGCGGCCGTGACCCAGGCCTATGATTTCTCCTGCGGCGAACTCACGTCACGGCTGCGTTTCGAAGTTGGCGACATCGCGGCCGATATCAAGATCCTCACGTTTTGCTGCCGCCATCAACCTACGCTTCTGGTGCAGGAAATTCAGATCGCAACCAACACCGCTTGCGACATGAAGCTGCGCGCGATCGTTGCGGCGAAAGATATTCCGGGAAAGCTTCTCGCGCGGACGTTTTCGACGCCTGGAGAGCCGGGACGGAATTTCGACGGCAGCATCGCCTGGCAAAGCCTGGGAGGCTATGCGCAGTGCGGCATCGCTTACTTGACCGAACTGCTCGGCGCTGCTGGCGCCGAACCAAAGCGCTCAAAGACCGATCTATTGCGCACGGAATACGGCTTCCGCGCCAAGGCGGGGCGAACCTATCGCCTGAGGCAGATCGTGAGCGTCGTGCCGAGCGCGATGCACGATCAACCCGAGCGTCATGCGGAACGTCTCGTCGCGCTCGGCGCAAAATATGGATTCGACAAGTTGCGCGCGGCCAACAAGGCGGAATGGGACGTGCTCTGGAAAGGCCGTATTGCGTTGCATGGCGCCGATCGAAAGTGGCAAGCGTTGGCCGACGCCGCATTCTTCTATCTCAACAGTTCCGTGCATGTCTCCGCACCTGCATCGACATCCATCTTCGGTCTCGCGACGTGGCACGACTATCACTACTACTATGGCCATGTGATGTGGGATATCGAGACGTTCGCGCTTCCTCCGCTCACTCTCCTGCAGCCGGAAGCGGCGGAAGCAATCGTCGAATATCGCGTGCGCATGATGCCCGCGGCGCGGGCAACGGCGCAATCCTTCGGACGCGCCGGGCTTCAGTTTCCATGGGAAAGCGCACCGAGCAGCGGTTATGAAGCGGCGCCGTCACCGGGCACGGCAGCCTGGCACGAAGACCACGTCACGCTTGATGTCGCTCTGGCGCTCGCCCAATACGCCTTTGCAACCGGCGATGAAGATTTTCTTGCGGAGAAGGCCTGGCCAGTCGTGAGCGGTGCTGCGCGCTGGATCGAAAGCCGAAGCCATCGATCCCGCACCGGCTACGAATTCCGCCGCTCCATGGGCATCGCGGAGCGAAAACAGGCCAACGACAACGACGCTTTCACCATGATGGCAGCACGGAAGGTTCTCCTGATCGCGCTGGAAATCGCCAAGCTGCTGGGCCGCAAGCCGCGTCGCAACTGGGAGCGCATCGCCGGCAATCTCATCGTTCCTATCCGGGATGGTATGGTCGTCCCGCACGCCGATTATCGGAGCAACGAGGAAAAAGGAGCCACGCCGTCACCTCTGATGGGAGCATTCCCGCTCTGGAGCGAAATGTTCGAGCGTGACCAGAAAGCGACTTTCGATTTCTTCCTCGGCCGGGCGAAGGAATATATCGGAAGCCCGATGCTGTCGCCGATGTATGGCGTGTGGGCGGCGTGGGCCGGAAAGCGGGCCTTGTCCGAACGACTTCTAGAAGAAGGTTACGCGCAGTTCGTCCACGGGCGTTTCATGCAGACCCTCGAATACCGGCCCGACCGGTTTCCGGAGCAGCCGAAGGCGGGTCCATTCTTTGCCAATCTTGGCGGCTTTCTGATGACCCTTGTGCTGGGCTTTCCGGGGCTGCGCATCGGCTCTGGAACTCTCGAGAGTTGGCCACAGCGCAAGGTGGTGCTGCCCCGCGGCTGGAAGGCCATCGAGATAGAGCGCCTGTGGGCGCAGGGTCGGCCCGTGCATCTGTTGGCCGAGCAAGGCGCAAGACGCGCGCAGTTGAAACCGCTTTAGGCGGAGCGCTTCTTCGCGCGCTTCCGGCCTTTGCGTTTCGCCGCGGATGTGGTGTTGGGCGAATCTCGCCGCGTTCCCTGCGGACTGCTCCCTCCGCCCACGATTGCGCCTCCGCCTTGACCCGCCTCGATCGCCTCGCGCGCTGCTTTGTCCAGTTCCGGTTTGCGGTGGGAGATCATCAATCTGCATTTTCATCTTCTGACTGCGGATGAACAATCGGGACGCCGGTTTGAGGTTCCCTTTTTTCTGCGCATTCCAGCCTTTCAAACAAATGGGGCGATTTGCTCTGTCTATGGATTTGCCACCCGGACAGGGAATGTGATGGCTCTGGTGGGCCCGGTAGGATTTGAACCTACGACCAAGCCGTTATGAGCGGCCGGCTCTAACCAGGCTGAGCTACAGGCCCCACCGGGGTGGCTTCTAGCGGATTTGCCCGCGTCGTGCACCCCTTCACGGCGGGGTGATGGGTCCGGTCACACCGTCTATCATCGGACACGGCGCTGCCGCTTTTCCGCCGTAGAGGCACGCGAACGTGGAAACAGGCTTCTGATGGAGTGTCGAATGGGCATGACGGGAAAAATGGTTTCGCGCGCGGTGTGCCTGGGCGCATGCGGCTTGGCGCTAATCAGCGTTGCAGGCTCCGCCGCGCTTGGTGCGGGCGCGGGCGATGACGCCGCAAAGCGCGTGCTCACCGTTTCGGGCGAAGGCGAAGTGCGCGCGGCGCCGGACGAGGCGCTGCTCTCCGCAGGCGTTGTGACGAACGCGCGTACGGCGGCGGCTGCACTGTCGGACAATTCGCGCGCGATGAACGAAGTCTTCGCGACGCTCAAGCGGGCCGGCATCGCGGACAAGGACATGCAGACGTCGAATTTCTCGGTGCAGCCGCAATATGCCACCGACAAGAACGGCAACACGCTGCAGGACATCACCGGTTATCAGGTGTCGAATACCGTGAATGTGCGGGTGGACGATCTTGCAAAGGTCGGACCTACGCTCGACGCATTGGTATCGTCCGGCGCCAATTCCATCGGCGACATATCGTTCACCATCAAGAACCCCAAGCCGCTGATGGCGCAAGCCCGGGCCGAAGCGGTGGCCGATGCCGTCGCGCGCGCGCAGACGCTGGCGCGGGCCGCAGGCGTCGCGCTCGGACCGATCACCGCGATCACCGAGAGCGGATATTCCGCGCCGCCACGGCCGATGTACCGCATGGCAACGATGGCTGCGGCTCCCGCGCCAACGCCCATTGCCGGCGGGGAGGAAAGCGTGACGGCGAATGTGAGCATTACCTGGGCGATCCGCTGAGCCCGCGCTTGGCGATGCCGCCGGCGATCCGGTAGGATTCTCGCGTCGACGAGCCGGGGGGCTTTCGTGATCGCAGGGTTGAGCACGGCCACATTCACGCTTGTGCATGTGGCCATCACATTTGTCGCGATCGCGAGCGGGCTGGTGGTTCTCTATGGCTTGTTGAAAGCGCGCCGGATGGAGGGCTGGACAGACCTTTTTCTCGCCTTCACCGCGCTTACGGACGTGACGAGCTTCATGTTTCCGTTTCATGGCCTGACGCCCGCCTTCAATCTGGCGATTGTCTCCAGCCTTGTGCTGCTTCCGACATTGGCAGCCCGCTATGCATTCTCGATGGCAGGGCAGTGGCGCGGGGTCTATGTGGCCGGCGCGGTACTGTCTCTTTATCTCAACTGCTTCGTGCTGGTGGCTCAGTCCTTTGACAAGATTGCCGCTCTTCACAGCATTGCGCCGAACGGTAGCGAGCCGCCGTTCCTGGTCGTCCAAGGGGTGGTCCTTTTCCTGTTTCTCTTCGCGGGACTCGTGGCCTTTCGCCGGTTCCGGCCCATCGGCTAGGCCCCCTTGCCACGGGTGCGCCTTCCCGCTTAGTCACAGGGCCGTCACAAACGGGATGCCCTCATGTTTCGCTGGTTTCAGGCCCTCATGCCGCGTGAGGACCGCTTTTTTGCGCTCTTCAACCGTCATGCCGACATCCTTGTTTCGGGCGCGGAAGCTCTGCGCGATCTTCTGCGCGGGGGCGCCGGCGTGGAGGATGCCTGCCGCCGCGTCATGGCCTTCGAGAATCAGGCCGACGCCGTCGCCCGCGATGTGCTGCTGCTGGTTCGCCGCACCTTCATCACGCCCTTCGATCGCGGCGA
>JBQCFD010000113.1:0-4315 GCA_051959625.1 Rhizomicrobium sp.
CGGAAAACTGGATCATGCCGTCCGATCGGTGCCAGAACCGGACACGCCAATCATCCATCGGACCGATGGCTTCCGAAACCAACGTCGCGTCGGCGACGTCGGCTGGCTTCGACTCGTTTGAGCGATCCGAACTCAGAGTAACTCCACCGCCACAGCCGTCGCTTCGCCGCCACCGATGCAGAGGGAGGCGACGCCGCGTTTCTTGCCGCGGGCCTTCAGGGCATTCAGCAGGGTCACGATGATCCGCGCGCCGCTGGCGCCGATGGGATGGCCCAGCGCGGTCGCGCCGCCATTCACATTGACCTTGGCGTGATCGAGGCCGAGGTCGCGCATAGCGATCATCGGCACGTTGGCGAAAGCCTCATTGATTTCAAACAGATCGACATCGTCTTTCGACCATTTTGCGAGCTCCATCACCTTCTTGATGGCGCCCACCGGGGCAGTCGTGAACCACTTGGGCTCATGGGCATTGCTGGCCTGCGCCACGATGCGGGCGATGGGCTTGAGGCCCTTCTCCTTCGCCACGTCCGCACGCGCCAGCACCAGCGCCGCCGCGCCGTCGGAGATGGAGGCGGAGCTGGCGGCGGTGATGGTGCCGTCCTTGCCGAAGGCGGGCTTCAGCGACGGGATCTTGGCAGGGTCCGCCTTGCCCGGCTGCTCGTCGATCGCCACGACCACATCGCCCTTGCGGGTCTGCACCGTCACCGGCGCGATCTCGTCCCTGAACGAGCCGTCGTTGATCGCGCGCTGCGAACGCTTCAGCGACTCGATGGCGTAGGCGTCCTGATCGGCGCGCGTGAACTGGTAGTGCCGCGCCGCGTCCTCGCCAAACGTGCCCATGGAGCGATGCTCATAGGCATCCTCCAGACCGTCGAGGAACATGTGGTCCTTGATCTCGCCATGGCCCATGCGATAGCCGCCGCGCGCCTTGGGCAGCAAATAGGGCGAGTTCGTCATGCTCTCCATGCCACCGGCGACGAGAATGTCCGCATGGCCGAGCGCGAGCTGGTCGGAGGCGATCATCACCGCCTTCATGCCCGAGCCGCAGACTTTCGAGACCGTGGTGCACGGCGCGGTGTTCGGAACGCCCGCGCCGATAGAGGCCTGGCGCGCGGGAGCCTGCCCGAGACCCGCGTTAAGAACATTTCCCATCAGCGTCTCGTCCACATCGCCCGGCTTGATGCCGGCGCGTTCGACCGCCGCCTTGATCGCGACAGAGCCAAGCTCGGTCGCGGACATGCCGGACAGATCGCCCTGAAATCCGCCCATCGGCGTGCGCGCCGCCGACAAAATCACCACATCATCAGACGCCATAAGAACCTCCTGCCGCCGTCGACCCGGGGCGAGCGGGATATAATGTCACTCGGCAGCGCCGCAAACATCCAAAAAATGCGGCTGAAACACACCTCATCCGGCCCACGCGATTGTTATTCGTTTCGTGCCTCCCGAAGTGGATAGGGTCAACGAAATTTCCCCTCTGGGAGTTCTGTATGATCCGCCTGCCATTCGCCGCACTGACCGCCCTCTTGATCGCCGCGCCGGCCAATGCAGCGGGCAGCGCCAAGCCTGTCACGTTGGGCGGCATCATTCATCCGGATAGCGACGACACCCTCGCCTTCACGCCGGACGGCAACACGGTGTTCTTCGACCGCAGCGAAGGCTCTCATAAGACGGTGATGATTTCCCACCGCGTTGACGGCCATTGGTCGGAGCCGAAGGCCGCCAGCTTCTCGGGCCAATGGTTCGACCAGGATCCCGTTGTGGCGCCGGACGGCAGCTACATGCTGTTCAACTCGGACCGGCCCACGCAACCGGGCGGCAAGCCGCTGACGCAAAACTATTTCGGCGGCGGCGTGACCGCCCCCGGCTCCAACATCTGGCGCGTCGACCACACCGCGAGCGGTTGGGGCAAGGCGGTATGGCTCGGCCCCGTCATCAACAGCGACGTGTTCATCGATTTCGCCAGCATCGCGGGTGACAACACGCTCTACTTCATGCGCTTCAACCCCGCCGGCAAGCAGATGCAATTCTGGCGCTCCGCTTACAACGGCAGCGCGTATCAATCACCGGAGCGCGTGATCCTGGGCGATCCATCCGAAACGTTGCACGACCCCGCTGTCGCGCCGGACCAGTCCTTCATCGTGTTCGATTCCGGCCGCGTGAAGGGAGGCCTCGGCCGTTTGAATATCGCATTTCGCGAAGGCGGCCACTGGGGCAAACCCATCGATCTCGGGGACGATATCAACAAGGATTTGCCGTGGGGTTCACATCTGGCGCCAGACGGGCGCAATGTCTACGTCACCGGCAATTCCGGCATCTGGCGGATTTCGCTTGCGCCGTGGCTCAAGCCGCATTCGTAGAACCGTCAATCGGCAAGGCCGAAAAACAGGAGCACTATGCCGATGGTGTCGACCAGACCGTGCGCAAAAACGGCGACCCACAGATTGCGCCGCGCCAGCAGGTAGGCTGCGCCGATCATGAAGCCATCGCAGCCCGTGGTGAAGATCCCCGCCGGACCCTGATAGTAGTGGCCGAAACCGAAAAGCACCGAGGCGAGCACAAGCGCGATCCACTGCGCCGCCGTCGAGTTGTTCAACATCTCCGCCGCGCGGCCCAGAAGATAGCGGCGATAGCTGATTTCCTCACCGAAGGCGGCCATCGTCCAGACCAACCCCAGCCCCTTCGCAGCCGTCCACACATTGCCCTTCATCGCGCCCAGGGCGTTGGCGGCGGCGCCCGCGTTCTCATGCAGCCTCAGATACTTTGCCAGCGGCTCCGTCACGAACTGGCCCACCGCGATGACGATAACGGCCGTCACCAATCCGATCAGGATCGTGAGCCACCATGATTTGGGTCGAGAGAGCCCGATCGCGGCCCAGTTTCCCGAGCGCAGCCGGATCGAAAGAATGCCAAGCACGAACAGGATAGGCACCTCGTTCGGCACGGCGTGAAAGACGTTATGCGCGATGACAATCGCGCCGCCGATGATGAATTCGATCAGAGAGAGCGCACGCTGACCGGCGCTCAGCGATGGCGGCTTTACGGGTCTGATTGTGTCTTCGAGCATCTGTCCCCCCCCGTGCCCTGAAGACT
Organism: Rhizomicrobium sp.; assembly: GCA_051959625.1. Classification (GTDB taxonomy): domain Bacteria; phylum Pseudomonadota; class Alphaproteobacteria; order Micropepsales; family Micropepsaceae; genus Rhizomicrobium. The sequence goes on from JBQCFD010000113.1 coordinate 3,094, forward strand.
GACACTTCAGGCCGTTTCCTCGAATAATTCCCGCCCGATCAGCCAGCGGCGGATTTCACTGGTGCCGGCGCCAATCTCGTAGAGCTTGGCGTCGCGCAGCAGGCGGCCTGCCGGGAAGTCGTTGATGTAGCCATTACCGCCCAGCGTCTGGATTGCCTGCAACGCCATCCATGTGCCCTTCTCGGCGGCGTAGAGGATCGCACCGGCGGCGTCCTTGCGCGTGGTCTGGCCGCGGTCGCAGGCTTTCGCCACGGCGTACACATAAGACCGCGCGGCAGAGAGCGTGACATACATGTCCGCGAGCTTGCCCTGCATGAGCTGGAACGAACCGATGGGCTGGCCGAACTGCTTGCGGTCATGGAGGTAAGGCACGACGAGATCGATGCAGGCCTGCATGATGCCGACGCTGCCGGCCGCCAGAACGGAGCGTTCGTAATCGAGGCCGCTCATGAGGATGCGCGCGCCCTCGCCTTCGCGGCCCATCAGGTTCTCTTCCGGCACTTCGCAATCCTGGAACAGCAGTTCCGACGTGTCGCTGCCGCGCATGCCGAGCTTGTCCAGCTTCTGCGGCGTGGAGAATCCCTTCATGCCGCGCTCGATCAGGAATGCGCTGATCCCGCGCGGCCCGCCGGACGGGTCGGTCTTGGCATAGACCACCAACGTGTCGGCTTGCGGGCCGTTGGTGATCCACATCTTCGAGCCGTTGAGGATGTAGCGGTCGCCCTTCTTCTCCGCGCGGGTGCGCATGGAGACAACGTCGCTGCCCGCGCCCGGCTCGCTCATCGCCAGCGCACCGACATGCTCGCCGGAAATGAGCTTGGGCAGATAGCGGCGCTTTTGATCTTCGCTGCCGTTGCGGCGGATCTGGTTCACGCAGAGATTGGAATGCGCGCCATAGGAAAGGCCGATGGCCGCCGAGCCGCGGCTGATCTCCTCCATCGCCACGACATGCTCAAGATAGCCGAGACCGGCGCCGCCATAATCCTCCTCGACCGTGATGCCGAGGACGCCCAACTCGCCGAGCTTGGGCCAAAGGTGGCGCGGGAAGGTGTTGGACTTGTCCACCTCATCCGCAATCGGCGCGATCTGGTCCGACGTGAAGCTGCGCACGCTGTCGCGGATCATGTCGGCGGTGTCGCCGAGATCGTAATCGAGAGACGGATAGGAATTCGGTATCACAAAAGCCTCTGCCAGAAATTCGTTGCCCGTGCGCCGGAAGTGA
>JBQCFD010000114.1:0-41533 GCA_051959625.1 Rhizomicrobium sp.
CCATTGCAGGACAGCGATTGGCATAAATCACTCTTAAAAATATTGGCCACAAAGAACGGAACGTTGCCCAGTTCGCTATCAATGGCTGTGGTTCAAAAATGGCAAGATCCGGCATGTATAGAGGCGTGCGGCCCATCGGAAACACCTGGCGTCAAAAGCTTTCAAAGCCGCGCGCGAAAGAAAAGTCAGCAAAAAGATCTGCACAGACTTCACTTCATAGTTGATCAAATTTATCCGAACTCCGTCGATTTCCATCGCCAGCTCTTTGCCGATTACGAAGCCCGCGATCCCAAATTTCTCAACGAATACAAAATCTATCTGATCGGGGCAAAGGTTGGGGGGAAGCGAACAAAAATAAAGCAGTCAGGGTATGTCTACTATGTAAAGTCGCCGAGCTTCAAAAAGGACTCGGCTGAGCATGCGGATCGGGTATTCGGCTATTTTATCTCGACCGAGACTAGTGCAGGGATGGATATAAGCACGGCTCACGCTTGGTATATGAAAGGAGAAAAGTTGGAGTTGAATGAGAGTTATAAACGCGGTCACTGGGAATCAGAGAAATTTGCTATTAGTCCCACCGATCTTCTTATTGTGTACGATTTCACCTTTACGTCGGGACAGAGCAACGGCCAGAGCTATATCGGACTGATTGCTGCCACCAATAAGGACACAACGGCTCCGATCTGTGGGGGCAGTGGAGAAACGTACAAGGGCGATTTTAACAATCTAAGTATCGTTGATGCCGAGGAAGGACCGGACGGTAGGTGTCAATGCCGACAGCGGCGTGGAACGATATACATCGAAAAGATTGCCGAAAATGATGTGGCGGGGCCTTCGGAATTCAAGAATCTCCTTCGAGAAGTGCTCAAAAATCATTACCAAGCGCTTATTGAGGTATTTGCATAAGGTACCGAACGGTGGATTGAACTGAATACATTCCACCCCCATATACCCTCCCTCATGACCCCTCCATCCTCCTACATCCCCGCCCCTGCGGCGGATTTTGTGTTGCCGTTCGATATCGCGCCGCTGGGCGTGCGCGGGCGGCTGGTGCGGCTGTCCGATGTGTCGGCGGAGGCGCTCACCGCACACAAGCTGCCGGAAGCCGCCGCGCGCGTGGCGGCGGAAACGCTCACCTTGTCCGCGCTGCTCGGCTCCGCGCTGAAGCTCGATGGCCGCATGACGGTGCAGACCCGCAGCGACGGCGCGCTCGATCTCATGGCGTCGGACTATTACGGCGCGAGCACCGATGATGCCGGCAAGGCGCGCCCCGCCGGCGTGCGCGGCTATGCGCGCGTGGACGAAGCGCGCGCCGCGCCGCTCGGCAATGCGCCGAAATTCGCCGATCTCACCGGCGCGGGCTCGCTCGGCATCACCATCGAGCCGCGCCGCGGCGGCGAGACCTATCAGGGCATCGTGGAGCTTTCGCCGCACGGCATCGCGGCCTCCGCGCAAACCTATTTCGAGCAGTCCGAGCAATTGCCCACCGCGATCAAGCTGGCCGCCGCGCCGGTGTTCGAGCCGGGCAAGCCGGTGGCGTGGCGCTCCGGCGGCATCATGCTCCAGCGCACCGCGGAAGCCGCGAAGAGCGACGACGATTGGGAACGGCTCAAGATGTTCATCGCGACCGTCGAGGATTTCGAGCTGGTCGATACCGCGCTGAAAGCCGAAGACCTGTTGTGGCGTCTCTTCCACGAGGACGAGATCCGCGTGCTGGCCTTCGAGCCGCTGTCGTTCCGCTGCGATTGCTCGGTGGACCGCATCACCGGCGTGCTGAAGGACTACTCGCCCGAAGACCGCGCCAAGCTCGCCGACCCCGACGGCGTGATCCGCGCAAGGTGCGAGTTCTGCGGCAAGGGGCATGAGATTCTTCCCTCCACCTTCTCCTCTTGATCGTCATGGCCGGCCTTGTGCCGGCCATCCATTTTCCAGAGACCGCGCGAAAATTGGCTCCACTTCTGGAAAATGGGGGCCCGGGACGCGCCCTGGGATGACGGTGTTTTTGTGATGGTTTTGAAGGTGGCACCCCCGTCAACTTTGTGACAAGCTGTCAGAAAGATATCCGGGAGGCTGCCATGAATGTCGCGCCACGCGATCTCCACGACGATCTCAAGAAGGCCGCCCGCGAACGCGCCTTCTCCATGCCGCTGGCGGAGATCGACGTCGCCGATGCCGAACTCTTCCGCACCGATACGATGTGGCCCTATTTCGAGCGCCTGCGGAAGGAAGACCCCGTCCACTACTGCTCCGAGCACGAGTTCGGGCCGTACTGGTCGGTGACCCGGTACAACGACATCATGGCGGTGGACACCAACCACGCCGATTTCTCGTCCGAGCCGTCCATCACCATCGCCGATCCGAAGGACGATTTCCGTCTGCCGATGTTCATCGCGATGGACCCGCCCAAGCATGACGTCCAGCGCAAAACGGTGACGCCCGCGGTGTCGCCGATGAACCTGGAACATCTGGCGCCCATCATCCGCGAGCGCGCGGCGAAGATCCTGGACTCGCTGCCGCTGAACGAAGAGTTCGACTGGGTGGACAAGGTGTCCATCGAGCTGACGACGATGACGCTGGCGACGCTGTTCGACTTTCCGTGGGAAGACCGCCGCAAGCTGACGCGCTGGTCGGATGTGGCGACCTCGGGCAAGAACACCGCGCTGTTCTCCAGCCCCGAGAACGCCGAGCAGGAACGCCGCGCGGAGCTCTACGAGTGCGTGGACTATTTCATGCGCCTGTGGAACGAGCGCGTGAACGCGCCGCCCAAGAACGATCTCATCTCGCTCCTGGCGCATGGCCCGTCCACGCGCAACATGGACCGGATGGAGTATCTGGGGAATCTCGTGCTGCTCATCGTCGGCGGCAACGACACCACGCGCAACACGATCTCGGGCTCCGTTCTGGCGCTGAACCAGAACCCGGACCAGTATGAGAAACTGCGCGCCAATCACGCGCTCATCCCCAACATGGTGTCGGAAACGATCCGCTGGCAGACGCCGCTCGCGCATATGCGTAGAAATGCGACGCGCGACATCGAGCTCGGCGGCAAGACCATCAAGAAGGGCGAGAAGGTGATCATGTGGTACGTCTCGGGCAACCGCGACGAGACCGTGATCGAGCGCCCGAACGACTACTGGATCGAGCGGCCGAACGTGCGCCGCCATCTCTCCTTCGGCTTCGGCATTCATCGCTGCGTGGGCAACCGCCTGGCGGAGCTGCAGCTCAACATCATCTGGGAAGAGATCCTGAAGCGCTTCCACACGATCGAGATCACGGGCGAAGTCAGCCGCGTGCCCTCCGCGTTCGTAAAGGGTTACGATAGGATGCCGGTGCGCCTGCATCCGGCCTAAGCGGAACTTCCATTTAACGTATGACGCGCGCTCTGGGTGCGGCGCGTTTCCTCGTCCCTGCAACTTCAAGGAACGAGCGCGGTAACGGCGCGTTAGCCAGACAGCACAACTGGAGTGATGTCTGGTGCCTGACGGCAATCCGCGTTCCACTGCGAGTATTCTGGGTCATCCGATCCATGTGATGCTGGTTCCGGTTCCCATCGTCTGCTACATCGGCGCGCTGCTGACCGACATCGCCTATGCCGAAACGGCCAATATGCAATGGGCCAACATGTCGGTATGGCTCATCACCTTCGGCGTGATCTTCACCATCCTTGCCGCGATTGCCGGCGCGATCGATTTCTTCAGCGAGCCGCGCATCCGCGCTCTCAACAACGCCTGGATTCACGTGATTGGCAATGTGGTGGTGCTGATCATCTCGATCTTCAACGGGTTCGTTCACAGCCGCGATGCCTACACGTCCGTCGTTCCCACCGGGCTTATTCTTTCCATCATCGTGGTGCTGATCCTGCTGGTGACGGGCTGGAACGGCTGGGCCATGGTCTATGAGCACCGCGTCGCGGTGTTGCCGGAAGGGGATGAGCCATGAGGCGCGGCCTCTGCCTGATGGCTGCGTCAGCTCTGGCACTTTCAGCCTGTGGTTCTGCGCCGGGCGATCCGAAACGCCAGGAAGGTCCACATCCCTATCTGCCGCCGATGCATCAATACCTGCTTCCGCCGATGCACCTGGCGTCGAAAGCGCCATGGGGCAACGACACGCCCAAGGTCGCACCCGGCCTCAAGATCGAGGCCTTCGCCAAAGATCTCAAGAATCCGCGCTCCGTCTACGTGCTGCCGAACGGAGACGTGCTCGTGGCGGAACCCGACGGTCCGGCGGCGCCTGCGCCGGCGCGGCCCAAGGACTTCATCATGCAATGGATGGAGAAGCAGACCCACTCCAGCACCAAAGCGCCGAACGACATCGTGCTGTTGCGCGATACGAACGGCGACGGCAAGCCCGATGTGCGCACAGTGTTCATCAAAGGGCTGACATCGCCCTTCGGCATGGTTCTGGTCGGCAACGATTTCTATGTCGCCGACACGGACAAGATATTGCGGTTCCCGTACCAGACCGGCGAGACGACGATCACCGCGCCCGGCGTCACGCTTTGCGATATTCCGGCGTTTCCGATAGATCACCATTGGACGAAAAGCCTGACGGCGAGCCCGGACGGCACCAAGCTCTATGTCGGCGTCGGCTCCAACAGCAACATCACCGAGAACGGCATGAGCGCCGAAACGGGACGCGCGTCGGTTTGGGAGATCGATCGCGCGACCGGCGCCCATCATGAATTCGCGACAGGCTTGCGCAACCCGAATGGCCTGCAGTTCGAACCCGCCACGCATGTGCTATGGGTGGTGGTCAACGAGCGCGACGAGCTTGGACCCGATCTCGTTCCCGATTATCTGACGTCGGTAAAGAGAGGCGCGTTCTATGGCTGGCCCTATAGTTATTGGGGCCAGCATGTCGATCCGCGCGTGCAGCCGCAGCGGCCCGATCTCGTGGCGAAAGCCATCGCCCCCGACTATGGCCTCAGCTCGCACGTCGCCCCTCTGGGACTGGTGTTCTACACCGGAACCAATCTTCCGCCGCGCTATCGCGGCGGCGCTTTCGTCGGCGAGCATGGGAGCTGGGATCGCGACAAGTTCAACGGCTACAAGGTCGTTTACATTCCCTTCGCCAATGGACGCCCCACTGGCATGCCGCAGGATGTGGTCACTGGCTTCCTCAAGGGCGATACGATGCAGGGCCGGCCTGTGGGCCTCGCTGTCGACGCGCATGGCGGCCTGCTGATCGCAGACGACGTCGGCAATGTGGTGTGGCGAGTCTCCGCGAAATAGAAACACTCCGGGCGCACCGCGGCGCGTCATCCGCGGCGCAAACAGGGATATCGGCGGCCCGTTTATCGCGCCGTGCGCGCAGTAACCGCACCCGACGATCCGCCTTCGACCATGCCGCTATCCCGCGCCGCAGGATCGCTCGAAGCCGCGGCTTCGCGCGCTCCGCATTCGGCAAACGGCGTCGGTCCGTCGAAGTTCAACGCCGCCATCAGATCCGAGAGCGACTGCCCGCGATGCTCAGCCGCCTGCTGGAACATGGCCTGCGCGTTGTCGCAGAAACCGTTTTCGTTCTGGCTGTCCAGCGAGAAATCGTTGGCAAGTTGCGTCTTGAACGTCTGGTAGTCGCTTTCGCCCGTTGTTGCGTTGATGCGCACGAACAGAGATTGCGCCGCTTGGTCGGACGCGACCAGATCGGGCCGGTAGTTGATGACGAAGGCGTTGTAGGCACCCGACAGATCGCAGCTGTAAGCGGCCACCATGAGCTGCTGCTGCAGAATCTCTGCCTTCACGCCCGCAGTTTCGCTCGCGCGGCTGCAGACGCCCGCGGCGAGGGCCTGCGTTGTCATGGCGGTGGCGGCGAGCACCGCTGCGGTGATTTTCGTTGTCCTGCGCATTCCCCAGGCTCCTTCGGTTGGTCAAGAATTCTGTGACCGGACGCAACGCCCGGCCGGCGGGCTGCTGCGGTCCAGATGCGGCGTCACGGTGCCGGCATCGCCCGAGCATGCGACCCAGCGGAACTGATGGTTGTCGTCGATGACGGCAGTGGAGGCGATCAGCGCGAAGAATCCATTCTTCGCCACGCCCCCGCTTGCCGTTCCCGTGCCGCATGCCGTCTGCGGATCGCGGCCGTTCTCCAGGCAATAAGCGAACTGCACGCTGTTGTCGCAGGCGTTGCGGAAACCCCAATTCTGCCCGTCGGAATCGATCGACAGGCAGTTGGACGCACCGTGGTTGGCGGGAATCTCCGCCGAGGTCGGAACGAGATGGGCCGCGCCGATTGCGGCTGCGGGCGTGGCGTCCGCCACCACTGTCGCGCCGAGCGTGGGATGGACAAGCGATGCCGACATGGCGTCCGCGTCGATGGGATGAACATCCGATGTGCGCACCAGAATCGTTTTTGGCGCGCTTGAGGACTTCGAGGCGGCCAAAGCGAACCTCGACGGTGTCTTCGCTTTCAGCCTTGGCGCAAGCCCATTGGCGGCAACATGCATTGGCTCTTCAGCGCAGTTGGACGAAAGGGGGGCCGGCGCCCTGTCTTGAGAAGCGAGACCGAGCTTGCGGGCGTAGGCGGCCAGCGCCTGCTTGCGATCCGCCTCGTCGAACACGTGGCCTTGCGGGTACCACTTCACGCACATCGCTTGCGCATTGGGCGCGGTGATGGCGATCGTCAGTCCGCCGCCGGGATTGATGGAGAGTATTTCATTGTGACCGTCGGCATATTCCGCCTCGATGCCGCCCGCCGTCTGGCGAAAGACGCCGATCGCGTTGGCCTTGTCGGAGACGTCGAACACCGCGCCCAGGCTGTCGGTTAGATAGCGGAAGACCTTTCCGGTGGCGCGACCGTCGGGTGCCGTAACGTCGAGCGCCAGGCCGTCGTCGCTCATGGAAAGCTCGGCGGCCGAGCCTTCGACCGAGGTTAGCTTCGTTCCGTTGACGGAATCGTACCATTGCATCGCGTTTGCCGGCGCGTTGTCCGCAGCCGAAGCAACGGACATCGAGCACAACAGCAACAGTGCAGACAGACCCGTAGCATATGGGATTTTCATGGTGCCCCCCTGTCGAATTCGAAAAATGCCCCCGCGCTTTTCAAGATCGCGCCTGTGCGCCTTGCGGCCGCTCTGACATCAGAAGCAGGATGCTCAGCAGCTCCTGCTTCGATAGCGGTGCCTGCGAAGGCGGTTGAAAGGCTGCCCGCCCCGCGATCTTCGCGATGGTCGTATTGATCGCTTCACTCGAAGGATTTGCAACACGCGTTTCTCTCTGCATGTCGATGTTCTGCGCAACTGGCGATTGATGCCATGGCCCTTGCGTCGAACCTGCTGCGATCATCGCTGCGAAGACAAATCCCCGGTACACGCGAATGGACTCCCGAACCCGTTTGCATGATGCGCGCACGATTGGAGAAGTCGATTGCAGATGATCGGAGTGTTAGAGTGGCCCTTACGCGATTTGTGAAAACGTTTGTTCATCTAGATGAACGATGGTGTGATCGGTGCGATTCCGTACACCGGCCACGCCGCTTCCGTGCCGTTTTCCGGGTGGGCTTCCCCCTTGGGGAGCAAATTGGAATCCGGCGCCAATCGTCCTAAGGTTGCGGAACCGGCCTTCTTCCAACTTCGTTGCTTCCCTGCATGGCCAAGCTCTCGACCTACCATAAGAAGCGCGACTTCAAGCTCACCCGCGAGCCTCGCGGCCGAGTGGGCAAGGGCGACAAGCATCGCTTCGTCATCCAGCGCCACGCCGCGACGCGGCTGCATTACGATCTGCGGCTGGAACTTGAGGGGGTCTACAAGAGCTGGGCCGTGACCAAGACGCCATCGCTCGATCCGGCTGTGAAACGGCTGGCCGTGCAGGTGGAAGACCATCCCATCGAATATGGAACCTTCGAGGGCACGATCCCGGAGGGCCAGTATGGCGGCGGCACGGTGCAGCTTTGGGACCGCGGGACATGGCGCTCACAAACGGAAACGCCGGAACGCGACCTCGAGAAGGGCCATCTCAAATTCGTCATGGATGGCGAACGAATGAAGGGCAAATGGGCGCTTATCCGAATGCATGACCGCGAGCCGCACCGTCCCGGCGCGCGGGTGCGCCACAACTGGCTGCTCATCAAAGAGATCGATGACGAAGCCCATCGTGGGCGGGAAGGCGATGCCCTGCAGAAAGCAGTCACGTCGGTGAAGTCTGGCCGCACGCTGGACCAGATCGCGGCCAAATCCCGCAAGGTATGGAACAGCAATCGCTCGGTGAAGGAAAACGTCGCCGCGCTGAAGCGCACGCCGGCGAAGAAACCGAATGCGGCCAAGCGCGCGGCGCCCCGGAAGAAAACGAAAGCCGCGAAGAAGCGCCGGCGCGCATGAGGCGGATGCCGACCTTTGTGGCGCCCCAGCTCGCGCGGCTGATGGATGCGCCGCCCAGCGGCAAAAACTGGGTGCATGAGGTCAAGTTCGACGGCTATCGGACTCAGGCACGGGTGGAGAAGCGCAAAGCGAAACTTCTTACCCGCAAGGGCCTGGACTGGACGGAGCGCTTTCCCGAGATCGCCGCGGAGTGCGCGAAACTACCCGACTGCATCATCGATGGCGAGATCTGCGCGCTCAACAAGGAGGGCGCCAGCGATTTCGGACTTCTGCAGACCGCGCTGTCCAGCCAAAAGACCGCGCAGCTTGTCTTCTATGTGTTCGATTGCCTGTTCGCCGGCGGTGAAGATTTGCGCCGACAAGGATTGGAAACGCGCAAGGCGGCGCTGCAGAAAATCCTGAAGCCACTCGGCAAATCCAAACGCGTGCAATTCGTTCCGCACTTCAAGGAGTCCGGCAATGCGATGCTGGATGCGGCCTGCCGCATGGATCTGGAGGGCGTGATCTCCAAGAAGGTGAATGCGCCCTATCAGTCCGGCCGCGGCGATAGCTGGACGAAATCCAAGTGCCGCGGCGGTCAGGAAGTTGTGATCGGCGCCTGGCGCGGAACGCCCGGCAAGTTCCGGTCGCTCATGGTCGGCACCTATCAGGACGGCAAGCTGATCTACATGGGGCGCGTCGGCACCGGCTACAATGCCAAAACGGCGGGCGATCTTCTGAAACGGCTGAAGCCGCTCGCACGCAAGACCTCACCCTTCGCCAATGCCGTGCCGCGCTTGCCGGATGTGAACTGGGTCGAACCCGAGCTCGTGGGCGAGATAGAATTCGAGAACATCACGTCGGATGGGCTGTTCCGGCAGGCTGCGTTCAAGGGATTGCGGTTGGACAAGCCGGCCGAGAGCGTCGTGCGCGAAGTGGCGGCGGATGCGTCGCGGGAGGAAAAGATGACGGCGAAGAAGAGGACGAGAGCGAAGCCAGGTTCCAGCGACGGCGAGGTCCTCGGGATCCGCATCAGCCATCCCGAGAAGGAATTGTGGCCGAAATCCAAGCTCGGCCCGGCGGTGACGAAGCTCGATCTTGCGCAATACATCGCCGCAGCCGCGGACAAGATGCTGCCGCATGTGGCGAACCGGCCCGTCTCCATCGTGCGTGCGCCGGACGGCATCAATGGAGAGAAATTCTTCCAGCGGCATGCGCTGAAGGGCACGGCGGTGCCGGTGCTCGCGATCAAGACCAGGGGCGAGCCCCAGCCTTACCTCGGCGTGGACAGCGCCGAAGCGCTGGTGGCGCTTGCGCAGCAGGCGGTGCTGGAATTCCACCCCTGGGGCTGCAAGCCCGGCGATCCGGAAACGCCGGAGCGCGTGATCTTTGACCTTGATCCCGCGCCGGATGTGAAATTCGGGCGCGTGGTGGAGGCGGCGAAGGAATTGAAGTCGCGGCTGGAGACGCTGGGCTTCAAACCATTCGTAAAGACGACCGGTGGCAAGGGGCTGCATGTCGTCGTCTCCGTCAAGGGCGCGGATTGGGCGCAAGCGAAAGCCTTCGCGAAAGCTGTGGCGCTGCAGATGGAAGAGGATGCGCCGAACCGTTTCACCACAACGATCTCGAAGAAAGAGCGCGTAGGAAAGATCTTCGTGGACTATCTGCGCAACGACAAAACCTCCACCGGCGTGGCGCCATGGAGTCCGCGCGCGCGCGATGGCGCCACTATCGCGGTGCCCGTCGCCTGGTCGCAAGTGACGGCGCGGTTGAACCCGCAGAAATTCACGATCCACACATCGGGACCGCTCCTGAAGAAGGCCGATCCGTGGAAAGGCCTCGCCGCTTCCGCCAAACCCATCGCGGCTGCGATGAAGAAGCTCCGCTAGCGCGCCTTGCGCCGCGCATTGGTGTTTGCGGGCTTGTGCGCAGCCTTGCCTTTGTTCTTCAGGCTCTTCTTCAGCGCATCCATCAGATCGATGACGTTGCTCTCCTCCACCGGCTCGGCGGTGACGAGCTTCTCGCCCTTTTGCTTCCTGCGAATGAGATCGCGCAGCGCATCCTCGTAACGGTCCTTGAACCTGTCCGGATCGAACGGACCCTCCTGCTGCTCGATGATCTTTTCCGCGATCTCCACCATCTGTTTGCTCGGGTGCACGGCTGGAATGTCCGCGAAGGCTTTCGCGGGTTCGACGACTTCGTTGCGCATTCGCAAAGTGGTGGCGACTATGCCCTTATCTCGCGGCTCGAGCGCCACCAGCCGCTCGCGGCTGTGCATGACGACACGACCGAGCGCGATGCGTCCCGTCTTCTCCAAGGCCTCGCGTATCACCACGAAAGCATCTACTCCTTCGTCGTCATTCGGCACCATATAGTAGGGTTGGTTCCAGAACAGGCGATCGATGTCGTCCGCATCAACGAAACGCTCTATGTCGATGGTGTGGGTGGTTTCGAGCTTCACGGCGTCCAGCTCGTCATTGTCGAGCACGACGTATTTGTTCTTTTCGAGCTCATAGCCTTTCACCAGATCTCTGCGCTCGACCGGTCCTGTATCGGGATCGGTGGGCACCATGCGGATGCGGTTGTTGGTTTCCGGATTGAGCAGGTGGAAGGAGATGTCGTTCGCGCGGCTTACCGCGCCGAACAGTGCTACGGGGCAAGAGACGAGCGACAGTTTCAGATTGCCCTGCCAGATAGGCCGCGTGGAGAGCCGCGCCTCGCCGGTGTCGTTCGCGGCGCGGTGATGCGCTGCGTGTTTCTTTTTGGCTCTCGCTTTTTTCTTCGCGGCCATGGTGGCTGTCCCAATCGTCCCGGATCCAAAACGTCCGGCAACCGGGAATGTTTCTCAAGGCCCCAAAAGGCTATTCTGCAAGGAATTTCTCGACATTATTCATGAAAACGCTGAAGCGGTCGTGATGCGACCAGTGCCCGGCACCTTCGATGTTCACCAGGCGCGCGTTGCGGAAATGCTTGATGCGCCCGTCCACCGCCGGATCGGAGGCCCAGCTTTCCGTGCCCCGGATCAGCAGCACAGGTGCCGTGATCTGCCCCCAGATCTCATGTTGTTCTTCCGGCAGAATTCCTGAGGGGCCGCCCAGCCGCACGGCATTGTCGAACTTCCACGAATATGTGCCGTCCTCATTCTGGTTTGCCCCGTGGATCGTGAGATGGCGCGCCTGTTCGGCGGTGAGATGCTTGTTCTCCTCCTGCATGCGCGCGACGGCAGCCTCAAGCGTGGGATAGCGGCGCGGAAGCTTGCCTGCCGCCTCGCGTCGCGTCTCGATGCCTTTGCGGAGACGTTGGCTGACACTTACCTCACGTATGCGCTTGAGCATATCGGGCGACGGCCCCAATCCTTCGATGGCGACAACTTTCGCCACGGTTTCCGGGAACGCGCCCGAATAGAGCAGAGCAATAGAGCCGCCCAGTGAATGGGCGACGATCGTCACCGGCGCCATGCGCTTCTGATGCACGAGTTGCGCGATGTCGTAGATGTAGTTGCCCTCGGCGTAGGCGCTGCCAGTGCTCCAATCGCTGTCGCCATGCCCGCGCAAATCCGGCGCGATGACGTGATAGCGGCTGCTCAGTTTCTCGGCGACCCAGTCCCAGTTGCGGCAGTGATCGCGCCCGCCGTGGATGAGCAACAGGGCGGGCGCGCTTTCGTTGCCCCAGTCGACATAGTGCAGTCGCAACCGTTGTGAATAGTAGAGATGGGATGTCGGGCCTTGCATGGAGCGGTACTCGTCGAATGGCGTATCGCGTGATCCTAGACGGATTTTACACGCTTTCGCGATGGCGGATTGCCGCCCCGATCAGAGATTCCTTAGATGGCCGCAGAGCGCCGCAATATCGGCATCGTCGCAATATAGCCCGAAGCCGATGCGCAATACGTCGTCGCGGGCGTCAGTGACGACACCTTGTTCCAACAGCGTCTTCTTCCATGCGGCGGCGCGCGCATGGCGCAGCGCCAGATAGCGCGGCATCGGGCCCGTGGCGTTGGGCCGGAGCAATTGCGCCTCGCGTAGAATGCCGGCGCGGCCGTTCCCGATCGCTTCGGCCAGAATTGCGCGTTGTTTGTCGATGCGCGCGGAAATTCTCGCGGTGTCGATCCCTTGGGCATCGAGCATTGCGCGCACGGCATTGAAGCGATAGAGCCCTGAAGGATCGAAGGTGGCGCCCATGAAGCGCATGCCGTCGGCGGAATAGGGAACGCCTTTGGTATTCGCTTCCAGATTGGCGAATTCCGCGAACCATCCGGTGTTCACCGGCGCCCGCCCGAAGCCGGATGGCGCATGCAGGAAGGCTGTGCCTTCGCCGGCCATCGCGTACTTGTATCCGCCCGCCAGATAGAAAACGCGATCCGCGACGCTTCCAAGATCGACCGGAAATGCCATGAAGGCGTGATAGCCATCGATGACCGCCCACATGCCATCAGGTCGCGCGCGTGCGGCGAGCGCCGCGATGCCGTCGAAGCGCAAGCCCGTCTTGAACATCACATGGCTGACGAAAGCGATATCCGGCGCGTGCTCATCCACCGCGGCGAGATATCGGCTGGTGAAAGTCTCGAACGGCTCGCAGCGAACAATCCGTGCGGTTGCCATGCGTTCCTGCTCCCAGCGCGCGAGTTGGCGGCGGAACGTATGGAATTCGCCGTCGCTGGTCAGAATCTCGAGCGGCGCCTTTTTCTCCTTCGCGGAGAACAGCCGGACGACGAGTTCATGGGTATTGGATGCGAAGGCGATATTGTGCGCAGCTGGCAGGTTCAACTCGCGCGCGATATTGTGCTGCGCGGCGGGGATGACATCACCGAATACCTTGTCCCACTTGAGATCGGCCAGCCGCACCCCGTCGTCCCACGCCTGCATGTGAGCGTCATGCGAAACGTCGGGCCACAGATGATGGGAGTGCGCCGCAAAATGCAGCCGACCCGGTGCTGCCGCCAGCGCTCGCGAAAAGAGGTGCTTGTAAGATGTCATGGCTCTGACAGACCTGGAACCGAGGACAGCTTTATCGCTTCACCAATAGCCTTTCATCAACTCTTCCGCCCATTTCGGCTCGCGAATCTCCCCGCGGGGAAGGAAGCCCTTCATCACCGGTTTGATGTCGAGAACTGGCGTGCCGTCGATCGCATCAAGCCCGAGAACATGGAGCGTGAGCCCCTCGGCGCGATCGAGTTTGCAGATCGTGACGCCGATGCGGTTCGGCCGGCCCTTCCCGCGTTGGGCAAAAATTCCGACGAGCGGCCAGTCCTTGCGTCCGCGCGGGTGGCGTCCCCCGTGTTGATCTCCGCAACCGGCACCCGGTCGATATGGAAGACGACCTCAATGTGGGAGAAGTCGCCGAGCGAGGCAGTGGCGTCGGGTTTAAACTGTCGGGGATCGAGTTCGATCCGTGCTGCAACGGCGTCCCACCTATCGTCGAAGGGTTCGGTTCGGCCGTCCTGCACGTGACCGATCGGGTTCAGCGCAATAATGCTACTCATGGTTGCTCTCCGCGGGTTGCGATGGGCGCTGCTTTTAATCCTTTTTTAACCCGGATGAAGGCAGGGTTTAGGTGTTCAATCTTTGTTCAGGGGTGAATCAAGGGCTGGAGGCGCTCGTCCCAGATTTAGACTCAAGTCGTTATTCTGCTTATGCTTTTTGACTCGGAGACCATTGACCTCCAACTGACTCCCATGTAAACCCATGAATTCCCATGGGCCGTTGGGAGCGATCTCCTATGCGGCCGATCCGTACCGCCAACCCGGCGGACGGCGTGGGTCGCAGGGGGGCGCGCGGGACGCCGTGCAGTGGTTCGTCGGCACAATCGTGAACAAGCTGGACGCGAAAGGCCGCGTCAGCGTTCCCGCCGGTTTCCGCGACTGTCTGCGCAATCAAGGCAATGACGGATTTTTCTGCGTGAAAGCGATCAGCGGCCTGCGCACGCTGACCGGCTTTGGCAATGAGGAACTCAAGCGCCAGTCCGAAGCGTTGAAGCCGCACAATCCGCTGCTCGACAAGGCACACGCGCCGCGCGCGCATTCCATTTTCGGCCAGTCGCGGCACATGGCGTTCGACGAGACGGGCCGCTGCGTGCTGCCGGCCGATCTCATCGCCTTCCTCGGTTTGACCGATCAGGTGTGCTTTGTGGGCCTGGGCGATGTGTTCGAGATCTGGAATCCGGCCGACGTTCCGGAAATTGCCGAACAGCGCATGGAAACCACGCGCAACGAATATGACGGGAGCGGCGCATGAGCGGCCATGTTCCCGTGATGCTTTCCGAAGTGCTGGAAGCGCTGCAGCCGCGCGACGGCGCTGTTTACATCGACGGCACGTTCGGCGGCGGCGGATATGCGAAAGCAATCCTCGAAGCCGCGGATTGCCGCGTCGTCGGAATCGATCGCGATCCCGACGCGATCGCGCGCGGCAAAGAGCTGGCGAAGCAGTTCGGCGGCCGGCTCACCGTCATGCAAGGTACCTTCTCGGAAATGGATGAATTGTTCGATGGTGAGAGCGATGGCGTCGTCCTCGATCTCGGCGTCTCGTCTTTCCAGTTCGATGAAGCCGATCGCGGTTTCTCCTTCCGCGAAGACGGCCCGCTCGATATGCGCATGTCGAAGTCCGGCGAGAGCGCCGCCGATTTCGTGAACACCGCGGAGGAAGCGGAGCTGGTGCGCGTGATCCGCGATCTCGGCGAGGAACGCTTCGCCCGGAAAGTCGCCCGTGCCATCATCGCCGCGCGGCCTCTGTCGCGCACCGCCGAATTGGCCGACGTGGTGGCGAAGGCTTTGGGTCCGGCCGCGCTGCGCCATCCGATCCATCCCGCCACGCGCACCTTCCAGGCACTGCGCATCCATGTGAACGACGAACTGGGCGAATTGGAGCGTGGCCTCGAAGCTGCCGAGCGCGTGCTGAAAGCCGGCGGCCGTCTCGTGGTCGTCGCCTTCCATTCTCTGGAAGACCGCATCGTGAAGCGTTTTCTGTCCGAGCGCGCCAAGCCGCAATCTGCCGGCTCGCGCCATGCGCCGGCCATGGCATCCGCTCACGCCCAAACCTTTCGTCTTGTCACCACCAAACCCCGCACGCCCACCGAGGCCGAAACCGCGTCGAACCCCCGCGCGCGCTCGGCCCGTCTCAGAGCCGCCGAAAAACTGGCGGCATAGGAGGAAACGATGATCGCCCGCGTTCTGAACTTCTTCTTCGTCGGTCTGGCCGCCCTGTCGTGCCTGGCGCTTTACCGCGTGTCCGAGAACACCCGTGTCGCCAACATGCAGCTTTCGTCCGTCAACCGGCAGATCTCGCATGAGAAGAGCATGACCAATGTGCTGCAGGCGGAGTGGCAGCGCGTCGCCAATCCCGGCCGCATCCAGCGCCTGGCGCAGAGCTATCTCGGCATGAACGACACGCCAGTGATGGAACTTTCCTCTTTCTCCATGTTGCCGCGCCGCGGCGAAAATCCGATGGACAGCAATCCGGTGGTGAACGCCAGTGCGACGATGCCGGCCGTCGGCGGCGCCAACCTCCATCTTGTGGTGGCGAACGGGAACTGAGATGGCCGCAAAGCCGCCGACCGCGATCCAAAGACGTATCGTCGTGGCGGCTGGACTCTGCGTTCTGGCCTTCAGTGTTCTCGGGATCCGCCTCGTCGACCTCGGCCTGCTCAAGGGACGCCAAACCGGCACCGGCATCGCCGACAGCATCGCGCCGGTCGTTCGCGCCGATATCGTCGACCGCAACGGACGGCTCCTTGCCCGCGATCTTCCCGTGTTCGATCTCTACGCGCGCCCGCACGTGTTCTGGGACAAATCGCAAGCCGCGCATGAGCTGGCGGCGGCAACGGGCGCCAGCGAGCAGCGCCTGGCGCGTGCCTTCGCCGGCAAGCACAACTACGTGCTCGTCGCGAGCCAGATCACGCCGGTAACGCGCGAGAAGGTCATGCATCTTGGCCTGCCCGCGCTGGAATTCGAACCCAGCACCAAGCGTTACTACCCCGAAGACGACGCGCGGCAGGTTATCGGCGTTACGCAAGCGGTCAGCGGCGGGCGCGGCATCACCGGCCTCGAGAAGGGCCTGAACGCGCAGCTCGCAGCGGGCAAGCCCGCCCAGCTCTCACTCGACATGCGGGTGCAGTACGCGCTGGTTCATGCCGTAGGCGCAGCGCGCGAGAAATACAGCGCGCGTGCCGCGGGCGGGATCGTGATGAACGTCAACACCGGCGAAGTGCTCGCCATGGCGTCGCTGCAGGATCCGAAGAATCCCGGTTACGATCCGCTGCGCAATATCATGGCGGCGGACGACTACGAACTCGGCTCCGTGTTCAAGATCTTCGCATTCGCCCTGGCGCTTGAAGACCACACGATTACTTTCGACAAGACTTTTCCCGTCGGCTCCGGTTTCAAGATTGGCAAGTACACCATCCATGACGCCGAGCGCATGCCCGCGGTGATGATGGCCAAGGACATCCTTGCTCAATCGTCCAATGCCGGCACGGCGCAGATCGCGCTTCTGTCGGGCCCGGATCGCCAGCGCGCGTGGATGCAGAATCTCGGCTTGCTCCAGAGCACCCATACGGAGATTCCCGAGCGCGCCCGCCCGCTCTATCCCTCCAACTGGGGACAGGTGGAAACGGCGACCATCGGCTTTGGGCACGGCATCTCGGTAACGCCGCTGGCTTTCGTCACGGCCGCGGCAAGCATCGTGAATGGCGGACGGCGCATCGAGCCTACGTTCCTGAAACAGACGGGCGACCGGCGCGGCGCCCAAATCCTGAAGCCTGAGACAAGCCAGGAAATGCGCACGCTGTTGCGCTATGTCGTGACCAACGGAACCGGCAAATCCGCAGACATCCCGGGCCTGGACGTGGGCGGCAAAACCGGTTCGGCCGAGAAGAATGTCCACGGCCGCTATATCGCCCACAAGCTGGTCACCTCCTTCTGCGCAGTCTTTCCCATCGACAATCCACGTTATCTGGTGTTTGTGATGCTCGACGAGCCGCATGGCGAAAGCGCCGTGATGGCGCTGGCAGGACATACTGCAGCGCCGCTCGCGGGCGACGTGATCGCGCATATCGCACCGATGCTGGAAATGCCGGCCGCCGTCCCCGTTTCGGGCAAGGGAAATTCATAATGGAACCACAATCGGGAACGATGGTGGGGCCGGGTAAGGTGGGCACGAGCCCCATGGACACCGTTTCGGAATTTGCCGGTCTCGCGAGCGATAGCCGCGAGGTGAAGCCGGGCTATCTTTTCGCAGCCCTGTCGGGAACGCGTGCGAACGGTGCCGTCTTCATGTCCGATGCCGTGAAACGCGGTGCCGTGGCGGTGCTGGCGCGTCCCGAAGCGCGCGGCGACGCGGAGAAACTCGGCGTCCGGTTCATTGCCGACGAAAATCCACGTCTTCGATTGGCACGCCTGGCGGCCAAGTTCTTCGGCGCGCAACCCGAAACGGTAGCCGCAGTCACCGGGACCAACGGCAAGACCTCTGTGTCGGTGTTTTTGCGTCAGATCTGGACCACTCTGGGTTATCAGGCTGCGAGCATGGGCACGATCGGCGTGGTGGCCCCGATGGGAGAGATCACGCTCGCGCATACGACGCCCGATCCGATCGAGGTGCATCGTATCCTGAAGAAGCTGTCGCTCGATGTGGTCGACCATCTCGCGTTGGAAGCTTCCAGCCATGGCCTGGACCAGTATCGGCTGGATGGTGTGGCCATCGCCGCCGCTGCTTTTACCAATCTCACGCGCGATCATCTCGATTATCACAAGGATTTCGCTGCCTACCTCGCCGCGAAGCTGCGCCTGTTTGCCGAGGTGGTGAAGGATGGCGGCGTTGCAGTTGTCAATGCCGATGACGGCAGCGCCGGCGCCGTGATCGCCGCCGCGAAAGCGCGTGGTTTGAATCTCATCACCGTGGGCTCGAAGGGCGAAACGCTGAAGCTCGCTGCGCGCAAGGCAATGCCGGACGGGCAAGTGCTCACTGTCTTGTTCGGTGGCAAGACCTATGACGTGCACTTGCCGCTCGCCGGCGATTTTCAGGCGTCGAACGCCCTTGTCGCCGCCGCGCTCGCAATCGGTTTGGGCGATGATGCCGCCAGAGTTTTCAGGGCGCTGGAGACGCTGAAGGGCGCTGCCGGGCGTCTGGAGAAGGTGGCCTACGCCAAATCGGGCGCGGCAGTTTATGTCGACTATGCGCATACGCCCGATGCATTGGAGACCGTGCTGAAGGCTATTCGTCCGCATGTCGCGAACAGGCTGCATGTGGTGTTCGGTTGCGGCGGCGACCGCGACAAGGGCAAGCGCCCCTTGATGGGCGCGGCAGCGATGACATTCGCGGACGATGTGATCGTCACCGATGACAATCCGCGCAGTGAGGATCCCGCGACAATCCGCAAGGAAGTGCTGGGCGGTGCTCCGGCGGCACGCGAGATCGGCGATCGCGCGCAGGCTATCCGCGAGACGATCTCTTCTCTCGCCGCGGGCGACGTTCTCGTAATCGCGGGCAAAGGGCACGAATCCGGGCAGATCGTCGGCAGCGCAACCCGGCCCTTCCTCGACAAGGATGAAGCGATCAAGGCGGCACTCTCGTCCGGCGGTCGCGCGGCGGAGGGCGCATGAGCGCACTCTGGACATCCTCCGAAGCCGAGGCAGCCACGCTGGGCCTTGCTTCACGCGCGTTCAAGGCGACGGGCATGTCGATCGACACCCGCACACTGAAGCCGGGCGATCTCTTCGTCGCATTGAAGGGGGAGGCGCGCGACGGGCACGACTTCGTCAAAGCCGCTTTCGAGGCGAAGGCATCTGCGGCATTGGTCTCTCGGGATGTCGCGGGTGCTGGGCCGCTCCTGAAGGTGGGGCACGTGCAGCGCGGGTTGGAGGATTTGGGCCGCGCATCGCGTGCTCGCAGCCGCGCGAAGATCGTCGCCGTCACCGGCAGTGCCGGAAAGACCACAACGAAAGAAATGTTGCGGCTTGCTTTCGGCGCGCTGGGCAATACGCACGCGTCGGCCTCGTCCTACAACAATCACTGGGGTGTGCCGCTCAGCTTGGCGAGCATGCCGCGCGAGACCCAGTACGGCGTGTTCGAAGTGGGCATGAACCACTTCGGCGAATTGCGGAATCTGGTCAGCTTCGTACGCCCGCATGTGGCGCTCGTCACCACGATCGCGCCCGCGCATCTGGAATTCTTCGGCAATTGCGAAGCCATCGCCGACGCGAAATCCGAGATCTTCGAAGGCATTCTGCCCGGCGGGACCGCGCTCATTCCTGCCGATAGCGATTACGCCGCCCGCCTTGCGGCACGCGCGAAACAGGCCGGCGTCAGCCGAATCCTCACCTTCGGACGGAAAGGGAGCGACGCGCGGCTCATCGGCTTTTCGGAAACCGCCGATGGCATGAAGATCCAAAGCGAGATCCTCGGGCGCCGCGTGGATTTCCGCATTGGCGCGCCAGGCGCGCATATCGCCGGCAATGCCATCGGATCCTTGTTGTCGGTCGCGGCCCTGGATGGTGACGTTCTGAATGCCGCAGCGGCGCTTTCCCAATTCTCCGCGCTCAAGGGGCGTGGCGCGCGTTTCAAGGTGAATGCGGGCAACGGTTCGGCGGAGATCATCGACGAAAGCTACAATGCCAACCCCGCCTCGATGGTCGCGGCACTGGCGCTGCTGGGCTCCTCAAATGCGAAGCGCCGCATCGCGGTGCTCGGCGACATGCTGGAGATGGGGCCGGATGGTCCCGCGCACCATGCCGCGATCGCGAACGACATCGAGGCCGCTCAGGTCGATCGCGTCTATCTCAACGGCGCGCAAATGAGATCGCTTTGGGACAAGCTGCCGGCCTCGCGCCGCGGCGCGTGGGCCGCGACTTCCGCCGAAAACGCGGCGGCTGTAGCGGATATGCTGCAGGACGGCGACGTCGTTCTCGTCAAGGGTTCATTGGGAAGCCGGATGGCCGCGATCATCGACGCGTTGAAAGCGCGTGGAGTCGCAGGTTAGGGGAGGAGCCGGTGTTTCATTATTTTCTGGTGCCGTTGGCCGACCATTTCGCGGCCTTCAACGTGTTCCGCTACATCACTTTCCGCGCCGGCGGCGCGGTGATGACGGCGTTGCTGATAGCGTTCGTCATCGGGCCTTCCATGATCGCGTGGCTGCGGGCGCGTCAGGGAAAGGGGCAGCCCATCCGGGCTGATGGGCCCCAGCGCCATATCATCGAGAAACAAGGCACGCCCACGATGGGTGGCTTTCTTATTCTGACGTCGTGCGTGGCATCCACGCTTTTGTGGGCCGATTTGACGAATGCCTATGTCTGGATCGTTCTGCTCGTGACGCTGGCATTCGGGCTCCTGGGCTTCACGGACGACTACGAGAAGGTGACGAAATATTCGTCGGCAGGAATCAGCGGCCGGGCGAAACTTGCCGTTCAGTTTCTCGTCGCCATCCTGGCAAGTTACGCGGTGATGCAGCTGGAAGGCCCTCCGCTCGCTGGCGGCGTCGCCATCCCTTTCCTCAAGCAGGTGCTCGTCCCGCTTGGTTGGGGATTTCTGGTATTCGGCATGCTGGTGATCGTCGGCTCGTCGAACGCCGTCAATCTTACCGATGGCCTCGACGGGCTGGCGATCGTGCCCGTGATGATTGCCGCCCTGGCCTTCGCGCTGATCGCCTATGTCGTCGGCAACATCAAATTTGCCGACTATCTTCAACTTCACTATGTGCCCGGCACCGGCGAGCTTGCGGTATTCCTTGCGGCGCTGCTGGGCGCCGGGCTTGGCTTCCTTTGGTACAACGCGCCTCCCGCGATGGTCTTCATGGGCGACACCGGATCGCTCGCCCTTGGCGGCGCGCTGGGCGCAGTCGCTATCGCAACAAAGCATGAGATCGTTCTTGCCATCGTCGGCGGATTGTTCGTGCTCGAAGCCGTCTCCGTCATCATCCAGGTGGCGTCGTTCAAGCTCACCGGCAAACGCGTCTTCAAGATGGCGCCGATCCATCACCACTTCGAGCAGTTGGGATGGAAGGAGTCCACGGTCGTTATCCGCTTCTGGATCATCGCTGTCGTTCTGGCGTTGATCGGCCTTTCCACGCTGAAGTTGAGATAGGCGCATGATCGTTTCGACCATCTTCGCGAAAGCCGACGTCGCCGTCTTCGGATTGGCGCGGTCCGGTGTCGCGTCGGTGAAGTCGCTGGTAGACGGCGGCGCGCGTGTCTTTGCCTGGGACGACAAGGAGGAAAATCGCGCGGCGGCGAAGCAGGAAGGCGCGATCATCCAACCCTTCGCGGATTGGCCGTGGCAGAAGATCAGGGCGCTCGTCCTGAGCCCTGGCGTCCCGCTGACGCATCCGCAACCGCATGCGGTCGTTACAGCGGCAAAGCATGCGGGAGTCGAAATCATCGGCGACATGGAGCTGTTCGCCCGCGCCATTCGTCCGGATCCTGCGAAGCCAGGCCGCGCGAAGGTGATCGCGATCACGGGTACGAACGGCAAGTCGACCACAACGGCCCTTATCGGGCATA
Organism: Rhizomicrobium sp.; assembly: GCA_051959625.1. Lineage (GTDB taxonomy): Bacteria > Pseudomonadota > Alphaproteobacteria > Micropepsales > Micropepsaceae > Rhizomicrobium. The sequence goes on from JBQCFD010000114.1 coordinate 21,774, forward strand.
TTCTCGCGCAATGCGGATACGCGGCGGAGGTTGGCGGAAATATCGGCAAATCCGCACTGGACCTGGCGCCACCCGCCGGCAAGACCGTCTATGTGCTGGAAGTGTCGTCATATCAGATCGATCTCGCGCCTGGATTGACGCCGGACGTCTCGGTGCTGACCAACATCACGCCCGACCATATCGACCGGCACGGGAGTTTCGAACAGTACGCGGCGGTCAAGGCGCGTCTGCTGGCGCAGACGGCAAAAGACGGGCAACTCTGTATCGGCGTCGACGACCCGCAATCGGCGGCGATCTACACCCGGTTTTCATCGAATGGACGCGAAGCCATTCCGGTCTCCGTCGGCAAGGTTTTGGGGCGCGGTATCTTCGTTCTGGATGGCGCGCTCTACGATGCACAAGGTCAACGCGCGGCGCAGGTGATGAATATGTCCACCGCGCCGGCGTTGCCCGGTAGCCACAATTGGCAGAATGCGGCGCTTGCCTATGCGGCGGTCAAACCGTTCGTAAAAGATGTTCTTCAGGTAAAGGCCGCCATCGCGAGCTTTCCGGGACTTGCCCACCGGATCGAGGATGTCGGCCATGCGGGCAAGGTCCGGTTCATCAATGATTCCAAGGCGACCAACGCCGAAGCTGCCGAGCGCGCGTTGCTTTGCTTTTCGGACATCTTTTGGATTGCGGGCGGACGGCCGAAGGAAGGCGGTATCGAGAGTCTCAAATCTCATTTCGCGCGCGTCCGCAAAGCGTATCTGATCGGTGAAGCGGCGGACCTATTCGCCGAAACGCTGGGCGGCACCGCGCACGAGGTCTCCGGCACGCTGGAGAAAGCGGTTGCCTCCGCCTTTGCCGATGCTGCCGCCAGCAATGCAGCCGCGCCGGTCGTCCTTCTTTCGCCGGCCTGCGCATCCTTCGACCAGTTCCGGGACTTCGAGGCGCGGGGCGATGCGTTCCGCGATATCGTCAAAGGATTCGCCGGGATGCAGAGGCAAGCCTCATGAGCATCTCGCGCGCGAACAAAGGCGGCTTGGCGGATTGGTGGTTCACCATCGATCGCATGACCCTGTTCGTCATTCTTGCCCTCATTGGCATCGGATTGATGCTGGCCTTCGCCGCGAGCCCGGCAGCGACCGGCGGTCCCATGACCGCGGGCGATTTCCGCTATGCCCTGAAGCAGATCGCTTTCGCCGCGATCGCGGGTGGCATCCTGATCTTCACGTCGCTTTTGTCGCTGCGGTCGATCAAGCTGGGCGCGGCGATCGTATTCGCGCTCGCTGTCATCGGATCGTGCCTGGTGCTGTTCACCGGCAGCGAGGTCCTGGGCGCGAAACGGTGGATCGATCTTGGCTTCACCACGCTCCAGCCGTCGGAATTCCTGAAGCCGAGCTTTGCGGTGCTGGGTGCCGCAATTCTTGCCGATCCGGTTCCGATCAAGGTGCGCAGCATCACGCTAAGAAAAGAAGCGATTTCGTTCCTCGTTCTTCTGCCGGCACTCGTCGTTTTGACGCGCCAGCCCGACTTCGGACAGACGGCAGTCCTGCTGACGCTGTGGGCGGCGCTCCTGTTCTTCAACGGACTGCCGATGGTCTGGACCGGCGCGCTGGCCGGCGTGTTCGGTGTGCTGCTGACGCTGTTCTATGCCTTCGCACCACCCTATATCCGCCACCGCATCGCGCAATATCTGGAGAGCGACAAAATCGGCTATCAGGAAGGCCTCGCGATCAAGGCCTTCGAGCACGGCGGGCTCACCGGTGTCGGTCCTGGCGCGGGGACGATCAAGTACCGGATCCCCGACGCGCATTCCGACTTCATCTATGCTGTCGCGGGTGAGGAGTTCGGCGTCGCGCTTTGCGCCACCATTGCGCTTCTATTCTGCATCTTGAGCGTGCGCCTATTGCTGCGGTCTGCGCGAGCGCGCGATCCCTTCGCCCAACTTGCGGGCGCGGGTCTTGCGTCCGTGGTGGCTTTGCAGGCCTTCATCAACATGGGCGTGGCGACGAACATGCTGCCGGCCAAAGGCATGACGCTGCCCTTCATCTCCTATGGCGGCTCGTCATTGTTCGCGGTGGCGATGACGGTGGGATTCGCGCTCTCCGTTACGCGCCAGCGGCCCAAGATCGGCGAACAGGATCACAGTGCATTCCGCCTCCTGCGGGGGGTGCCGGCATGACCACCATCGTTCTGGCGACCGGCGGCACCGGCGGCCATCTCTTCCCGGCGCAAGCGCTTGCGGAAGAACTTTCTCGGCGGGGCCGCACCATCGTGGTGATGACGGATGCGCGCGGGACGCAGTATCCGACCTACTTCCCGAATGCGGCGATCGAGGTCGTTCCGGCAGCGGCGTTCTCGGACCGGTCGGCGTGGGGCCTCATCAAGGCGCCCTTCGAAATCGTCGCCGGCGTGTTCGTGGCTTGGGGTAAGCTCTTGCGCATCAAGCCCAAGGTCGTCGTCGGCTTCGGCGGCTATCCGAGTTTGCCCGTGATGATCGCGGCCTGCATCGCGCGCTTTCCCACGGCCATCGTCGCGCCCGATGCCGTGCTCGGCCGTGCCAACCGCGCCGTCGCGGATTATGTGCGCGTGATCGCAGCCGGCCTGCCGTTGAAGCGTTTCCTGCCCAAGGAAATGTCGAAGGTGACCTACACGGGCATCCCTGTTCGGCCTGAAGTCGTCGCCCTGAACGGCGCTCCATACGAAACGCCGAGCAGCGGCGCGATCAATCTGCTTGTGTTCGGAGGCAGTCAGGGGGCGCGCGCGCTGAGCGAGATCGTGCCGGCGGCGATCGCCCTTCTGCCGGCGGGAATGAAGTCGCGGCTGCGCATCGTCCATCAATGCCGCCCCGAGGATCTCGAGGGCGTGCGCGCCGCATATAATAAAGACGGCGTCGAAGCCGAACTCGCGCCGTTCTTCAAGGATCTGCCGGCCAGAATGGCGAGGGCGCATCTCGTCATCGGCCGCTCCGGCGCGGGCACCGTAGCTGAGCTCATGGTCATCGGACGGCCGGCCATACTGGTGCCGCTGCCGCACGCGCTCGACGACAACCAGACGCCCAACGCCGATGCGCTGGCTGACGCGGGCGGCGGCTGGTGCGTCGCCCAGAAAGAACTGACACCGCGGAAGCTGGCGGCGATGCTGGAAAGCGCGTTCGCATCTCCGGAAGATCTGGCCAAGCGCGCCATTGCCGCGCATGCGCAAGCGAAACCGGACGCAGCGCAGCGGCTTGCCGATGTCGTGGACAGACTGGCGAGGGCGGCATGAACACATCGCCCACTCGCGTTCCGCTCGACATCGGCACGATCCACTTCATCGGCATCGGCGGCATCGGCATGAGCGGTATCGCCGAGATCATGCACAATTTCGGCTATCGCGTTCAGGGTTCCGATACCGCGGACAACCCCAACGTGAAGCGGCTGCGCGGCATGGGCATTCCGGTCACCATCGGCCACGACGCGATGAACCTGAAAAACGTCTCCATCGTCGTCTATTCGTCCGCGGTGAAACCGGGGAACGTCGAGCTGGAAACCGCGCGCGCCCTTCAGTTGCCGCTGGTCCGGCGCGCCGAGATGCTGGCCGAGATCATGCGGCTCAAGAATTGCGTCGCCGTCGCCGGCACCAATGGCAAGACGACGACGACCACGCTGATCGCGGCACTGGTCGATGCGGGCGGCCTCGATCCCACCATCGTCAATGGCGGCATCATCAATCAGTACGGCACCAACGCGAAGCTGGGCGCCGGTGATTGGGTCGTCGTGGAAGCCGACGAAAGCGACGGCACCTTCCTGCGCTTGCCTGCAACCGTCTCGGTCGTCACCAATATCGATCCCGACCATCTGGATTACTTCGGCACTTTCGACCGGATGCGCGACGCCTTCCAGCGCTTCGTGGAGAATGTACCGTTCTACGGTTTCGCGGTGCTTTGCCTCGATCACCCCGAAGTGCAGGCGATGATCGGGCGCATCGTCGACCGCCGTCTCATCACCTATGGCTTCAGTCCGCAAGCCGACGTGCGCGCGACCAATGTCAGTTTCTCCGAGGGCGCCTCGCATTTCGACGTGATCGTCACCGATCGCCGCACGCTCCGGGAAACGCATCTCGATGGCATGCGTCTGCCGATGCCCGGCGAGCACAACGTCCAGAACGCGCTGGCGGCGATCACGGTCGCGCGCGAGCTTCATATCCCCGACGACAGGATCCGCGCTGCCCTCGCCAATTTCGGCGGCGTCCGCCGCCGTTTCACGCGGGTCGGCGAGTTCAACGGCACGGCGATCGTGGACGATTACGGCCACAATCCCTTCAAGATCGCGGCCGCGCTGAAAGCTGCCCGCCAGGCTTATTCCGGCCCGGTGATCGCCGTCGTCCAGCCGCACCGCTACACGCGGCTGCGCGACACCTTCGAGCAGTTCGCGACCTGCCTGAACGACGCGGATGTGGCGGTGATCGCGCCGGTCTATGCCGCCGGCGAGCAGCCCATCGAAGGCATCAGCCGCGACAGCTATGTCGAAGCTTTGCGCGGTCATGGTCATCGCAGTGTGCACACCATCGAGAGCGAAGCCGATTTGCCGGCGGTGTTGTCGCCGCATCTCAAAGCCGGCGGTGTCGTGGTGTTGCTCGGCGCAGGCTCCATTTCCGCATGGGCCGCAAATCTCGAAGCGGCGTTGAAGGCGCAGGAGGGCAAAGCGTGATGATCGCCCGCCTCGCCGAAGCGCTTCCGCAAGTGCGCGGCACTTATACCGCCAACGCGCCGTTGAAGGACCTTGTCTGGTTCCGCGCGGGCGGCCCGGCGGAAGTGCTCTTCCGTCCCGCCGACGCCGATGATCTGGCGGGTTTTCTCGCGGCCAGAGGCGCCGACACACGCGTCAGCGTGATTGGCGTCGGCTCAAACCTTCTCGTCCGCGATGGCGGCATCCCCGGTGTCGTCATCCGCTTGCCCGGCGCCTTCGGGAAGATGGCGGTCGATGGCACGCGCATCCGCGCGGGTGCGGCCGCGCTCGACGCCGCGGTGGCGCGGCAAGCCGCGGAAGCCGGCGTCGCCGGACTGGAATTCCTGCGCGGCATTCCCGGAACCGTCGGCGGCGCGTTGAAAATGAATGCCGGCTGTTACGGCCGTGAGATCAAGGACATCTTCGTCGAAGCCACCGCGATCGACGGCCGCGGCAACAAACACATCCTCAGCGCCGCGGACATGGCTTTCGTCTATCGCAAGTCGCAAGCGCCCGAGGATTTCATCTTCGTGGAAGCCGTCTTCTCCGGCGAGAAAGGCGAGCCTGCTGAAATCAAGGCTCGGATGAATGCGCTGGTCGAGCAGCGCGAGAGCGCCCAGCCCGTGCGCTCGAAGACCGGCGGTTCGACCTTCAAGAATCCGCCAGGTCACAAGTCCTGGCAGTTGATCGACGAAGCCGGCTGCCGCGGCCTGATGCGCGGACAGGCACAGGTCAGCGAGAAGCATTGCAACTTCCTCATCAACACCGGCGATGCCACGGCTGCCGATATCGAGGGCCTCGGTGAAGAGGTCCGCGCGCGGGTGAAAGCGAAATCCGGCGTTGAGCTGGAGTGGGAAATCAAGCGAGTGGGCACGCCATGACAACGACATACAAGAAAGTGGCTGTGCTGCTCGGCGGACTCTCCGCCGAACGTGAAGTCAGTCTCTCTTCCGGCGCGGGCTGCGCGAAAGCGCTGCGCGAAGAAGGCTTCGAGGTCGTCGAAATCGATCCGAAGACCTCCGATCTCGCGGCGCAGCTCAACATCGTCAAGCCGGATGTGGTGTTCAACGCGCTGCATGGCCGCTGGGGCGAAGATGGCTGCGTGCAAGGCCTGCTGGAGCTTCTCCGCATTCCCTATACCCATTCCGGAGTCCTTTCTTCAGCGCTGGCCATGCACAAGCAGCGCACCAAGGATATTTACGCCGCCGCCGGTCTGCCCATCGTGAAATCCATCGTCGTCGATCGTCGCGAGGCGGCCGCCAGGCATCTCATGGAGCCGCCTTATGTGGTGAAGCCCGTGAACGAGGGTTCATCTGTTGGTGTGTTCATCATCCGCAAGGGCGACAACCGCCCGCCCGAAGCACTGGGCAGCGAAGACTGGAATCTCTCCAGCGAGATGATGGTCGAAGAATATGTGCCGGGCCGCGAGCTAACGGTGGCGGTCATGGGCGGCAAAGCGCTCGCCGTCACGGAGATCACCACCGATCTGCAGTTCTACGACTACGAAGCCAAATATGCGCAAGGCGGTTCGCGCCACACGCTCCCCGCCAGGATTCCCGAAGCCGTCAGCAAGGAAGCCATGCGCCTCGCCGAGGCTGCGCATGCCGCCCTCGGTTGCCGCGGCGTGAGCCGCAGCGATCTGCGCTATGACGATACGAAAGCAAAGCCGCGTCTGGTCCTTCTGGAAACCAATACTCAGCCAGGCATGACGCCGACGTCGCTCGTGCCCGAGCAGGCCGCTTACGCCGGCTACAGCTACGGTAAGCTCTGCCGCTGGATTGTGGAGGACGCTTCATGCGATCGATGAAGGCGCCCAGACGAACCACCCCGCGCGGCAACGCCGGACGTAGAGGCGCATCGCCCGCGCGCTCGCCGCGCCGCGAACAGTTCGGCAAGCGTGCCAAGTTCCGCAACGATCCCATTTCGCGCTTCATCCGCGAATGGCGCGAGCGGCTCACGCCGTCGCGGCCGATGCTGTACATGAGCACCGGCCTCTTTGGGTTGACACTGATCGCGGCCCTGGCCGTCGGCGGCTATGTCGGCCGCGCCATTGCCGGGATCGATCGCGCCACGGACGCGGTGGCGGCCGATGCCGGCTTCGGCATCGCATCCGTGCAGCTCGCGGGCAACCAGCACATTCCACCGGCGACGATCCTTGCGGCACTGGGCTTCGAGCCGGGACAGTCGATCTTCGACGCCGATGTCCATGCCGCGCGGCAACGGCTTATGCAGCTGGATTGGGTGGCCGATGCCGATGTCAGCCGGCGCTATCCGGATTCCATCTCCGTGAAGATCGTCGAAAAGCGCCCCTTTGCCTTGTGGCAGGCGGCGGATGGGCTTCACGTGATCGAGCGTTCGTCCAAACCGATCACCTTCGCGCGCGCCCAAGACTATCCGCATTTGCCGGTGTTCGTCGGCGGCTATCCGGAAGGCGGCGCGAACCTGGTGCAAGCCGTCGCCCAGCATCGCGCCATCGTGGCGCGCGTGAGGGCGATGCAGCGCGTCTCCGGACGGCGCTGGAACCTCATCCTCGACGATGGCGTCGTCGTGAAGCTGCCGGAGGAAGGCTGGCGGCAGCAACTCGACGCGCTCGATCATCTGATCGTGGACAAGAGCATTCTCGAACGCGACATCGTCGAGATCGATTTGCGATCGCCGGACAATTACTTCTTCGTGCTGCGCAGCGGCGAGCAGCAGCAGGTTACGAGGGGGAACAAGACCTGATGGGTGATGCATCGAAAGTCCGCACCGCCAAGGCGGAAGCGACATTCCGGACGGGGCTGGTCGCAGTCCTGGATATCGGTTCGTCCAAGACCATTTGCCTGATCGGCCGGGCGGAGCAGGGCACCATGAAGGTGCTCGGCGCGGCGCTGCGCGAGTCCGGCGGCATCAAGTCCGCGACTGTCACCAGCATCACGGAGGCTGACGAAGCCATCCGCGAGGCCGTGGCCGCGGCCGAAAACCACGCCGATGCGCGCATCCAGAATGTCCTCATCTCGGTGGCATGCGGCTCGCCCATGAGCATTCGCGGACGGGCGACGGCGGCATTGGACGGCGCGCTGGTGTCCGACGCGCATCTCCACGCGCTTCTGCGCGAAGGCCGCAGCCGGTGCCAAATGGAGGGGTACGAGATCATCCAGTCGGCGCCTACCTCTTATGTCGTCGACGAAGCGCGCGGCGTTCACGACCCCTCGGGGATGTATTGCCAGCGTATCGGCGTCGCGATGCATGCGGTGGGCGTGCGGCCCTCGCCGCTTGCCAATCTCAAGCTTGCCGTCGAGCGCTGCCATCTCTCGGTGGTGGGTTCGCTGTTTTCGGGCTATGCCAGCGGCCTTTCCACGCTGACCGACGACGAAAAGCAGCTCGGCGCCACCGTGATCGACATGGGCGGCGGCGTCACCTCCGTGGCCGTGTTCCTCGAGGGCGAGCTTGTGCATGCCGACGTGGTTCCCATCGGCGGCAGCCATGTGACATCCGACCTCGCCCGCATGCTCGCCGCGCCGATGTCGGCGGCCGAACGGCTGAAGACCCTCTATGGCGCGGCTCTGGGCGATATTGAGACGGGTACGGACGTCATCGCCGTTCCACAGATGGGGGAGGACGGCGACGAGTTCGCGGTGCGCGTCCCCCGCTCCATGCTCACCCGCATCATCCAGCCGCGGCTGGAAGAGATCTTCGCCCAGGTCCAGGAACGCTTGCGCGCCGGTGGTTTCGACGTCGCCGCAGGGCGCCGGGCGGTGTTGACGGGCGGAGCCTGCCAACTCGCGGGAACGCGGGAACTGGCACAGCGCGTCCTCAACAAGCAGGTCCGGCTCGGGCGGCCGCAGACCTTCAACGGCTTGCCGGCGGCATCTGCCGGACCGGACTACGCCACGGCACTGGGCCTTCTGATGGCGGGTGCGACCATGCCGAGGGAAGCCTTGAATCCGGATTTCGAACCGGAGCCCAAACAACACAAGGGAATCATCAAACAACTAGTCGACGGACTCTTCGGGTGATTCAATCCCGAGTGATTCGCGCGGCATGCGAACAAAAAGACGAGTTGGGTCGGGTAGGGCCAAAGGCCGGGTACAAAGGAGAATAGAACATGGCGATCAAACTCGGGGCTCCCGAAGTGAAGGAATTGCGGCCGCGCATCACAGTGCTGGGCGTCGGCGGCGCAGGCGGCAATGCCGTCAACAACATGATTTCCTCCAAGCTGGAGGGCGTCGATTTCATCGTCGCCAACACTGACGCGCAGGCGTTGGCGCAATCAAAGGCGGAGCGCCGCATCCAGATCGGCGCGCGGATCACCGAAGGTCTCGGCGCCGGCGCCAAGCCCGATGTCGGACGCGCAGGCGCGGAAGAATCGCTCGACGAGATCCTCGAGCAGATCTCCGGATCGCACATGGTGTTCATCACCGCGGGCATGGGCGGCGGCACCGGAACGGGCGCAGCACCGGTCATTGCGCGCGCGGTGCGCGAGCAGGGCGTGCTCACCGTCGGCGTCGTCACCAAGCCGTTCGGCTTCGAGGGCGAGAAGCGCATGCAGATCGCCGAGCGCGGCATCGAAGAGCTGCAAGCGTTCGTCGACACGCTGATCGTCATCCCGAACCAGAACCTGTTTCGCGTCGCCAACGAGAAGACGACCTTCGCGCAGGCCTTCGCCATGGCCGACGACGTCCTGCACTCCGGCGTGCGCGGCGTCACCGACCTGATCGTGATGCCCGGCCTCATCAATCTCGACTTCGCCGACATCAAGACGGTGATGGGCGAGAGGGGCAAGGCGATGATGGGCACGGGCGAAGCCGAAGGCGAGGACCGCGCGCTGCGCGCCGCCGAAGCCGCGATCTCCAACCCGCTGCTCGACGATGTCTCAATGAAGGGTGCGCGCGGCGTGCTCATCAACATCACCGGCGGCCCGGACATGGGTCTCTTCGAAGTCGACCAGGCCGCCAACCGCATTCGCGCGGAAGTCATCCCCGGCGCCAACATCATCTTCGGCGGCACCATCCTCGAGAACATGGAAGGCCGCATCCGCGTCTCTGTGGTCGCGACCGGCATGGACGCCGAACAGATGCAGCAGATGCCGCCGAACGTGGCGAAGCTGCCGACCTTCCAGAAGCAGGCTCCGGCGCAGCCCAAGGCCGAACCGCTTCGTCCGATAGCCAATCCGGTGCACGCTCGCGTGCAGACGCTGGCCACCGAACTGAAGGCCACGCCCGCGCCCGTGATGGAAACGCCCCGCATGGAGGAGCCGCTTTCGTCGATCGAGCGGGACATCATCGGCGAACAGCAGCCGAAAGGGCGTTACGTCATCGGCGAAGACGACATCCCGCCGATGCCGGAGGGCATCCGGTCGCAGCCGAGCCGCTCCGAGCCGCGCTATGCGGCCGAGCCGGAACCGCAGCCGAAGCGTCGTTTCGGATTGTTCGGCGCGCGCAAGGACAAGACGCCGGAATTCCGGCAAGAGCCGCCGCGCGTCGCCGCCACGCCGCGCGCCACGGCACAGGTGATGGGCCGCAACGAGCAGCCGCGTCCGCAGACTCAAAACGATGCGGACGATCTCTTCCCCGAAGCCAAGAAGGACGATCAGTTCGAGATACCGGCCTTCCTGCGCCGTCAGCAGAACTGACGAAGCATTCAGGGGCGTACAACGCAAGGCGCTTCGGCTTGTCCGGAGCGCCTTTCGCTTTTGGCGAACCTGTCGGATAGACTGCGCCCATGAGGAAGACGATCGCCCGCGAAATCCGCAAGAGCGGCACCGCGCTTCATTCCGGCGCTGCCGTGAACATGGTGCTCGCGCCCGCGCCTTCCGGTGCCGGCATCGTCTTCCGCCGCGCGGACCTGGGCGGCAAGGAGATTCCCGCGCTCTACGATCGCGTGAGCGAAACCAATCTCGGCACGGTGATCACCGAGAACGGCGCCAGCGTCGGCGTCATCGAACATCTGATGGCGGCCATCGCCGGCGCCGGGATCGACGATCTGACGGTGACGCTCGATGGTCCCGAGCCGCCGATCCTGGATGGGGATTCGCTTTCCTATTTCACCTTGCTCGACGAGGCCGGCATCCGCGAACAATCCGGTGCGCGCCGGGCCGTCAAGGTGACGAAACCCGTCGAGATCGCGGTCAAGGACGCGGTCATCCGGCTGCTTCCGTCGGACATGCCGGAATACCGCTACGACCTCGACTATTCGAAGACCAAGGCCATCGGCAGGCAGTCCTACACCATGACCCTCACCCGCGAGACATTCGCCCGCGAGATCGCGCCGGCGCGGACCTTCGGCTTTGTCCAGGAACTCGACTATCTCAAGAGCATCGACCGCGGCCACGGCGCCTCGCTGGACAACACGCTCGCCATCGACGGCGACATTGTCCTGAACAAGGACCTGATGCGCTTTCCCGACGAGTTCGTGCGTCACAAGATTCTGGACGCCATCGGCGACATGGCGTTGGCCGGCGGTCCGTTGATCGCCCGCTTCGAAGGCGTGAAATCCGGCCATGCCACGAACAACGCCGTGTTGCGTGCGCTGTTCGCCGATCCCGCGAATTACCGGATCGCCGAAGCCTGAAATTCAGTCCTTTGCGTGATCGCGCATGGCCTTGAGCAGGGTCGTCAGCGCGCCGCGCAGATTCTCGTCCTTGATCTCCTGGAAATTGCGAACCAAATCGATCGCGGCGCGATTGTGACCGCCGTGAACCAGCGCGACGGGTTCTCTTTCACCGTCGAACTCGTCGAAGAAATAGGCGATGCCCACGCCCAACTCGCGCGCGATCTCGTAGAGCCTTCCGGCGCTGATGCGGTTGGCGGCGGTCTCGTATTTCTGGACTTGCTGATAGGAGATCGCGAGCTGGCGCGCGAGATCTTCCTGGGTCAGGCCCAGCTCCGTGCGGCGGACGCGGATACGCTCGCCGACATGGTTGTCGATCTGGCGGCCGAGCCGCCCGCTTCCGGCAAATTCCCCGTCCATCATGACGACACGCGCATTGACCCTTGCCTTGTACGCGCGCGCCGGGCGGCCGGATCACGGACGCAGGCAGCCATAAATCCCTGTCATGCTTGGCCTTCCGGGCTGCCCCCGGTCTGGACCAAGGTTCTGCCTCAATGGCATAAGGTCCCCGTCCTGGGTCTCAAGCGTCCGTTCGGGAGACGTCATGTTATTGAATTTCCTGCAAAATATGCCATTTCCGGGCAACCGGCGCGTGGCGGCTGCGGCTTTTCTCGCGATAGCGGCCCTGGGATTGTCGGCCTGCTCGGACAGCAGCACCGAAAGCGATCCCGCCACCTATGTCGAGCGGCCGGTGGAACAGATCTATTCGGATGCCTGGCGGCAGATCAACGGCCAGAACTGGGAGCAGGCCGCCAAGCAGTTCGACGAAGTGGAACGGCAGCACCCCTATTCCATCTGGGCCCGCCGCGCGATGCTGATGAGCGCCTTCTGCTACTACCAGGCGAACAAATACACCGAGGCGACCAACACCGCGGACCAGTACATCTCGCTTCATCCCGGCAGCAAGGAAGTCGCCTATGCCTTCTATCTGAAGGCGATGTCGCTCTATCAGCAGATCGTCGATGTCGGCCGCGACCAGACCATCACGGAACAGGCGCTGACGGCGCTGCAGGATGTGGTGCAGCGTTTTCCGGACAGCGAATATGCCCGCGATGCCCGCCTGAAGATCGATCTTACGCTCGACCATCTCGCCGGCAAGGAGATGGAAGTCGGCCGCTATTATCTTGTGCGGCACGACTACATCGGCGCCATCAACCGCTTCAAGACCGTGGTGCAGCGCTATCAGAAGACGCCGCAGATCGCCGAGGCGCTGGAACGCCTGACCGAGGCCTATTACGCGCTGGGCGTCTACAACGAAGCCAAGACGGCGGCAGCGGTGCTGGGCGCGAACTATCCCGGCAGCCCCTGGTATCAGGACGCCTACGACCTGCTCGTCACGCACAACATGCGGCCGGACCTCGACAAGAGCTCGTGGCTTGCAAGGCAATTCCAGCTATAAACTGGACTTATGCTCGCGACGCTCAAGATTCGCGACCTCGTTCTGATCGAGGACGTGGCGCTGGATTTTGCGCCCGGTCTCAACGTGCTCACGGGTGAGACGGGCGCGGGCAAATCCATCCTGCTGGACGCTCTGGGACTTGCGGCGGGCGCGCGCGCAGGCGGGCGCTCCAGCGTTCGCGCCGGCGCGCAACAGGGTTCGGCGGTGGCCATTTTCGATCTTGCGCCGAAACACGCGTCGCTCGCGCTCATGGCGGACAATGGAATCCCGGCGGACGGTGAAGTCATCCTGCGCCGCGCGATCACAGCGGACGGGCGCACGCGCGCCTTCGTGAACGACGAGCCGGTGGGCGTGGGCCTGCTGCGGGATCTTGGCGCAATGCTGGTGGAGATCCACGGGCAATCCGACGATCGCGGCCTGTTCGACACCTCCACCCACCGGCACATCCTCGACGCCTTTGGCGGCAACGAAGAACGCGCGGCGGCGGTTGCCGCGCGCTTCACGGAGTTCGAGGCCGCCGGCAGGCGTCTCGACGCGTTGCGCAAGGCCGCGGCTGCTGCGGCGGCCGACGCGGATTTCGTGCGCCACGCGGCAGCCGAGCTTTCCGCGCTTGCACCGGAAGACGGCGAAGAAGCAAAGCTCGCGGCCGAGCGCGTGATGCTGATGAACGCAAGCAAGATCGCGGAAGACATCTCCGCAACGGTCGAACTTCTGGGCGGCGACCGGGGCGCGGAGGCGTCGCTCGCGAGTGCGCTCAAAAGACTGGCGCGCACCAATGAAGAAGCGCGCAAGGCCGCGTCCGCCGCCGAAGCGGCGCTGGAACAGGCCTTCGCGCAAACCGAGGAAGCCCGGCGCGATCTGGAAGGCCTGCTTTCGCGTCTCGACAATGACGGCTCTGAACTCGAACGCAAGGAAGACCGGCTTTTCGCCCTGCGCGCCGCGGCGCGGAAATACGGCGTGCCCCCGGACGAGTTGCCGCGCGTGGCGGCGGAATTCCAGGCCAAGCTGGACTCGCTTGCCGGCGGCGGCACGAGTTTGAAATCCGCCGAGGCCGATGCCGGCAAAGCGCGCGCGGCGTTTCTCGATGTTGCCCGCCAGCTTTCCGCAGCGCGCAAGACCGCGGCCAGGAAACTCGAAGGCTCGGTGGTTTCCGAGCTTATCCCGCTGAAACTCGCGCATGCGAAGTTCCGCGTGGCGCTGGAGCCGCTGGCCGACGATGCGGCGACGGCCAGCGGACTGGAGCGGGTCGCCTTCGAAGTCGCCACCGTGGAGAGCGCCCCGTTCGGGCCGCTGACGAAGATCGCATCCGGCGGCGAGCTGGCGCGGTTCTCGCTGGCGCTGAAAGTCGCGCTCTCCGAAACCAGCCCGCCCGCGGTGCTGGTGTTCGACGAAGTGGATCGCGGCGTCGGCGGCGCGGTGGCCGATGCGGTGGGCGAACGGTTGCAGCGGCTGGCGAAATCCACGCAGGTTCTTCTCGTCACCCACGCGCCGCAGGTGGCGGCCAGGGCGGATCGGCACTTCCGCATCACCCGCAAGGGCGATCGCACGCGGGTCGATCTGCTTTCCGATGAGGACCGCAGCGAGGAGATCGCGCGCATGCTGTCCGGCGCCGCCATCACCGAAGAAGCCCGCGCCGCGGCGAAGCGCTTGCTCGCCGAAGCGGTGCCGCAGAAGAAAGCACGGAAGCGGGCATGACCGCCTTGACCAGGAAGCCCGTCGACAAACTCACCCAGGCCGAAGCCGGCAAGGAACTGGAGCGGCTCGCGATCGAGATCGCGGAGCACGACCGCGCCTATTATGAGCACGACGCGCCCACCGTATCCGATGCCGAATACGACGCGCTGAGAAAGCGCAACGACGCCATCGAGCAGCGCTTCCCGAAACTCGTCCGGCCGGACAGTCCATCCCATCGCGTGGGCGCGCGCCCTTCGGAGAAATTCCGGAAGGTCACCCACCGCGTTCCGATGCTGTCGCTAGACAACGCCTTCACGGATGAAGATGTCGAGGAATTCGTCGGCCGCATTCGCCGCTTTTTCGGTTTCAAGGACGATCGCGACATCTGTTTCACCGCGGAGCCCAAGATCGACGGGCTGTCCGCGTCGCTGCGCTATGAAGACGGCGTATTCGTGCAAGGCGCCACGCGCGGCGACGGCGCGGAAGGCGAGGACATCACCGCGAACCTGCGCACCATCAAGGACGTTCCGCTCCGGCTTCACGGCAAGGCGCCGGCGGTGCTGGAAGTGCGCGGCGAAGTCTATATGACCCACGCCAACTTCGCCGCGCTCAACAAGCGTCAGGAGAAGGACGGCAAGCAGACCTACGCCAATCCGCGCAATTCCGCCGCCGGTTCGGTGCGCCAGCTCGATCCCGCGATCACCGCCGAGCGCTCGCTCAACTTCTTCGCCTATGCCTGGGGCGAAGTGAGCAAGATGCCCGCCGACACGCAGTGGGGGATGCTGGAAGCCTTCCGGAAGTTCGGCTTCAAGGTGAATCCGCTCGTACGCCGCTGCGAGACGACAAAGGAAGTTCTCAGGTTCTACGACGATATCGAAGGCAGGCGCGCCAAGCTCGGCTACGATATCGACGGCGTGGTCTACAAGGTCGACGATCTCAAGCTGCAGGAGCGGCTGGGCTTCGTCTCGCGTTCGCCGCGCTGGGCCATCGCGCACAAATTTCCGGCGGAGCAGGCGGAAACCATCCTCGAAGAGATCTACATCCATGTCGGCCGCACCGGCAAACTGACGCCGGTGGCGCGGCTGAAGCCCATCAATGTCGGCGGCGTGGTGGTCGAGAACGCGACGCTGCACAACGAGGACGAAATCGCCCGCCTGGATGCGCGGGAAGGCGATACCGTCGTCATCCAGCGCGCGGGCGATGTGATCCCGCAGGTCGTGCGCGTCGTGCTCGAAAAGCGGCCGCGCGGGGCCAAGCCCTATCAGTTTCCGCACAAATGCCCCATCTGCGGCAGTCATGCCGTGCGCGAGGTCGATGAGAAGACCGGCAAGGAAGAAGTCGACCGCCGCTGCACCGGGGGCCTCATCTGCGATGCGCAATCGGTGGAGCGGCTCAAGCATTTCGTCAGCCGCGATGCCTTCGACATCGAAGGCTTCGGCGGCACCTATATCGAGACCTTGCACGAGGCCGGCCTGCTGAAGGAACCGGCGGACATCTTCACGCTGGCGAAACAGCCCGCGAAGCTCGGCAAGGTGCTGGCGGAGAAACGCGCCGAGCAAAGCGCGGAACGCCGCGCCAAGGACGGCAAATCCACCGCCGGCAAGTCCAAGAAGAAGGACGACGGCGAGGGCAAGCTGGTCGAGAACCTCGTCGCCGCCATCGATGCCCGCCGCAAGATCGCGCTCGACCGCTTCATCATCGCGCTCGGCATCCGCCATGTCGGCGACACCAATGCCCGGCTGCTCGCCCGCACCTTCCACAGCATCGATGCCTTCATCGAGGCAATGGAAAGCAAGGAGGCGCTGGAGCATCTCACGTCCATCGGCGGCATCGGCGACGTGGTGGCCGAAGGGATCAAGGATTTCTTCGACGAACCGCACAACCGCAAGGTTATCGACCACCTGCTGAAGGAGGTGGAGGTGCAGGATGTCGCCGCGCCGAAGATCAAGGGGTCGCCGGTCGCGGGCAAGACGGTGGTGTTCACCGGCAGCCTCGAGAAGATGGCGCGCCAGGAAGCCAAGGTGAAAGCGGAATCCCTGGGCGCGAAAACGGCGGGCTCGGTGTCGAAGAAGACCGATCTGGTCGTGGCCGGTCCCGGCGCAGGCTCCAAGCTCGCCGACGCGCAGAAGTTCGGCATCAAGGTCATCGACGAGGACGAATGGCTCGCGATGATCAAGGGGCTTTGACATCTTCCGATTCGCGCACCCGCGGGGACATGGCTCTCCCGAGGATCGAATCCGCTTTTTTCGAAGCGGCGGTTGTTTGTCGATTTTCCGATTCCGTTTCGCGCGCCGGACGAGATGTTGTAGGTCGCCGGAGTTGCGCTCCACGGATGGTATTTGAATTGCGCATTGAGGGGGGTACCGCCCCCTCCCCCTCGGTTCTGAAAAGAAAATCTCGCGCAGAGAGGCAGAGCCCCGTCGCTGCCGCACCGCTGCTCCCCGTCACGGGCGGAAAAGAAAAAACCGCCGGCTTTCGCGGGCGGCTTCGCACAAGGCGCAGTTCGAGAATTGGGAAAAATGTACACCCCCACCGACTCGCTCGTCAAATAATTATTCTTGGAACTAGGAAGATTTATTTTAAGCGGTTGATCCCGCTTGGATAACCGCGCGGGTCAGGAGCGCTCGCGTGTCCGGTTGACGCTCCGCAGCACGCCTTGCGCATCGAAGTCGAAATCCACGGTCGTGGGGTGCGCGAAGCCGGGCGACACCGCCAGCGCAAGAAGCGGCACGTAATCGATCGGGCTCGCGCCGCCACCGGTATGGATATAGCTGTCGCGATGCCCGCCATTCACGAGATCGGCCTTGGCGTCAGGCTGGCCCAGCGCGGCGATCACCTGTTGCTCCGTCGTCACCCCGGCGCGGAACTGGCCCGCGTCTTCCTTGCTGACATAGGTCCCGGATGCGCATCCGCTGAGCAGAAGGGCGGCAACTCCGGCGATGGCAACGGACGTCTTCATGGCAATCTCCTCGAGCGGCAGGACTATACAAGCGCCGGCGGCTTAAACCAGATGCTCCTTGCAACGCCACTCGGTCGTGGAGCCGATGGACTGGCACCACACCGGGCGAAGCTGCGGCCATGACGGGATGTAGTGATACACGACCGACCCGTCATAGGGATGATAGTCGAGCCGCGGCTCATCCGGCAGCGCAGGGATATAGCGCGGCGTGAGCGCGGTGAGAGACGGCGGATAGGCGCCGCCATGTTCGTGCTGATACGCCTGGATGGCGTTCAGGACGCGGTTGGCGTCGCGCCGGTAGTTCATGCCCTTGGGATCCTGATCGACCGGCCATACCTGACAGCCCGCCAGCGCCAGCAACGCCGCAGCGATCACGCAACGCGAAAATATTTTCATGGTCAGATCGCCCGCGTCGCGTTTTCCAGCCACGCCTTCGTATCGCCATCGACGAGCGGCGCCAGCTTCTCGCGGGTCCTGGCGTGGTAGGCGTTCAGCCATTCGCGTTCGTCTTTCGTGAGCAGCGATGGCTCCACGAGGTTCAGATCGATCGGCGCCCAGGTGATGGTTTCGAATTCCATCATCTTGCGGTCGCCGCCTTTCACTTCTTTGGGCTCGGTGACGACGATCAGGTTCTCGATGCGGATGCCGTATTCGCCTTCCTTGTAGTAGCCCGGCTCGTTGGAGCAGATCATGCCCGGCATCAGCGGCTGCGTGATCGGCCGCTTGGAGATGTTCTGCGGGCCTTCATGCACCGACAGATACGAGCCGACGCCATGGCCGGTGCCGTGATCGTAATCGAGGCCTGCATCCCACAGCGCCTTGCGCGCGAACGCATCCAGCGCCACGCCCGGCGTGCCCGGCGGGAACTTCATCGTGCCCAGCGCGATATGGCCCTTCAGCACGCGGGTGAAGCGATCCTTCATCTCGGCGGTCGGCGTGCCCACGATCATGGTGCGCGTCACGTCCGTCGTGCCATCCGGATACTGGCCGCCGGAGTCGATGAGATAGATCTCGTTCCGGTTGATCTTGCGGTTGGAAGACGTCGTCACGCGGTAGTGCGGCAGGGCGGCGTGGGGCGCTGCGCCGGAAATGGAATCGAAAGACAGATCGGTGAGCGATCCGGCCTTGCGGCGATAACCTTCCAGCACCTCCGCCGCCTGGATCTCCGTGATCTCGCCGTTCGGCGCTTCGCGCGCCATCCAGGCGAGGAAATTGGAGAGGGCCGCGCCGTCGCGAATATGCGCTTTGCGGCTGCCTTCGATCTCCACCGGATTCTTGCAGGCTTTCGGAAGCTGGCAAGGATCGACGCCGCGCTTCACCTTCGCGCCCGCCTTGGCGAGGCGTTCGAACGCGGCGGACGCCGTCCAGTTCGGATCGGCGGTGACGGTCTTGCCTTTCAGGGCATCCAGCGCGTTCACGAACTCTTTGGGATCGCGCACCTGCACGGCATTACCCAGATGCTTGGTGACATCCGGCGTGATCTTGCGATTGTCCACGAACCAGTCGACGGAGCCGTCGCCGTTCAGGATGACGTAGGAGAGCACGAACGGCGTGTGGGGCGTGTCGCCGCCGCGCACATTGAGCAGCCAGCAGATGGAATCCGCGAGCGACACGATTGCGGCGTCCGCGCCGCTCTTCTTGATCTCTTCGGCGATGCGCGTGCGCTTGGACTCCGCGCTTTCGCCCGCGAGATTCATCGCATGCGGAACGGCCTTCGCCGCCGGCGCGGCGGGGCGATCATGCCACACGGCGTCGATCGGATTGCCGTCGACGGCGACCAGGGTGGCGCCGGCTTTCTCGACGCTCGCACGCAGCGCATCGGCGCTGGCGGCGGAATGCACCCACGGATCGAAACCGATCTTGGAGCCTTTCGGGGCGTTGTTCTCAAGCCACTTGTTCGGTCCCTCTTCGACGAGGTCGCGCGGCTCGAACTGCTTGGTGTCGGTCTGCTGACGAACCTGCAGCGTGTAGCGGCCGTCGGCGAAGACGGCAGCCTTGTCCTTCAGCACGACGGCTGCGCCGGCCGATCCGGTGAACGAGGTGAGCCATGCGAGGCGCTCGTTGCATTCCGGCAGGTATTCGCTCTGGTATTCGTCCGAATGCGGGACGACGAAACCGTCCAGCCCGCGCTTGGCAAGTTCCGCGCGCAAAAGCTTCAGGCGCGGGGCGACGGTGGCTGCGTCGGAACGGTCCTCGAAACTTTGGAACGATTGGGTCTTGTCCATCAGAGCTATCTTTGCTGTTTGTTTCCGTCATGGCCGCCCCCGTGGCGGCCATCCATTTTCCAGAGGCCGAACAATGCCTGCACCGCTTCTGGAAAATGGATGGCCGGGACAAGCCCGGCCATGACGATTTAAGGGCGTTTAGACCCTACCGCCGCCCGCGCGCTGCCTCAAGCACGAGCGCCGTCCACGGTCCATCGCGCCGCGTCTCGCGCAAGATC
>JBQCFD010000115.1:0-13175 GCA_051959625.1 Rhizomicrobium sp.
AAGGGCGAGGGGCCGCGGGTACCATGGATGTCCGGGAAAAGTTGCGCGTTGCTATCGTTTTTCTGGCGATGACCAGCGGTCTCCCTGCCGTCGCCCAGAATGCACAACCTCCTCAAGTCGCCACCTGCCAGAGTTGTCATGGTGTCAGCGGAGACAGCACCAGCCCGGGCACGCCGCGGTTGAACGGACAGACCGGGGAATATCTTGCGGCGCGGCTGAAATCGCTTCGCGATCCAACACGGCAAAGCGTCGCCGCGATCCATGCGATGTGGGACCTATCGAACCACATCGGTGATGAAGATATTCAGGCTATTGCTCGTTATTATGCGGCGCAAAGCCCTTCTGCGCCTGATCACCGTCGGGCGTCGGGTTTAGTCACCGAGGGCAAGCAGCTTTATGAAAAAGGCTCAGGCAAAGTTCCCGCATGCCAAAGTTGTCATGGGGCGAATGGAGAAGGAAATGGAGCGGTTCCGCGGTTGGCGGGACAACATTCGAAATATCTCGACTACCAGCTCACCGCATTCAGTTACACAATGAGATATCATCCGGCGATGGACCGGAATACGATGTATCTTACCCAGCACCAGATCGATGCGATTACCGCATATCTGGCGAAGGATTGAGAAAGAATAGTCCACCGTGCGCGCAATGGTTCTGGACCGCGCGAAAACGCCGCTACGTCTCGACGCGGAAAAATCGGTTCGCGATCCCGGGCCGCACGAAGTGCTCTTGCGGGTGCATGCATGCGGCGTCTGCCGGACCGACCTCCATATTGTCGATGGCGAGCTTGCACATCCAAAACTTCCGCTCGTGCCGGGGCATGAGGTTGTTGCCCGCGTCGAAGCTTGCGGGCCGGGCGTGGAGAAGCTCAAGCGCGGTATGCGCGTGGGCGTGCCCTGGCTCGGCTGGACTTGCGGGGTTTGCACGTATTGCCTGTCCGGGCGGGAAAATCTCTGCGACCGCGCGAAATTCACCGGCTATCAGATTGACGGCGGCTATGCCGAATTTGCGACGGCACACGAGCGATATTGCTTCCCCATTCCCGAACGATTTTCAGATCAGGAGGCTGCGCCGCTCATGTGCGCAGGGTTGATCGGCTATCGCGCCTTGCGCTTTGCGGGTGACGTGAAACGGATCGGCCTCTACGGGTTTGGTGCCGCGGCCCATATTGCGGCGCAGGTAGCGCAGCACAACGGGCAGGAAGTGTTCGCCTTCACCAGGCCGGGCGACACGGCTGGACAGGTCTTTGCGCAGAGCCTCGGTGCGGTTTGGGCGGGCGGCTCCGATGTTGCGCCGCCGGAAAAGCTCGATGCAGCGTTGATCTTCGCGCCGGTCGGGGCATTGGTTCCTGCGGCGCTCAGGGCAACGGGCAAAGGCGGCGTCGTCATCTGCGCCGGAATCCACATGAGCGATATTCCTGCCTTCCCGTACGCGATCTTATGGGAAGAACGCGTCATTCGCTCCGTGGCTAATCTGACGCGGGCAGATGGCGAGGAATTTCTCGCGGTTGCCGGCAAGGCGAATATTCGGACGACAACTGTTCCCTTCGCGCTCGCGGATGCCAACACCGCACTGAACAGATTGCGCAGCGGGGATATCGAAGGCGCCGCCGTCCTCTTGCCCTGAACCGCGATGAACCGGCGGTTGGGGCCGCAGCCGCCGGCTCATGCGGCATCATCAGGCGGCCTTCACGGCGATCTTCTTTTCCGAGGCTTGCATCTTGGCCGATTTCGGAAGCGTGATCGTCAGCACGCCATTCTTGAACGTAGCCGCGATCTTCTCGCTTTCCACGCCCTCCGGAATGCCGAAATAGCGTTCGAAGGTGCCGTATTGGCGTTCGGAGAGGAAGTAATCTTTCTTCTTCTCCTCCTTCTGTTCTTCCTTGTGGCCGCGGATTACGAGGCCGCCATTGGCGAGCGAGACCTCGACATTCTTTTCGTCGATGCCCGGCAGTTCGGCGGTGATCTCGTATTCCTTGTCCTTTTCGGCGATGTCGACCGCCGGTGCATGCAGCGCGGTCATCACGCGGCCGAAAGGCGCGAAATCGAAGACAGAACCGGAAAACGGCGAACGCCACGACATGTTGTCGAATGCATCGAACAGGCGATCGACCTCATGACGCAGGGAATGAAACGGGCGCCAGCCGGCTTCGGCGGGTGCGCGGCTCTCGTTTTTGACGGGTAGCTTGTGAACGGTATCCACCATTGTTGACCTCCGTAGTGGGGTGCGCCGCCATTGGCGGCAACCAACACAACAACTCCGTGGCCAGACATTTTTTGATGCCTGTCAAAAAGGGCAGAATGTCATCGCACAGAAGAGTGCTGGATCGACCGCACGACCGGCAGGCGAACGGGCACGGTGCATGCCGGTTCCGGGCTGGATCGCGCGACGGCATGAAAGGCGCGCCAGCCGCCGGTAGCCCTCAATGTGGCCGAGCCAAAACCTCAAGCCGCGGCCATGCGTGGGAAAGGGGAATTCTCCACTAGGATTCAACTGGTTACGAAGCTCACCCTGCAGCCTGAGCGCGGTTCTCGACGTGGCCAGTCAACTTGGAAACATCGAGCGTGAGGCCTCGCGCGACGACCCTTAGGGCTTCGTAAACCCTCCAAATAAGTGTTCCTCAACACTATTCGGGCACCCTCGCTGCAAGGGAGCAGCTATGTCCAAAGCGGCGATTTTCGCCATTTTCATTGCGAGCGTGATTGCGACGGGCGCGCTTGCCCAAGGCGTGCAGCCGGCTGCCGATCCCACGCCTCCCGGATGGACCACGTTCGCAGCACAGATCGCCGACGCCAAGAAATCCATGATGGCGGATCCCAAGGCGACAGTCGAAAAGGCACGCAAAGCGAACGCATTTGCGCAAGCGCAACCGGTCTCCGCATATCGTTCCGAGGCGATCGCAACCAGTCTCTGGCTGGAGGGCGAGGCGCTCACTCGCATCAACCAGGTGAAAGAGGCGCAAGTCGCGCTGGATGCGGCTCTGAAGCTTGCAAACGCCGACAAGAAGACCACGCGCCTCGACGGGGACCTCGCGCTTTCGGAGGGCCGCCTTGCCGATGCCAACGGAAACATCGCGCTGGCGCTGAAGAACTATCAGCGCGCCCACGACATCTTCGCGCGCCTCGATATCCCCCGCTATCAATCGATTGCGCTGCAATGCCTGGGAAACATTTACGAGAAGGCGCACGACTACAATCGCGAGATCGCCTATTACCGGCGCGCGTCGCAGGTCTATTCCGACGATCCGGCACTGGAGCTTTCCGCCGACAACAATATCGGCTTTGCGCTCCAGGGACTTGGGCGCTATGACCAGGCTATCGACCGCTTCAACAATGCGCTCAAGATCGCAAAAACGCTCGACAGTCCGTTTCTCGAAGCTGATATCCTCACCAATCTTGCCGCAACCTACGCCAGGAGCAATCGCTTCTCGGATGCGGAGAAGACGGCGAACAAAGCGCTGAAACTACTGGCTCACCAGAAAGATACGGGCCAGGAACCCTTCGCATGGGGCGCAAAGGCGGAAGTCGAATATGAGCGTGGCGATGTCCTGGGTGCCGTCGCCGACATGAATCGCGCGTTCAAAGGCTTGGATCTGACCAAGACGATCTCGCCCTTCCGTGACATGCACAAATTCGCCTATCAGATCTACGCCCGTGCCGGCGACTATGCGCTGGCGCTCCAGCATCTGGAGGCGTTCAAACGCCTGGACGACGAAGGCCGTTCGCTCACCGCGTCGGCCAACCTGGCGCTCCTGGGCGCGCAGTTCGATTTCGCCAACCAGCGGCTGGAGATCGAGCATCTGAAATCTGAGCAACTCAAGCGCGACATGAGTCTGCGCGAGTCCCGGGCGGCCACGCAGCGCGCGCTTTTCGCTGCGGCGCTGATACTTGGATTGCTTGTGATCCTGTGGATCAGCTGGCGTCACATGATCGTGCATCGCCACCGCGACGAACTCACCAAGACGCTTGGTGAGCGCGACGTCGAGATCGAGCGGCGCATCAAGGTGGAGGCGCAGCTCCGCCTCGCCATGGAAGCCGCCGAAACGGCCAATCGCGCCAAGAGCCATTTCCTGGCGAACATGAGCCACGAGCTGCGGACGCCGCTGAACGCGATCATCGGCTTCTCCAATTTGATGACCCTCGGAACCATGTCGCCCGCGAAGAACAAGGAATATGCCGAAGACATCAACGCGAGCGGACGCAGGCTTCTGGTGATCCTCGACGATATTCTTGATATGGCGCGCATCGACGCGGGTGCCGTGAAACTGGAAGACGAGGAAGCCTCCATTCGGGAAATTATGGATCTCGCCATCGCCACGCTCGAGGAAGAGATACCCGGTCACGGCAAATCCATCCACGTCCAGAACGGCGGCGACGAGATTCGTCTGCGCTGCGACCGGACCCGGCTGCGGCAAGTGGTTGGGCATCTCTTGTCCAATGCCGTGAAATTCACCAAGCTCGACGGATCGGTCGAGATCGGGTTCGAAATCGTGCGCGACGGCGTCGACATCGTCGTGACGGACAACGGCATGGGTATCCCGCCGGAAAAGCTCACCTTCGTTCTGGAGCCTTTCGGTCAGGCCGAAAGCACCTATGCGCGCACGCATGGCGGCATCGGCCTTGGGCTCCCCATCGTGAAGTCGCTCGTGGAACTCCACGGTGGCCTGTTCACGCTTTCAAGCAAATTGGGCGTCGGAACCTCCGCGCGGGTTCATTTGCCCGCCACGCGTATTTTACATCCGAAGACGAACAGCCTGCCTCTCGCATCGTAAACAGCGCTGGGATATTTGCCCCGGCTGCGCTCGATGTTCGCGGTTAAGCGCGAAAGGGTTTGCTCAGACCTGTAAACGGTCCGTTTACCGAAGCTTTCGCAAACCTTGCCGTCTGAGTAATTTTTAACGACCCCTTCAGACCTGTGCGTCAAATTTTACGCAAATAACGCCAACAGGCGATCGGGGTAATGGGATGCGTAAGGCTTTACTCGCGGGTGTCGCGTTGGGTTGTCTGCTCTGTGCAGACACCGCCTCTGCCGGATTGCTGTCGAACATCGTGAAGTCGGCGACGTCGACGACATCGTCGGTCGTCTCGACCGTTTTGCCTGGAAGCAATGGGTTCGTCCTCGATGCGCCGGCAGATCCGAACAATCCGAAGGTCCATCCGTTCTACGGCAACATCAATCCCTTCTACGGCAACATCAATCCGTTCTACGGAAACATAAACCCGTTCTATGGCAACATCAGCCCGTTCTGGGGCAACATCAGCCCGTTCTGGGGTTCGATCAATCCGTTCTACGGCAGCATCAGCCCATTCTACGGCAACATCAGCCCGTTCTGGGGCTCGATCAATCCATTCGATGCGAGCATCGGTCCGTTCTGGCAATCGGCCGGCCCGCAATGGGGCGCCATCAACACGCTGTGGAACGATCTGCAGGCGTCCAACGCCACCGATTACTCCGGCCTGCAGGCGCAGCTAAAAGGCTTCATCGCGAGCAGCTCCGATTTCTGGAGCGCGGCCGTGCACAAATACACCGGCAAGGACTTCAACAGCGGCTTTGCGGATGCAGTGTTGTCGACCTACGGCATCGACCCGGATGACGCGTCTTCGCTCGCGAATGTGAGCCCGATGGTGCGTTCGGCCTTCATGCTCTCCTGGTATGACGGGCTGATGAACTTTACCGGGGTCGATCATGTCGACTGGTGGATGTCGTCCGTCGATTGGTCGCCGGCGCTGACGAAGATCCAGAATGCCAATGGCGATGTCATTGTCGGTGTTCTCGACAGCACCTTCGACGGCGATGCGACGGGCGTGGACAATGTCCACTTCGCCGGCGGCTACAAGGTCTATGTGAACCAGCATGGCGGTGCGGTGGCGAGTCTGATCGCGGCCCAGCAGGACGGCCAGGGCGTGATGGGCATCGCCCCCAATTCGCAAATCGAACTCTACAACCCCTTCGACCAGACCGGCACGACCAACTGGCAGGATGTGACGACGGGCATCGACACCCTCTACAAGCGCGGCGCCACGGTCGTGAACGCTTCGCTGGGCACACCGGGTTGGACGCTATCGCCGGAATGGATCAGCATTCTGTCCGGCTCGCTGCTAAGCAGCCGCAAGAACAATCTCCTCATCGTGAAAGCGGCGGGCAATGAAGGCGTCGCCCAGAGCCAGAACATCGAGTGGCTTTCCAACCTGTCGAACCTGTCGCTTGCGGCTCTGACGCCGATCGACAACCTGATCATGGTCGGCTCGATCGGTCCGACGGGCGAGATCTCGTCCTTCTCGAACACGCCGGGCAATGCTTGCGTGACGGTGGCGGGTATCTGCATGCCGCAGAACAAGCTCATGTACCACTTCGTCGTCGCGCCGGGCGAATTGATCCTGGTGGCGGACGGCCATGGCGGCGTCACCCGCATGTCGGGCACCTCCTTCGCCGCGCCGCTGGTGACGGGCGCCATCGCACTGCTGCAGGACCGCTGGCCGTGGCTGGCGCAGCACGCGCCGGAAACCGCGCAGATCATCTTCCGCTCGGCGAAAGATCTCGGCGCCCCCGGCGTCGATCCGGTCTATGGCTGGGGTGAACTCGACGTCCAGGCGTCGCAAGCGCCGCTCAATTTCGACAACCTTCTCGTCTACCAGCCGTTCGCTTACAACGGCAGCGCACTGAACCCGCTGCAGACGCTTCTGCCGAACTGGTCGGCACGTTCGTTGAAGCAGTCGGTGTTGAACCCCGGCCAGCTCGATCTCTGGCAGAACAAGAACGCCTATCTTGTCGCGATCGAGCCTATCGGAACGACCTATCGGGATTTCACGATCCCCCTGAGCACGATGCTCGTCGGCAAAAACCAGAAGACCTCGTACGGCAACAACCCGTTCCAGTCCTATCTGTATCAACGCCTCATCGACTGGGCGCGCGGTTCCAACTTCTCCAACTTCTCGTCGCAGAGCGTCATGCTCGGACACAGCGCCTGGGACTTGAACCTGACCACGACTGCGCCGCTCCCGGAAGAAGAGCGTGAGACCGGTATCGCGCGCCCGCACTACGAAATGCGTCTGTCCAACGCCAGTGATGGGGTCGATTTCCGCGTGGGCGAAGGCAACGGCGCACATGGCCTGATGTCCGAGCTGACGTCCGGTTCGGAGCAGGTCGGCATCTTCTCGCTGGCGACGGACTTCGATCCCTCGACCGGCGGCGTCAATCCCGTGCTGGGCCTTGCGTCCGGCGGCGCCTATGCGCAGGGCGGCATGAGCTTCGGCGGCCTGCATTTCAGCGCCGGCTACAGCGAAAAGACCGATGATCACATCTATACCGATGCGACCTTCGGGCCGATGCGCTCGGTGCCGCTGCCGACGAACAAGGCCGCTGCCTCGGTCTTCGGCCTGGACTATGCGTTGACCGGGAACTTCACGTTCAACGCCTCATACACGTCCCTCAACGAATATGACGGCTTCCTTGGCGCACAGGGCGGCGGCGTGCTGAGCTTCGGCAATGGCGCGCGCACCAATGCCGCCACGGTCGGCGGAACGGCGAATTTCGACGGCGGCTGGGGCTTCGCGGCCTCCGCGACGCTCGGAAACACCACGCCGGGAAGCACGAATTCGGCGCTCAGTTTCACGACGACGACGATGCGCTCGACCGCCTACGAGTTCGTGGGCAAGAAGACCGGCGTGTTCGGCGAGAAGGATGAGCTTCGCGTCTCGTTCACCCAGCCGCTGCATGTCGAGAACGGCGGATTGCAATATCGCTCGATCGAAGTGGTGGGCCGCAGTACCGGCGCTCTCGGGCCGGTCACGCAGACCTGGAATATAGCCGGTCCGCGCGAACACCGCATCGAGGCCATCTATGCGGTGCCGGTCCTGAACGATCGCGTACAGCTCGCCGGCTTCGGCCTGGTCGATATGAACGCGGCGGAGACGAACGGGCGCTCTACGGCTTTGTCGGCCGGTCTGCAGATCCAGATCGGATACTAGGCCAGCGCCCGCAAAGGCCGGGCGCGGGTCAGGGAAGCGCGTTGAAGCGTGCCTTGCGCTTCTCGAGGAAGGCGGCGACGCCTTCGCGGAATTCCGCCGAGCGCCCCGCCGTACGCTGTGACACGCGCTCCGCGTCGAGTTGCTCTTCAAAGGATTTGTCCAGCGCGTTCCACGCCAGCGTGCGAATGAGCGATAGCGTTGCGCGTGGCCCATCCGCCAGTTTGCGCGCGAGCTCCAGGGCCGTTTCCAGATCTTTTCCTTCTGGAACGAGGCGGTTGATCATGCCCCACGCATAGGCGCTTTCCGCCGGAATCCGTTCGCCCAACAGCATCGCTTCCATGGCGCGGGCACGACCAGCTGCTGCGGCGAGCAGATAGGCCGAGCCGCCATCGGGCACGAGGCCGATATTCTTGAACGCCTGGAGAAAATAGGCCGTGCTGTCGGCAACGATGAGGTCGCCGGCCAAAGCCAGCGAGCACCCGATACCCGCCGCCGGTCCGTGAACGGCTGTCACGAAGGGGACAGGAAAATTCTTCAACGTCACCATCAACGGATTGTAGTGGCTTTCAAGCGCCGCGCCCGCATCGAACTCCTTGGATTCCGCCGGCGCGCGCATGCCGCCGCCGGTGAGTGCGGCGCCCGAACAGAAGGCGCGGCCTTCGCCGGTGATCACCATCGCGCGTGCGGATTTCTTGCAGTCCGTCAGCGCCGCCTGCAGGTCTTCCACCATTTTTACCGACATTGCGTTCAACGTTGTGGGGTCGTTGAACCGGACAATGGCGATCTGGTCCACGATTTCGGTTTTCACCAGCGACATATTCATTCTCCCGCGAACGCGCCGGAGATTTTCCGCGCCGGCGCAGGTCATGCAATCCCTCTGTGTCGATGAAATCAAGCCCGCGCGGCCGCTTCCGCAACGGCAGCTCGGTGCGCGGTCAGAATTCTTTTTCGTCCCAGCCGTGATGACGGCAAACGATGCGCGCGAGCCGCATGAACTCCGCATTGTGTTCGGCGTTCGGCGTGTCCGTGCGCGTGCGCTGCTGGTACTGGTGGATCATTTCATGGGCCATCGTGCGCAGCAGCGTGTTGGTGTGGCCCACGCACGCTTGCGAGATTCCGATCTCGTGAGAATAGATCTTCCGCCGGGTTCCGCGGTGATAACCCACATGCATCTTGTGCCGTGAAACAACGAACGTGACTTCATCGGCATGTGGAAGCCGCCAGCTTCGGAACGGCGGCGTGGCGCGCAGAAATTCGTAAGCACCTTCAATGATTTCAGGGGTAAGCGTCAGGGCCATGGCGGTCGCCTTCACAACCAACTTTGAAGAACGCGGAAGGCCCAAATTCTATCCCCAGCCCGGTCCCCATGTCGCGGCCAATCCCGGGCCTCCGTCCTTCAATTTTGGAATACCCTAATAACCCGATGGCGTTCTCGGAAAAGGCAGGTTTGTTGGCTTTTGCCCGTTAGGCCGCCGGCGCCTCCAGCCAATAGAGGCCAAAAAGCCGCTCCGGGTCTGTCCACTGGGCGACAGGGGCGAAGCCGGCGTCCCGGGCCAGGGCGGCGAACCCCTCCGGGGTATATTTGTAGGAGTTCTCGGTGTGGATCGTTTCCCCTTCGCGGAAGGCGAAAATTTCGTTCCCGATCGTCACCTCCTGGCGCGCCTTGCTCATCAAATGCATTTCGATGCGCCGCTGCACAGGGTTGTAGAACGCATAATGCGCGAAGGCGTCGAGATCGAAATCCGCGCCCAACTCGCTGTTCGCGCGCGCAAGGACGTTCTTGTTGAAACGCGCGGTCACGCCTTCGGCATCATTATAGGCGGCGTGGAGCAAAGCAGGATCCTTCACGAGATCGATACCGATCAGAAGACCGCCCGCTTGAAGCATCGTCGCAGCGCGGCGGAGAAACGCGAGCGCTTCGTCACGATCCAGGTTGCCGATTGTCGAGCCCGGAAAGAATCCTACGCGCCGCACGCTCGACGCGGGCAAGCGCAGAGGCTGGGTGAAATCGGCGATGATCGGACAAACCGACAGACCCGGATAAGTCCCCATCAGCTTGGCGGCCATCGCCCGCAGATATTCGCCGGAGATGTCGATGGGCACATATGCGTGCGGGGTTTTGAGCGCATCGAGCAGGATCGTCACCTTCTGCAACGAGCCGGCGCCAAATTCGATGAGTTCGATGTCCGGCCCCATTCGGTCGGTGATCTCGCGGGCATGTGTCCGCAGCAACCTCGTCTCCGTCCGCGTCGGATAATATTCGGGCAGCGTGCAGATGCGATCGAACAGCGCGGAACCCTCGGCATCGTAGAAGAAGCGGCAGGGCAGGGACTTAACCGGCCTGCTCAGGCCGGAGAAAACGGCTTGCGCGAAATCGCCATCGACGCGGCGACCCCGTTCGGTCGGCGAATGACGAAGGGCTGCCTGGCTCATGTGTCCTCCGCGAGGCGGATGCCGCTGAATTGCCAGCGCGCCGCCGGCGGAAAGAAATTGCGATAGGTGATACGGATGTGGTCCTCGGGCGTCACGCAAGACCCACCGCGCAGCACCATCTGTCCGGCCATGAACTTGCCGTTGTACTCGGCAAGCTTACCGTCGAAAGGCCGGAAGCCGGGATAGGGATCGTAGGAGGAGCGCGTCCAGGCCCACGCATCGCCGAGCATACGCGTCTCGCCACCGGCCGTGCCGGGATGAAGCGCCTCGAGATCGAGGAAATTGCCGCGCCCTTCTTCATTGGCCGCGACAGCTTCCCATTCAAACTCCGTGGGCAAACGCTTTCCGGCCCACTCAGCATAGGCCGCAGCCTCGTAGAAACTCACATGCGTGACCGGCTCGCCCGGATCGATCGGCAAGATGCCGTTGAGGGTGAAATGTTGGTCTTTGTCGAGCCAATAGAGCGGCGCGCGCCAATTCTCGCGTTGGGCGAGCGTCCAGCCGTCGGAAAGCCAGAACTCGGGGCGCTCGTAACCACCGTCGTCGATAAACGCGCAATACTCGCCGCAGGTCACATGCCGCGATGCAAGGCGGAATGGCCGCAACAGGACCTCGTGGCGCGGGCATTCGTTATCGAACGCGAACGTATCGCTCGCATGACCTACGGAAACGATGCCGCCGGGATGCGCAATCCAATTCATAGCCGGCGTGCTGCTCGCAGCGCGCGGCGCCGCGGGACGGTAAGCCGGCAGGAGCGGGTTGCACCAGAAGGCATGCTTGATGTCGGTGAGCATCAGTTCCTGATGCTGCTGCTCATGATGGAGTCCCAGCGCCGTCAGCGCATGACTTTCCGGGCCGGCATGAGGCAGCATCTTCTCCATCGCCTCATCCACATAGGCACGATAGGCGGAGATTTCAGCCCCGCCTGGTCGCGTGAGCAATCCACGGTTCGCGCGTGTGAAAGGCGTGCCGAGACCCAGATAGTAGGAATTGAAGATTGCGTCATAGCGCGCATCGAAGGGTTCGTAGCCGGGCTCACGTGCCAGCACCATGCGCTCGAAGAACCAGGTCGTGTGCGCCAGATGCCATTTCACCGGGCTGGTATCGGGCATCGATTGCACGGATTGGTCTTCCGCGGAGAGCGGCTCGGCGATCGCCATGCTCAGTGCGCGCACGGCACGGAATCGCCGCACACTTTGCGGCACGGCTTCAACGACGTGGGGCTTTGCTTGCGAAATCGACATGAAGAGCCCGGTTGTGTGGGTGGCGGCGGCACAACGCCATGTCCATGAAAACGATTTACCGTCGATTTCGTTGCCCCGTCACGCAAAATAACCCGTCTGCTCAACCACATAGACCACATCGACCGTCATGACTTTGCGATCTTCCATCGGCGCGGCACCCGCACGGGGTAATTAAGTCTTTCAGAAACAATGCCTTGGCGAAGCGTTTTGCCCCGCTGAAAGCTTCGACTTCCAGCAGCGTGCCGGATATACGCGACACGCACATGGGGTGACGGAAAACGGAATGCCCAAACAAGACGACACGTTCTCACTCGAACGGTTCGAATATCTTTGCTATTCGCGCAGCCGCGAGGCGGCGGCGCGCGAGCTCATCAAGCTCTTGGATACGCTGGACAAGCAATATGGCCAGATCGCGGGCATAGAGGCGCGGCTGACGGCGATAGCGCCCGCCCTGCGGGCAGCGAACTTGCTGACGCGGATCGCATCGGCATTGTCCTGCCTGTTTTCCGATCCGCAATTCTTCCTGACGCCGGGCGGCTTCACGCAACTCGTCTCATGGCACCGCTGGATCGCGACGCTCTTCGCCGCGAGCCCGTTCGGCAATGCTGATCACGTGCTGCGCGCCATGAACATCAAAGGCACGGGTCAGGATGACCTGGAACTGAATGAAGCGGGCTTCATCAAGTTCTGTTTGTTGTACGGCCCCGATTCCAACATCCCTGCCGATGCGCGCGCGTTGTGGCAATACAACCGCCGCTTCGCCGCCGCGCTCTTCCTTTCGCTTCTGTCGCCGCGATTCCTCGGCACGCCGGCGGCCCATAACAAGCGCGAAGCGCTTCTGGCATGGCTTCCGCCGCAACTGGACCAAATCGAGGACATGGATGAGCTGCCGTTGGCGACACTGCACGACGTCTACCTGAATTGCAGCTACGCCGATCTTCCGGAAAAACATGCGATCAAGAAGTCCATCAACACGCTCATTCGCAAGAAGATACTGCAGGCGAAGCTGTCGGATCTCGACCTGTCCGAGCCGCGCGGTGAAAAAAACGGCAAGCCGGTCATGTTGGTGGTGCTAGAGTGGTTCAACAGGCAGCATTCGATCTATCGCACACATTCCGCCGCGTTGCGCGCGCTGAGAGACCGTTTTTACGTCGTGGCGATGGGCGGCGCGGAGCAGGTCGATGATGCCGGACGCGCGGTGTTCGATGAGTTCATTCCGCTGGCCACCGAATTGCGCAAGGCGCTCGATACGGTCCGCGCACAAGCAGTGATGCACAAACCTGCGGTCCTGCTTATGCCTTCCATCGGCATGGCCCAGCCAACGATCTATCTTTCCAATATGCGGCTTGCCCCTCTTCAGGTGACGGCGCTGGGACACGGTGCGAGCACCATGTCGCCCTTCATCGACTACTACGCCGTGGACGAGGATTTGGCGGGCGATCCCGCGACCTATAGCGAGAAGCTGCTGCTGCTGCCCAAGGATGGAATGCCTCATGTGCGTTCATCGGATGCCATGCCGCAGCCGGCGCCC
>JBQCFD010000116.1:0-3583 GCA_051959625.1 Rhizomicrobium sp.
ATCTCGGTATATCCGTTGCGGATGGTGTCGCCCCACAGCCCGATGTCCTTCACGATGGGCACGATGCGGGTGAACAGCGAGTTGCGGAATTTCTCCATGAAGCCGCTCTCGTACATGGCGGTGGCGCATTCCTCGATGGGCAGGCCGAGGTTCTGCCACAACTCCACGGCATCGAAACGATCGCGCATGAGATAAGACGCTTCGAGCAGGAATTCCTCGCGCTCGTCGCGCTCCTTCTGGGTGAGGTGCGGATAGTAGTCGCGCAGCGCCAGGCGCCCGAACGCGACGTGGCGCGATTCATCCTGCATCACATAGGCGTTCACCTGCGCGGCCAGCGGGTTCTGCGCGTTGTCGCGGATCTGCTGGAAGGCGGCCAGCGCGAGCCCCTCGATCACCACCTGCATGCCGAGATAGGTCATGTCCCAGCGGGTGTCGCGCAGGGTCTGGTCGATCAGATCCTGCAGCGGCTTCGTCATCGGATAGGCGACTTTGAATTTCGTCAGCAGCCGCTTGTAGGCCTCGACATGGCGCGCCTCGTCGATGGTCTGCGTGGCGGCGTAGAATTTGGAGTCCGCGTCGGGCACCTGGGTGACGATCTTCGCCGCGCAGATCAGCGCGCCCTGCTCGCCCTGCATGAACTGCGAAAGCTGCCACGCCTGGAAATGGCGGCGGACGAGCGCCTTCTCCTTGTCGCTCATCTTCTTGTAGCAGCCGGCCATGTGGATCGGCAGCGACTCTTCGGGCATTTGCTCGGGATTGTCCTCATCAAGCTCTTGCGACCAGTCGATGCGCGTTTCCGCATCCCACTGCATCTGCTTGCCCTTGGCGTAGAGGCCCATCATCGCCGCGCGGCCGTCGTCATAATCCCAGTTGAACGACACATCGAAATCCTGCGGCACGGTCCAGTTCGAACCGTCCGGCTGTAGCGCATAGATGTCCTTGATGGCGGTCATGACGTTGGCTCCCGGTTCTCCGTCCCAAGTCTGCGCCCGGAGCGGCGCAAAGGGAACTGCGCAGGGGATGCGAGCATTCTTCCCCACGCACCGCCAATTCGGGGAACGACATGCTGCGCCTGGCTTTGCTTTTTCTGATTCTCGGCATCATCGCCGCCATTCTGGGTTTTGGCGGAATCGCTGGCGCCTCCTTCGCCATCGCGAAGACGCTGGTTTGGATTTTCCTGGTGATATTCCTGATCTTCCTGGTGCTCGGTCTCGTCGCCGCGCGCCGGGTGACCCGGTAGGACCTCCAACCCTCGATATTTGGAAAAGCGCCGGTTCTCCGGCGCTTTTTCTATGTTCCGCGCAAATGCCGCAGTGGAATTAACCGCGCCGGCCCGGGCGGGACACGCTTTCTGACAGCGTAAGTAACTGTGAATATTAACGGAATCCGCAAAATGTCGGCATCCCGTCAATGACCCGATTCATTTCCCGACATGGATAATTTATAGTTTACGAGGTGTGGGCGCTTAAGACCTCGTTAAGTAAAGCGTTGTGGGAGTGGCAGATGTCGGAGAATTTCGGAAGCCTTCTGGACCTGGCGCCGGAGAAAGCAAAAGAAGAACCATGGTCGTCCCTGCCCGATGGCGGGATCATGTGGGTGGCGCGAGCAAAGCCCAACGAACTGCCGGAGCTGGCCGCGATGGCCCGCAAGGAGGTCGGCGAGCACATCACATCGCTCGAGATCATGGCCAACATGCACAAGTTCAACCGCGACAGCGTGTGGAGCGTGTATCGCGCCAGCGACAATACCCGCAGCGATCCGAAGATCATCGGCTTCACCGCGATGATCTTCCTCAACAAGCCCGGTCTTGAGGCGCTCGAAGAACAGCGCTTCGACGGGCTCGATCCCGACATGCGTTTCGTCGTGCCGTCCGACACGCGGCCCGAGGCGATCTATATGTGGGTCGTCGTTCTTCCGCGCGTCTCGCGCATGGCCGGATGGCTGATCGCCAACGCGCTGGGCGCGGAACACTATGGCGGCGTGCCCATCTTCGCCACGGCGGGAACGATCGGCGGATTGAACGCGCTCAAGGGCCGCGGGTTCTCGCCGCATCAGACGGCGTCGGGCATCGGCCATCTCTTCCGCATGGACCGTCCGCCGGTGCCGGCTGCGAACACAAACGTGGCGTGAGCCTCCCATGAAGATCACGTCGACGGTTGTCGCCTCGGCCGAGGAATTGGCGCAGGCTTTCTCGATCCGTTCGCAGGTCTATATCGGCGAGCAGAAATGTCCCTATGACGAGGAGTTCGACGGCAACGACTTTTGCGCGCTGCACATCCTCACTTTCGCGGACGGCGAGCCAGCGGGCACCATCCGCATCCGCTGGTTTCACGACTATGCGAAATTCGAGCGCGTTGCCGTTCTGACGCGCTATCGCAGCAGCGAAGTCGCGCTCGAGATGATGAAATACGCCACCGAGATCGTGCGCCGCAAAGGCTTCCGCAAGATCTGCGGCTTCGCGCAGAAGCGGCTGCTGAACTACTGGTCCAAGCAGGGCTACCTGCCGTTCCGTCCCGAGAAGGTGTTCGTGTTCTCCGATCACGAATATGTCGAGGTGGTGCAGGAATTCCCGCCGCATCCCGACGCGATCAATCTCCACAGCGATCCCTATGTGGCGATGCGCGTGGAAGGCCGCTGGGACGAAAGCGGCATCCTTGACGAGTCCGCGCGCCGCGAAGCGACGAACCCGCATTGAGGGCCCCGCGCCGGATTCTTTGAAGAAATTCAGATCCGTCATGGCCGCCACAGGGGCGGCCCTGATGATCAAGAAACCATTGCATTCAACTTGAACCCCGCCAGCCGCTCGTAATGCGGGCGCGCTGCATCGGCGATGCGGCGGAGTTCGTCTGAGAGCTTTGGCGGTGGGCGATCGGCAGGCTTCGCGAAGCCGGTGGATTTTTCCACCGCATCGTACCACGCCGGCGCCCAGACGCCGTCGCTGTCGCGGCGGCCGGCAGGCCAGGACAGCATCTTCTCGGAGAACGGAATACCGAGCGCGGCGCACAGCGCGGAGAGCGTGCCGCGTGGATCGCGCTGCACATCGCTGCCCTCGATGACGGGCGGTGCATGGCCGAGGCGATCGGCTTCGGCATCGAACATCTCGCGCTGCTGCACGAAGCCGATATCGGCCAGCGTCACCTCGCCGCGCTTCTGCGTGTAGGACGCCAGCACCTCTTCCGGCGCACGGATGAGGAAGGCGTTGCGCATCTCGCCGATCCAGCCGCGCCCGAACTGCGGCAGCATGTGTTGGGTCATGTGCTTCTGGTACCAGATCGGACTGTTCCCCGGCGAAGGCCCAAGGACATCTTTCACCACGTCGCGCCAGTCATTCGGCTGCGAGGCGAGAACCTCCTCCCGCATTGGGTGATCGAGACCGGTGGCGGCGAGATAGGCCGCATAGAACGGCTCGTCGCTCACCGCGCAGTCGTCGCGATTCTCGAAACTCCTCATCATCGCAGTCGAGATGTTGCGCGGGCCCGACCACATGGCGATGCGGATAGTCATGAATCACCAAATGACTCCCTCTCCCCCTTCGCGGGGGAGAGGGAAATCTATTTTGCTATTTCGCAGCATCATCGTCTTT
>JBQCFD010000117.1:0-4239 GCA_051959625.1 Rhizomicrobium sp.
TCGAGCCGATTCAGAACACTAAAGAGCTCTCGCGAACCTCTATCGAATAAGGGCTCGGAAATGACAACCACGTCGACGTCTGATGTTTCTTTGAATGGAGTTCCATACTTATGAGGGGAAGGACTGAATCCTAATTTTGCACTTCCGACGATGCATACATCCTGGGAGCCAATACCGAACTGATCTGCGACCTGTTCGCGGAAGATAACGTACTTCATCGAACTCTTTTCAAAAACAGCTGGCGTGCCTTCTAAAAGAAACACTTTGGCTAGGATACGGTGATTGTCCAATGCCATTAGGAGTTCTTTGAACTCTTCCGCGTTGGGTGTTTTGGTGCCGGCGAGAAGAGTCAGTAAGCGTTCGTTTTCATCCTTTGCCATGCTCACTCCCCTACAGGTAGCGATAGAAGCCACTCTATTTCCTTTTTTTCTTCCTACCTAACCTCATGCAACAATTTCCATTGCTTTGTCCGCCAATGGAAGATTTTCGATAATTGTACGCAAGGTTAATCCCTCTGCGTCGAGCCTCTGCGCAGCTTCAGCCCTCCAAACAAGATCGCCTTCGCCCTGAAACGTCCCCTTCAAACTGCGAAGTACGGCAATTGCGTGTGTAGCCCATGCTCGAAAATCGGCAAGCAACCAATAACGGACGCTATCTAAATGCGGTTCGGCACCAGTTTTTGCCTTCGAACAAGGGGTAACCAATATTGGCACCACTTCCATTGCCTCGGCACCGGGTACATTTTTCTTAATCCATTTCGGGTGCCCAGATACCTGCCGAGCTTTTGTCGCGCCGAAAATAGACTGGTCTTTTGCGTCAGCGTTCGTCTCGAAAACGATGCCCCGTCGCGCTCCAAGCCACCACGGATCCGGGGCCGCATCCGTTTCGTCGTTCGATGCGCTGAATCCTAAGAGCGTTCCGAGCATCACCTGAGCCGACTCAAAGGTATTCGGCTTTGCCAATCCATTTTGGATTTCTGCAGCTCGTTTCTCGAATTTTGCGTTGGTCGCCGTCCCCATGGCGAGGAATTCTTGCTCTAGCGCTTCAACCTGTTTGAGCACTTCGGCATCGCTTCCCTCCTTCTCGCTCTCTGCGGCAGCGCCGCCTGCGCGTGCCAGTGCATTGAGCCAAGATACAGCGGGCGCCGCCGCCTTTGCTCGTCGGAACTGCTCGCGCGCAGCAACGGCATACTGATCGTTAGGTACTTCGGACAACCGTAGAGCGGCAGCTCCCGCCAGATAGTGCCAAAGTGCCCTATATCCCCTAAGTCCAGCATGCTGAAGATGACTCAAAACATCTTTGGCGGCAGCCAAGGCACCTGCGAAATCTTTGTGCCACATAGCTTCTTGGTAGGCGATCTCATGTTCTACTGTCGCTTCCAACTCTTCCATTGCTGGAAATGCTGTCTGCTTAAAGTTCGGCACCGCACTTCTTATCATCGCGTCAGCCGACACCCAGCCCGCGTTGTTCAAGAGAAACATGTTGAAGTTGTCGAAAATTGCAGCCGCCCCCACATCTCTCGATTGATCAACGCCAAATGATAATTCGGCCTGAAGTTCGGGAGGAAAGTGCGACCAGTTCCGATTGTCGGCAAGGAAATCCACCAAACTTGTCCCCGTAACGAACACAGCTGACCGATCCTGCAACGCACGCGTACAACGTCCCATCGCCTGAAGGACGCGCGTCTGGATTCGTTCATTATATAGTATTGCGGCGCCCATCTTCGACATGATGAAGCGCTCTTGCGCATTCATCGCTTTCGGCATCCCGTCTACACAAAGCAAGCGACACTCGTCGCCCGGAAAATCGATGCCGTCATAACGGTTTGCCAAGATCGCTACAGCATTCTTAGTGGAAACGAACGGAGTTTTGTCCTCCTCGATGTCTTCCGCGGTAAAAACCGCGAAGTCGTCAAGTTTGTCTTCAACCTGTTCCTGGTGAGCGTCAGCCATGGAATCCGAGGTTGTAAGAATTACAGAACGTCCGGCGCGCTTTTGCATCGACAACCGGAGTGCATCAGTTTCCTCTCCGGTTAGCGACAATGATGGGAAAATAAAGAACCGCCGTCCTACACCCGCGCTTTGGAAGTCATCAGACGCTGGCAAGCGTACAATCTTCTTTCTACCCGTAAGGCGCTCCAGATCGCCTCCGTTGCCTAGCGTGGCAGACATAAAAATGCGCTGCGCCGCATTAATGAAAGGCATGTGAGTGGAGGTCGGCGGGATAAGAGGCCGAATTAGGATTTCACGCGACGCGAGATAGATGTGGCAAGCTTCAAGGTGATCTCGCAACAAGGACCAAGGAAAATACAGGCGAGGATTGTCATTAGTTGCGAAAGAATCGATGATATCCGCAATTTCCGGTCCTAA
Organism: Rhizomicrobium sp.; assembly: GCA_051959625.1. Lineage (GTDB taxonomy): Bacteria > Pseudomonadota > Alphaproteobacteria > Micropepsales > Micropepsaceae > Rhizomicrobium. Next base: position 2,370 of record JBQCFD010000117.1, read on the forward strand.
CTTCAACGCCTGAGACGCCGGCATCTTTTCGACCCACGTCGCATCAGTAGAACCGTTCCAATCCCCAGTTAGGCGAGAATATTCTTGAGGGTCGAGGTGCGGGCGCAGGAATTCGGCAAGCGCATCGTGTAAAGGTGTATCCGCTTCGATTTGCACCGACCACATATTGGCGATGTAGTTTTCTGCGACATGAGCGTCATCGACGATGATTAGATTACAATCATCAAAGAATGGGTGCGTGTTAAACAAGCCCGAATAGGTGCTGACCGCCACCTGCATGCCGGTTTTATATGCGGTGCGATCTGCAGGAGGAAAACTGTTCTTCGGGCCAGATAGATCGATGGCATCAATACCATACTGATTTCGAGCTTGTGAAACTGTTTGATGAACCAGTTGCCTTGTCGGGCACAGGTATACAGCTCGGTCACCAAGTTTTTTTCTTCTCCAGTCGGCCACAAGCAAGCCGACCAACGTCTTGCCGCTGCCCGTCGGTAGCTGAAGCGCAATGTCCGGCGCATCCATATGGTGCGCGGCGTACATCTCCAGCATCTCCTTCTGGTGCGGCATTACGTCGGGGTATTGCCGCTTCGTGAGAGTCTTGAAGTGCGCCGCCGGATCAGCAGCAGCCGTGTTCGCGAATGTGTTGCTTTTAAATGCCATGGCCCACGCCTCGTGAGGAAATGTTCAAATCTACTCGGTTAGGTTGAGTAGGCCAATATCGTGGCGTGGCGTTAAGATCGGCCGGAATAGTTTGTGTAGCAGTTTATCAAGAGAGCCACAGATGCCAGATCGCTATCGATCCTGGCAGGTTCTGCGGCGCTTTCTGATGGATATAGGTGAATGCTCGACCGTGCTGAGAATAAGCTAGATCCGATCCAGTCAACTCTACCTGAACAGGAAGTGCTTCGATCAGATAACCGGGCGGCGTCTCTTTGGATGCCTTCAAAAGCACGGGTGTCAGCCTTTTTGCGATTGACCCATGGTCACGAACATATCCCAGCATGAGACCTTCGCGATTGCCCCAAGCATATTCGCCATCTATGAAGCGACGAATGCCGGTGTCGCAATAAAGTATTTCCGTTTTGGCCGCCGCGCTATCCATAATTTTGGCCTCTGCAATCAACGGAAATGCACGTGACGCGCTCGTGAGGTAGATCGACAAGTCCGGTCGCTTCTCTAGGTGACTTCCGTCAAATCTCAAACTTTCTTTGCCGCGCGCGACGCAAAGAACCAACTGGCTCCAGAAGACATCTTCGTCGATCAGACTGTTGAGCCGAGATTCCATAAGTGCATTGATTTCAGCTTCTGTACCGGAAGCAATTGTGGTTGGCTGCTCCGCGCGGACATCCTGAAAAGCACGCAGGAGCCGTTCGGCTATGACCACGAGATGCGTGGAGCTAATTTCCGTTAGCGGTAAACTAAGGCCGCGTGTCAATTCCGCTATTTGGTCCGGCCGAGGCCGAATGCCAGAAGAGCTCATGCCGAGGCACGTCCTTTGAGCACGTCCAGATGGCCCCAGATGATCCGCTGCGCTAGGAGCCGAGCTTGTGTATTGCTCCAGTAACGCTGCTGTGCCAGCCGTCCGACCAACAAACCATCGCCTGCCTCGTGAAGAAAAACCTCCGATGTTGCGGTTTCATGGGCTGCCTGAAGTAAACCTTCCCAGTCGATTGGACTCAGGCGTGTGGATTGCTCGGTAGCGGGCTGACATAACTCGACGCCGAGCCAAGGCGATTGCGACGGCGGCGAAATGGGCCGCACATCCAACTTGGTCCCAAATCGTTGCCACCAAGGCGACAATTCTTCGTTCAAAACCTTACAGAACCGCCGCACGTCGTCAGCTTTCGGGCGTTCTTGAGCGCGCTGCTTG
>JBQCFD010000118.1:0-10718 GCA_051959625.1 Rhizomicrobium sp.
AAATCCTTCAGCTTCGCCGCGCCGACGCCGTGCACCATGCCGAATTCGCTCTCGTCGCGCGGGCGGAGCTGCGCCATGTCGAGCAGCGAGCGATCGGAGAAGATCACATAGGGCGGCACGCGCTTCTCTTTCGCCAGCCGCATCCGCAGCGCCTTCAGCGCCGCGATGAGCGCCTGATCGGCGTCCGATTGCTCCGCGAGCTGCTCGCCGCGCGCCTGTTTCTTGCTGCGTTCGCGCGGCTTGATGGGGCGCGCTTCGAAGCTACCGTGCCCGCGCAGCAGCGCGTGGCCCTTCTCCGCGATTTCCAGTCCGCCATAGCCTTGCAGGTCATGGCGCAACAGGCCTTCACCCGCCATCTGGCGGATGAGCGATTGCCACTCGTCCTTCTTGCGCGGGGCGCCCTTACCGAACACCTCCAGCGCAACATGGGCCTCGGTCATCCGTTCGGTGCGGTTGCCCAGAAGCACATCGATGATAACCCCTGCGCCATAGCGTTCGCCGGTACCGTGGACCGCCGTGAGAATCTTCCGCGCGTCTTCGGTGGCGTCGATGCGCGCAGAGGGTTCGCGGCAGATATCGCAATTTCCGCAAGGCCCGGCCTGTTCGCCGAAATATTCCAGCAGCAATTGCCGCCGGCAACGCGTGGCTTCGCAATAGGCGAGCAGCATGTTCAGCCGCGCATGTTCGCGCCGCTTGCGTTCCTCGCCTGCGTCCTCCTGATCGATGAACACCCGGCGCATGCGGATGTCCTCCAGCCCGAACAGCATATGCGCTTCCGCCGCGCCGCCATCGCGGCCCGCGCGGCCGATTTCCTGATCATAGGCCTCCAGGCTTCCCGGCAGGTCCGTGTGAAAGACGAAGCGCACGTCGGATTTGTCGATACCCATCCCGAAGGCGATGGTCGCCACTATCACCACGGCGGGCTCGGTCATGAAGCGGTTCTGGTTGGCCTCGCGCGCGTCCTTCTCCATGCCGGCGTGATAGGCGAGGGCATCGATGCCCGCTTCGCGCAGCTGCTCCGCGATCTTTTCGGTCTTCTTGCGCGACAGGCAATAGACGATGCCGCTCTTGCCGCGATGCCGCGCCATGAAATCGAGCAGTTGCTTTGCCGTATTGTGCTTGCTCTCTACTGTCAGCGAAATGTTCGGCCGGTCGAAACCCTGCACCAGGGTCTCGACACGATTGCCGAACAGCTGCAGCGCGATATCCGCCCGCGTCACTTCGTCCGCCGTTGCCGTCAGCGCAATGATGGGCGTCTTGGGAAACAGGTTGGCCAGCTTGGACAGTGCGCTGTATTCCGGCCGGAAGGCCGGTCCCCATTGCGACACGCAATGCGCTTCGTCGATGGCGATGAGGCGCACATCCAGCTTGGCCAATGCATCCAGCATCCGCTCGGTCATCAGCCGCTCGGGCGCCATATAAAGAAGACGCACTTCGCCCGCTGCAACCCGGCGCCACGCGGCCACGTTTTCATCGCGCGAATGGGAGGAATTGATGGCTTCTGCTGTCACGCCTTCGAGCCTGAGCGCCGCGACTTGGTCCTGCATCAGCGCCACCAGCGGCGAGACCACCACCGTCAGCCCGCCCATGACCAGCGCGGGCACCTGATAGCAGAGCGACTTGCCCGAGCCCGTCGGCATGATGGCCAGTACGTTGCGACCGCCGAGAATCGCATCGATCGCGTCTTCCTGACCGGGCCGGAAATCGTCGAAACCGAAAACATCCTTCAGGACGTCACGCTTGGGGTCGTGTTTCCGCTGCGGCAGGGACATATGAACCGGGAGATATATTGTCGGACGAAGTGACTCTCCCTAACCTGCCACAACCGCCGCCGCAGAGCGACGGGAAGGGGAGCCATCCATGAAAATCCGCATCGCGGGTCTGTCTGCCGTCATCGCTGCCGCCGTAGTGAGCTTGGTGTGGTTCACCGATCAGGGCATAGGCCAGCCCGCTGCAGCGCCCGGCGCGTCGGTCGACGGCGCGGCCATCGCGAACGCGGACGCGAGAGCAGGTGAATGGCTGGCTCCCGGGCGCACCTATTCGGAACAGCGCTTCTCGCCGCTCAATCAGATCAACACGACGAATGTGAAGAACCTTGGCGTCGCCTGGGAATACCGCACCTATTCGGTGCGCGGCCTCGAAGCCACGCCCATCGTCGCGGACGGCACCATGTTCATCACCCTGCCTTGGAGCATCGTGATCGCGCTGGATGCGACGACCGGCAAGGAGCTTTGGAAATACGATCCGAAAGTCCCCGGCGCCACCGGCCGCTATGCCTGCTGCGACGTGGTCAACCGCGGCGTGGCGCTGCGCAAAGGCGCGGTGTTCGTCGGCACGCTGGACGGCCGCCTCGTCAAGCTCGATGCGAAGACCGGACAGCCGCTCTGGATCATCGATACGGTCGAGAACCACAACCACACCTACACGATCACCGGCGCGCCGCGCGTGTTCGACGGCCTCGTCGTCATCGGCAATGGCGGCGCGGAATACGACTCGCGAGGCTATGTCTCGGCGTTCAATGCAGACACCGGCAAGCTGGTGTGGCGTTTCCATGTGGTGCCGGGCGATCCGTCGAAGCCGCAGGAGAACGCAGCGCTCACCCGCGCGCTGAAGACGTGGGATACCACGGGCAAATACAAGTTCTGGAAGATCGGCGGCGGCGGCGCGCCGTGGAATTCCATGGCCTACGACCCGCAGCTCGATCTCTTCTATTTCGGCACGGGCAATGGCAATCCGTGGAACCGCGATCTGCGTTCGCCCAAGGGCGGCGACAATCTCTATCTCTCCAGCGTCGTCGCGCTGCACGCCAAGACGGGCAAATTCGCGTGGGCCTATCAAACCACGCCCGGCGATACCTGGGATTTCGATTCCACCGCCGATGTGGTGCTCGCCGATCTGAAGATCGACGGCAAGATGCGCCATGTGCTGATGCATGCGCCGAAAAACGGCTTTTTCTATGTGATCGACCGTGAGACCGGAAAGCTGATCAGCGCGCAGAAATTCGCCACCGTCACCTGGGCGAAGGGCATCGACATGAAGACCGGGCGTCCTATCGAAGAACCCGATGCCCGCTACAAGAACAAGATGGCCGTCGTCTATCCGGCCGCGACCGGCGCGCACAACTGGCAGCCGATGACCTACGATCCGGATACCGGCCTGGTTTACATCCCTGCGATGGACGCGGCCGGACTCTATGTCGGCCAGAAGGATTTCCACTATCACCACGGCGCGTGGAATCTCGGCGTCGATTTCGCGGCGCTGTCGCAGGCGGTGCTCGACATGATCAAGGCGGGCAAGGCGCCGGCGCCATCGGTCGGGTTCATCAAGGCGTGGAATCCGGTAACGCAGAAAGAGGCATGGCAGGTGTCGATGGGGGGCTCGTGGAATTCCGGCCTGCTGTCCACCGCCGGCGGTTTGCTCTTCGGCGGCGATGCCTATGGCGACTTCAGCGCTTACGATGCGGTGAGCGGCAAGAAATTGTGGTCGATGAATCTGAAGACCGGGATTCTCGCGCCGGCGATGACCTACATGATCGGCAACACGCAATATATCGCGCTGCTTGCCGGCTGGGGCGGCGCGGGTGGCATGGCGGCTTTCAAGGACCCCAACGCCGCGCTTTCCAAATACAAGACCAATCAGGGGCGTCTCTTCGTGTTCAAGCTCGGTGGCAAGCAGCAGGTCGCTGCGCTGGCGCCGGAAGGCACGCCGCCGGAGGAACCGCCGGTGCAGACCGCAGATGCGGCCACGATCGCGAAGGGCTTCACGCTCTATCACCGCACCTGCCTCGTCTGTCACGGCTACTTCGCGCAGTCTGAAGGCGAGGTGCCGGATTTGCGCTTGATGTCGAAAGGCACATGGGCATCGTTCGACGATATTGTTCTGGGCGGCGCGCTGGCGGATGGCGGCATGGCATCGTTCAAGGACGTGCTGACGCCGGACGACGCGCATGCGATCAAGGCCTACATCCTCGATCAGGCCCACGCCGCATGGGACCAGGCTCACCCGAAGAAGGCTTCGGCCAAGCCCGTCCCGAAGGGTCCGCCCGGCGGCGTGCCGACGCACTAGATGCGGGTCTATGGGTTCACTTCCCGCGGCATCCGAAAGCTGTCATAGCTCGGCGCCGCGGGAAGGAGACACCAGATGGCCGAACTGGTCCTCACAACTTTTAATTGGGTTCCCGAACCGCCGCGCGGCTTCGTGCGCGATCTGCGCGTGCGCTGGGCATTGGAAGAAGCCGGCCTGCCTTATCGCGTGGAGAGTGTGGCATTCGACAACCGCGACACCGGGCATTTCGCGCATCAGCCTTTCGGACAGGTGCCGTGGCTCACCGACGGCGACCTCTCTATTTTCGAAAGCGGTGCGATCCTGCTGCATCTGGGCGAACGCAGCGAAAAGCTGATGCCTCGTGACGCAAGGGGGCGCAGTGAAACACAGGAATGGCTCTTCGCAGCGCTCAATTCCGTCGAGATGGCGAGCCTGCCCTGGGGTTTGTTCCAATTCATGGGCTTCCAGAAAGACACACCCGAGTGGAAGTTTATCGACGGCTTTCTCAACGCTTCCCGCCTTCAGCGACTGGAGCCGGTGCTGGCGAGACGGGAGTGGCTTGCGGACAAATTCACCATCGCCGACATCATGATGGCCGATGTGTTGCGCCTCGTGAACCGTTTCGACGGGCTCGCGGACTATCCCGCCTGCCGGGCCTACATGGAGCGCGCCACCCGGCGGCCCGCATTTAAGAAAGCTCTCGCCGACCAGATGGCCCATTTCGCGGCGGCGGATTGATGGTGCGGGAGTATCCGTAGTTTGCTGTATTTCGCGAAATTCCGACTCCTGATTATCCTCCGCACATGGATTGGGGCGCTCGGGTACGGCGAATCGGGGATGCTGCGAACCGCTTCTGGAACGGCAGCGGCGAGCGCAAGCCGTGGTTTCGGCGCACCCTGGCAGTAATCCTGTTCTTTCTCATTCCCGGCCCAATCCTCTACTTCCTGATCTTCCGTTTCCTGCCCATCCCTTTCACGCCGGAGATGGTGATCAACGTCGTCACGCTGAACGAGACGCATTATTCCTGGGCCGGCGATAGCGTTTCGCCCTATCTCGGCCAGGCCGTCATCGCGTCGGAGGATCAGAAGTTCTGCTTCCATCACGGCTTCGACTGGCAATCGATCGACAAGGCGATCAAAAGCCACGAGCGCCATCCCCATCGCCGCCTGCGCGGCGCCTCCACGCTCTCGCAGCAGACAGCGCGCAGCCTGTTCCTGGTTCCGTGGCGGAGCTGGGTGCGCAAAGGCGTCGAGGCGTATCTCACCGTGCTGATGGAATTCTTCTGGCCGAAGAAACGCATCCTCGAGGCGTATGTGAACGTCGTCGATTTCGGCCACGGCAATTACGGCGCGGCGGCGGCGGCGCGGTCCTATTTCGGCATACCGGCATCGGCGCTCAACCCCTACCAGGCGGCGCGGCTGGCGGCTGTGCTGCCCAATCCCGACGGGTGGAAGGCAGTGGCGCCCGGTCCCTATGTGGTACGCCGCACGGGAACGATCGTGGGACGAATGGGCGCCGTGCGCCGCGACGGACTGGACGCCTGCGTGCGTTAGGAATTTGACGCACTAGGCGTTAACCGGCGCATTCACTAGATTGCCGCCAATGCGCAAGCTGACCCACCTCTTGCTCTCGCCGCCGTCGCGCTTCGCGCGCCTTGTCATTGGCGAGAAGAAGCTGTCCTGCGATCTGGTCACGCCGGAGGATCTTTTCGGTCACCTGCCGATGTTCGTCGACCTGGATGGAACCCGCTGCGAGGGGTTGTGGGCGATCGTGGACCATCTGGAAGGCTGCTACCCCGATCAGCCGCTCACGCCGGAAGGTCCGAAGGCACGCGCGGAATCGCTGCGCCTGCTGGATTGGGCGATGGGTCCGTTCTTCGAGGCCGTGACGCGCAAGATCGTCTTCGAGAAGGGCTCGCAGCGTTACACCGGCGCGCCCGTCACCCGCGCGCCGGACATGGATGTCGTGCGCAAGGGACGCGAGGCTCTGAAGGCGCATCTGCCAAGGTTGGGCGAGGCTGCCGAGCTGAACGGCTATCTCGCGGCGCGCGAATGTTCGCTGGGCGATCTCGCGGTGGCGGCGCACCTTTCCGCGCTGGACTACTTCGGCGAGGTGCCGTGGAAGGAATTTCCGGCGATCGCGGAATGGTATGTGCGGATGAAATCGCGCCCGTCCTTCCGCTCGCTCTTGAACGACCGCGTGCCGGGGCAGCCGCCGGTTTCGCATTATTCGGATCCCGATGCCGAATATTAGGCGCGACATCCGCGCGGAGATCCGCGCACGCGCGCTCACCGAGGGCTTCGATGTGGTGCGCTTCACGAAAGCCGAAGCGCATCCCGACGCGGCCGAAGCGCTGGCTTCGTTTCTGGGCGCCAACCGTCACGGTGCGATGGACTGGATGGAGCGCAACGCCGACCGTCGGGCCGATCCGAAGACGCTTTGGCCCGAAGCAAAGACCGCCATCGTGCTCGGCATGAACTACGGTCCGCGGAACGGCTATTTCGATCGCCAGGTGCCGAAGGATCGCGCCGCAATATCGGTGTACGCGCAGGGCGACGATTATCACGACGTGATGAAGACCAAGCTGAAGCGGTTGGGCGGATGGATCGCGCAGGACTTCAAGGCCGATGTGAAAGTGTTCGTCGACACCGCACCCGTGATGGAAAAACCGCTGGCGCAAACCGCGGGCGCCGGTTGGCAGGGCAAGCACACCAATCTCGTCTCGCGGCTTTACGGCTCATGGCTGTTTCTCGGCTCTGTATTCACCACGCTTGAGATCTCGCCCGACGAGTCCGAGCAGGATCATTGCGGCGGTTGTCATCGTTGTCTCGATGTGTGCCCGACGAACGCGTTTCCCGCGCCCTATCAGATCGATGCGCGGCGCTGCATTTCCTATCTGACCATCGAGCACAAGGGTCACATCCCGCTCGAATTCCGCGAACCGATGGGAAACCGCATCTATGGCTGCGACGATTGCCTGGCGGTCTGCCCCTGGAACAAGTTCGCCAGCCTGTCGCGCGAAATGAAGCTGCGCGCCCGCGCGGAACTGGTGCAGCCCAGGCTCGCGGAGCTGGCGAAGCTCACGGACGCGGAGTTTCGCGAGATCTTCCGCGGCTCGCCGGTCAAGCGCATCGGCCGCGACCGCTTCGTGCGCAATGTCCTCATCGCCATCGGCAATTCGGGCGACAGGGCGCTGGTGCCGGTTGTCGAAGGCCTCATGGCAGACCCGTCCCCTCTTGTCCGCGCGATGGCTGCGTGGGCGCTGAACCGGCTGGATGTCCCGCGCGCGCATGAACTCGCGCCGGAACGGGTGAAAGCGGAGTCCGATCCGGAGGTCGCCGCGGAATGGACTACTATTTTGCCGGCGCGGGCTGGCTAAGCGCGTTCAACCGCTCGCGCGCATCGGACGCGGCGGCGCTGCGGGGCGAACGGGCGACGGCCGCCTGCCAGTCCGCTTTCGCACCGGCCTGGTCGCCCGCTTCCATCTTCATTTCGCCGCGCAGTTCCAGCGCATCGGCGTTACCCGAGTCGAGCGTGATGGCATGGTCCACATCCGCGCGCGCGTCCGCCTTCCTGCCTGCTGCATGCAGCGCGCTGGCGCGCAGCACATAAAGGCTCGACCGGCCGGGCGCGAAGGCGATGGCCTTGGAGAGATCGTTGCTCGCGGCGTTCCAGTCGGGCTTGATCGCGAAAGCATGCGCGCGATCGACATAAAGGTCGGGATCGCGCGGCCGCAGCGCGATCGCGGCCGTGAAGGAGGTCTCCGCATTGTCGGCGCGATGCGCGAGTAGCCACGCATTGCCGGCCTGGTCGTAGAGCGCGGCGCTGTCGTCGGAGTCCTTGGTGGCGCGCGCCAGCGCGTCGAGCTTGCCGCCGGCTTCCGCATAACGGTGCAGCGCGACAAGCGCGAGCGCGGAGCAATGCATGGCCGAACCGCCGCCGCCCGCGTTCTCCCAATCGGTTGCGGCCTTGAGCGCATTCGACGGCGCGCTTCGGATGAGCAGAAGGCAGTTGTCGTACCGGTTCTGGCCGCCGATGGCGGTGTTGTCGAGCGGAGAGGTTTGTGCCGCGGCGGTGCCGGCAGCCAGACCGAAAAGGATCAGGAAAGGAACAATGCGCATGGCGGTAGGAAACCGGGGTCGCGGAACGAAAGCAAGTGAGTGCGGCGCCGTTCACGCCGCCGCCGGGCTTTTCGCGGCGCGTCAAATCGGCAATGGTGCGCCCGCCTAGCCATGTGGATATCTCTCTGTCTTCTTCAGCCATGAACGTTACCAAACCTGTCATCTTGCAGGTCATTCCCGAGCTCAATACCGGCGGGGCGGAGCGCACGACGCTTGATGTTTCGGCGGCGCTGGTGCGCGAGGGGTTCACCGCGCTGGTCGCGTCCGCGGGCGGGAGGATGGAGCCGGAGCTCGAGGCGTCCGGCGCCGAACTCGTCCGCATGAACGCAGCATCGAAGGCGCCGCAAACCATTCTGTCGAACGCGTTCGCGCTTCGCGATCTGATCCGCAAGAAAGGCGTGAGGCTCGTCCACGCCAGATCGCGCGCGCCGGCCTGGAGCGCGCTGATGGCGGCGGCGATGACCGGCGTTCCGTTCGTCACGACCTATCACGGCATCTACAACGCCGGGAATCCCCTGAAACGGTTCTACAATTCGGTGATGATCCGCGCCGATGCGGTAATCGCGAACTCGCAATGGACCGCCGATCATATCCTGCGCGAGTACCGCAACCCGCCCAAGCGCCTCGTCGTCATACCGCGCGGAACCGATCCTGCGCGCTTCGATCCGGCCGCCATGCCGCCCGAGCGCGCGGCGCAGATGCGCAAGGGCTGGGGCGTCCGCGAGGAAGACTTCGTCATCCTTCTTCCCGGCCGCCTGACGCGGTGGAAGGGGCAGGGCGTGTTGATCGATGCGCTCGCCATTCTCAAATCCCGCGACGGCGTCGGCAATGTCCGCGCGGTCCTGGCGGGCGATGCCCAGGGCCGCGATGACTACGAAAAGGAGTTGCGCGCGAAGATCGAGAAGGAAGGGCTTTCGGCCAACGTCATCATCGCGGGCCATGTCGACGACATGCCCACGGCCTATGCCGCATCCGATGTCGTGGTGTCGGCCTCGACCGACCCCGAAGCGTTCGGGCGCGTGGCGGCGGAAGCGTCCGCCATGGCCAAACCGGTCATCGCGTCGGATCATGGCGGCGCGCGCGAGACAGTGCTGACGAATGTATCCGGCTTTCTTGTGCCGCCGGGGGACGCCGCCGCGATGGCGCAGGCGCTGGAGAAGATCATCGCCACGCCGCCGCATGGCCGCGTGAACATGGGCATGGCGGGGCGCGCGCACATCATCCGAAATTATTCGCGCGACCGCATGTGCGAAGAGACCATCGCCCTCTACCGGTCGCTGACCTCCGGCTAGACCGCCGCGTTTCATCTGCTAGGGTGGCCGAAAGGGCCGGGAGGACGATCAATGCATTTCAGGACCGCGTTGCGAGCGCTGCTGCTTGTTCTTGTTTCGATGCTCGCGTTCGCAGCCCCCGCTTCGGCCCAGCCCGCGCCGGCACCGACGACTGAGGTGCATGTCGCAAAGCTCCCGCCGCTCGCCGCGCCGCAAGCCGCCACAACCTTCGATGCCGAGAAAGCGACCGACGCCTATCTCGCCACCGTGAAAGGCAAGGCGCGGGCGCAATCGGATGCCTATTTCGAAGGCGGCTATGTCCTGCAAGTGGTCGACGTCGTCTATGCGCTGGTCGTCGCCGGCATCCTGTTGTGGCTGCACTGGTCGTCGTGGATGCGCAACGCAGCGGCGAGCGTCACGCGCTCCCGCTTCTGGCAGGTGCCGCTCTATATCGCCATGTATGTGGTGGTGACGACGGTCCTCACTTTCCCGCTGACCGTCTACGAGGATTTCATCCGCGAACACGCCTATGGCCTGTCCAACCAGGATTTCATGGGATGGTTCGGCGATTTCGGAAAGCAGTTCGCCATCAGCATCATCGCGTTCGTGATCATCGGCACCATCATCTACGCGGTGATCCGCGGCACGCCGCGCTTCTGGTGGCTGTGGGCGACCTGCGTGATGGTCGCGTTCTTCGCATTCGGCTCGTTCATCTACCCGGTGTTCATCGCGCCTGTGTTCAACAATTACTACCCGCTGAAGGACGGGCCGGTGAAGCAGGAGATCCTGTCGCTTGCCCGCGCCAACGAAATCCCCGCGAAGGACGTCTACGAGTTCAACGCGTCGAAACAATCCAAGCGCATATCCGCAAATGTGTCCGGCCTCTTCGGCACCACGCAGATCTCGATGACGGACAATCTCATCGTCCGTTGCACGCCTGCGGAGATCAAGGCGGTGCTGGGGCACGAAATGGGCCACTATGTGCTCGATCACGGCGCGATCGGCCTGACATGGTTCGGGCTGGTGTTCCTTGTCGGATTCGCCTTCGTGAATTTCGGCTACCAGGTGCTCACCGGAATCTTCGGCGGAAACTGGGACGTGCGGACGATCGACGATCCCGCCGGCCTTCCACTTCTCATGGCGCTGTTCAGCGTGTTCATGCTGATCGCGACGCCGGTGACGAACGCGATGTCCCGCACGCTGGAAGCCCAGGCGGATGCCTTCGGGTTGAACGCCGCCCGCGAGCCGGACGGATTTGCGACGGTGACCTTGAAGCTGAGCG
>JBQCFD010000119.1:0-2919 GCA_051959625.1 Rhizomicrobium sp.
ATGCAGGCGCTGGGCGGCGCGCGCGAGGGCGGCTTCCTCTATTCCACCGTCGTCGCGATCATCGGCGCCATCATCGTCCTCTTCCTGTGGCACGCGATCACGGGTCGGCGGACGTTGGGATAACCTGTCGGCCTGCGATCGCGCGTGCCGGCACGGCGCGCTGCTGCGCGTCAATAGCGACGATCACCCGGAACGCCCCGCCTTGCGGCATCCACATGGCGCAGCGGGCCTTCTCGGCGTCGGCAGCCAATGCGGCTGAGAAAAACAATGATTTGAGCCGACCGGAACAGTTATTCCGCTGCCGGTTTGACGATGTAAATCTCCCTACCGCCCTGCTTGAACTCTTCCGCCTTCTTCGCCATGGCGGCGCGGATTTCGGCGGTGGACATGGTGTCGTTCTGTCCTTTCGCCGCGTCCCGCACTTCCTGGCTGATCTTCATGGAGCAGAATTTCGGGCCGCACATGGAGCAGAAATGCGCCATCTTCGCGCCTTCGGCCGGCAGCGTTTCGTCGTGAAACGCTTGCGCGGTTTCCGGATCGAGCGCGAGCGCGAACTGGTCGCGCCAGCGGAATTCGAAACGCGCCTTGCTCATCGCATCGTCCCAAATGCGCGCGGCGGGATGGCCCTTCGCCAGATCGGCGGCGTGCGCCGCGATCTTGTAGGCGATCACGCCGGCCTTCACGTCGTCGCGGTCCGGCAGGCCCAGATGCTCTTTCGGCGTGACGTAGCAAAGCATCGCCGTGCCGAACCAGCCGATCATCGCAGCCCCGATGGCGGAGGTTATGTGGTCGTAGCCCGGCGCCACGTCCGTCGTCAGCGGCCCGAGCGTGTAGAACGGTGCTTCGTCGCAAGCCTTGAGCTGGCGGTCCATATTCTCCTTGATCTTGTGCATCGGCACATGGCCGGGGCCTTCGATCATCACCTGCACGTCGTGGCGCTGCGCGATCTTGTTGAGTTCGCCCAGCGTCTCCAGCTCCGCGAATTGCGCGGCGTCGTTGGCATCGGCGGTCGAACCGGGGCGCAGGCCGTCGCCCAGCGAGAACGACACGTCATATTGCTTGAGGAGTTCGCAGATCTCTTCGAAATGCGTGTAGAGGAAATTCTCCTTGTGATGCGCGAGGCACCACTTGGCGAGGATGGAGCCGCCGCGGCTCACGATGCCCGTCACGCGATCCGCCGTCAGCGGAATATGCGCGAGGCGCACGCCGGCATGGATGGTGAAATAATCCACGCCCTGCTCGCACTGCTCCACCAGCGTGTCGCGATATAGCTCCCACGTCAGTTCTTCCGCGACGCCGCCGACTTTCTCCAGCGCCTGATAGATCGGCACCGTGCCGATCGGCACCGGCGAATTGCGGATGATCCATTCGCGGATGGTGTGGATGTGACGGCCGGTCGAAAGGTCCATCACATTGTCGGCGCCCCAGCGGATCGCCCACACCAGCTTCTCGACTTCTTCGCTCACGCCGGAGGTGACGATGGAATTGCCGATATTGGCATTCACCTTGGTCAGGAAGTTGCGGCCGATGATCATCGGCTCGGTTTCCGGATGATTGATGTTGGACGGGATAATGGCGCGGCCGCGCGCGATCTCGTCACGCACGAATTCCGGCGTCACATGATCGGGGATCGACGCACCGAAGCTGTTGCCGTCGCGCAGCGGCGAACGCCCGAGATTTTCGCGCGCCGCGATGTAGCGCATCTCCTCGGTGATGATGCCCTGCCGCGCATAGTGAAGCTGGGAGACGTTCCTGCCCGGCTTGGCGCGCAGCGGCTTGCGGCCGGCGCGGTCGAATTGCGGCACGGAAAGAAGCTCGCCGCGCTTGAGGCCATCGTCCTCCGGCTTGCGGTCGCGGCCGTCATATTCTTCCACGTCGCCGCGCGCGAGAATCCAGTCGCGGCGGCGCGGGGCAAGACCCTTCTCGATGTCGATCTTCGCGGTTTCGTCCGTGTACGGACCGCTGGTGTCGTACAGCCGCACCGGGGCCTCGCCGCCGTCCAGAGGCACTTCGCGGAACGGCACGCCGCCGAGCATGAGTTTCCGTGAGCCGGGAAGTGGGCCGCGCGTAATTTCGACGGTTTTCGGATTGAGAACAGGTTTGTTCATTCGCCTCTCCCTACGCCGGTGCTAACCGGATCAGGTTCTAAGGGACTCGCACCATTGCGATCTCAGCCTTGCGGCGCCCCTGGGATGGGCGGATTCATCGTTTCGCCCGCAGTTGAAGTCAAGGCGGCGACCGATATGTTCCTGCGCATGGAACGGAAAGTTTCAATCCGGCGCGCTGTGGCGACCGATGCTGACCAGGCGGCGGCAATGTTCACCGCCGTGATGAAACAGAGGACGTTCGCTCCCAAGTTTCATAGCGACGAAGAAGACCGCGCCTATATTGCCGAGCGCATCATGGACGACGAGATGTGGGTGGCGGTGGTTGACGGGCGCGTCATTGGGCTGGCCTGCCTGAAGGACGATTGCCTGATGCAACTCCATGTCGATCCGGCGCAGCAAAACCGCGGCATCGGTACGGCGCTGCTCGATCATGTGAAATACCAACGCCCCGGCGGTTTCGACCTGTGGACCTTCCAGGCCAACAAGGGCGCGCGGCGATTCTACGAGCGCCACGGGCTGGAAGCGGTGGAGCGCACGGACGGCCACCGCAACGAAGAACAACTGCCCGATGTGAGATATGCTTGGTCGCCGGTGTTGGAGGTTTAGTCCCAAAACCAACCACTTTCGTCATGGCCGCCCGCGTGGCGGCCATCCATTTTCCAGAGGCCGAACAATACTTGCACCGCTTCTGGAAAATGGATGGCCGGGACAAGCCTGGCCATGACGGTTATAAAGTAATCCCAAAGTGCTTTGGGCGGGCTAGATCGTAGGGAGGGAAAACTATGCAGCCAAGACCTGACCTAGGATTCCT
>JBQCFD010000120.1:0-18330 GCA_051959625.1 Rhizomicrobium sp.
TCGCGGCGTAAGTATCGATACCGTCCCACACATTCTGCAAGCGGATATTCTCGTTCGCGGCGTGCTGGTTGTCATCATGGTTGGACACCGGCAGGCCGATCAGCGGCGTGTGGAAGATGTTGTCGAACACATAGAGCGGCACGCTGCCGCCCAGCGTGGGCACCACCGCGACGCGCTGGTCCGAGGCGTTGCCCGCTGCGGCGATCACCGCCAGCGCCGCGGGCGACGACATATCGGAGCGGAACGCCGCATAGCCGTCTTCCCAGTCGATCTTGATGATCTTGGGATGCGCAAGCCGCGTGGCTTCATCAGGTTCCTTGTCCACGATGGTCCAGCCTTTGGCGCGCAGGAAATTTTCGAGCTTCGCGCGCACGCCTTCCGGCGTCTGGTTCGGCACCAGCCGGAAATCGATGGAGACCTCCGCGTCGACCGGGATGGCGTTCGCCGCCTCGCCGCCCACCTTGCCTGCGCGGATGCCGCGGATGTTGAGCGCCGGCCGCATGATCGCGTTCATCAGGCTGTCGCCCTGCTCGCTGTGCGCGATCTCGAATTCCTTCTTCAGTTTGTCTTCGACCGGCGGGAGCGCGGCAATTGCATTGCGCTCGGCTTTCGTTTCAGGTCGTACGTCGCTGTTGAAGCCCGGAATGAGGATGTGGCCGTCCGGTCCGCGCATCTCCGCGATCAGTACTGCCACGCGCGCGGCGGGGTTTGGCACCCAGTTGCCATAGTGCCCGTCGTGCAGCGCCTTGACCGGTCCGTACACCGTGGCGTCGAAGCCAACGGTGCCGCGCGCGCCGAAATAGATCAGCGGGCTTCCCGATTGATAAACAGGCCCGTCGCCGATCAGCCAGAGATCGGAGCCGAGCTTGTCCTTGTTCGCGCGCAGGATATCGGCCAGATGCGTCGAGCCTGCTTCCTCCTCGCCTTCCCACACCACCTTGATGTTGACCGAAGGTTTCTTGCCGATCGCCTTCAACGCATCGAAGGCTTCGAGGAAGACAAGCTCGGAGATCTTGTCGTCGCCGGTCGAGCGGCCATAGAGCCGCCATTCGGGATTGTAGGGCGGCGTCGTGTTCTTCCAGTCGACGGCCTTGCCATTGTCGGAGAGCGGCGCGCTGCGCATCACCGGATCGAATGGCGGGGTCGCCCATTGCGAAGGCGTCACCGGCTGGCCGTCATAGTGCGCGTAGAAAACGACCGTGCGTTTCGCGCCCGGCACGGCCAGATATCCGTACACCACCGGCCGGGAGTCCGGCACGCTGAGGAGCGCCGTCTCAAACCCGCGCGCCTTCAGCTGGTCCTGCAGCCACGCCCCCGCCTCGGCCACACCCGCCGGATCGGCGGCGACACTCGGAAAGCGCAGAAGCGTATCGAATGTGCCGATGATTTGGGGCTCATGCGCCGCGCGCCAATCGTCCACCTGATGTTTGAGCGTGTCCGCGGCGTGGGCCGAGGCCGCAAAGAAAATTCCGGCAGCGGCTGCGAGAAGCATTGTGGCGCGAGTCATATGTCCCCCTAAGTCGCGGTTATTAGATCAGATTATGCGTCAGCGGATTTTCCTGAACGTGAGAATAATTATTTGACGAGCGTAACGGTGGGGGTGTACAGTTTTTCCAACTCTGGAATTGCGCCCGGAGGCGTGACGCCCGCCATCGTCTGGCGGGTTTTGTTTTTTCAGGACCTTCGGGTGGGGGGCGGTACCCCCCTCATTTTGTGGAACAAATACCATCCGTCGTAGCATCAGCGGCAACGCGCCACGAAATCTGGAACAGACGGATATTCAGATCGCGATCGTCATCCCGTCATAGGCGGGCTCGACTCCCGGTGGCAGCACTCGCTTCAGACTCTCATAATCGAGATCGATGTGCAGATTGGTGAGAATGGCGCGCTTGGGCTTCACGCGCGCGATCCACTGCAGCGCGGTGTCCACGTTGGCATGCGTCGGGTGGGGATCGTGCCGCAGCGCGTCCACGATCCAGCACTCGACACCTTCCAGCGCCGAGAAAGCGGCTTCGTCGAGCTCGTTCACGTCGCTCGAATAGGCAATCGGGCCGAAGCGGAAACCGAGCGAATGGATCCGGCCGTGACCCTGAAGGAACGGGCACACCGGGATGGCGCCGCCCTCGCCCGCGACGTCCATCGCATCGAACGGCTGCGGCAATTCATGCGCGGTTATGATGGGCGGATATCCGCTGCCGGGCGGCGTCTCGAAGATGTAACCGAACTTCTTCCTGATGTCGTGGAGCGCGGCCCTGTCTGTGTAGAGGTCGATGCGCTTTCGCTTTGCGTAGGCAATCGCGCGCACATCGTCCATGCCGTGCGTCTGATCGGCGTGGTCGTGCGTGATGAGGATGGCGTCGAGCCTGCCGCAACGCGCGCGCAGCAACTGTTCGCGCAGATCGGGAGAGGTGTCGACCAGCACGGCGGTTTCGCCGCCTTGCGATCGTCGGCGCACCAGAATCGAGCAGCGCGAGCGCCGGTTCTTCGGATTGCTCGGATCGCACGCGCCCCAGTCGCCCGCGCCGTCCGGCCCGCCCAGCCGCGGCACACCGCTGGAAGAACCGCAGCCGAGGATCGTGACCTCGAGCGTCATTGCGGGCGCTTCGCCTTGGTGAACAACCGGAAGAAATTGTCCGTGGTCGCGCGCGCGAGTTCGTCGGCGCTGACGCCCTTCAATTCGGCGAGCATCGCCGCGGTATTGACGACGAAGGCGGGCTCGTTGCGCTTGCCGCGATAGGGCATGGGCGCCAGATAGGGCGCGTCCGTCTCGACCAAGAGCCGCTCCAGCGGCACCGTCTTCAGCACGGCGCGCAATTCGTCGGATTTCTTGAAGGTCGCGATGCCGGAAACCGAAATGAAGAAACCAAGTTCCAATGCCGCGTCCGCCAGCATTTGGGTGCCGGTGAAGCAATGGATAAGGCCGTTGAAAGCACCCTTCTCCATTTCGTCGCGCAGGATGTCGACGGTTTCGGGATCGGCGTTGCGCGTGTGGACGATGCAGGGAAGCCCCAGCTCCCGCGACGCCGCAATATGGGCGCGGAAATTCGCAATCTGCGGCGCGCGCGGCGAATGATTGTAGTAGAAATCGAGCCCCGTTTCGCCGATGCCGACGACTTTGGGATGTTGCGCGCGCTCGATCAGCGGCGCGGCGCTTTCCAGGAGTTCGGGCTCGGCCTCATGCGGATGGATCCCGACCGAGCACCAAACATTTTCGAACCGCTCGGCCACCGCCAGCACTTGCGGAAACTTTGCCAGCGTCGTGCCAATGGAGACGCAGGTCTTCACGCCGGCGTCGCGGGCGCGCCCGACGACCTGGTCGAGCTCCGGCGCGAATTCGGGAAAGTCCAGATGGCAATGAGAGTCGACGAGCATGAAAACTCTATAGCGCGCGGCGGCGCGCCGTGTCCCCGATGGCCTTGTCCGCCGAAAGGATCGTCTGGCGCGGGTCCAAATGCAACGCAGCGGTCCGATTGAACGACCGCGTGAGCTTTTCGAGCAGGTCGGTCCAGCGATCGAGCCCCGCACCGCCTGCCATCGCGCGGTCGCGGATGCGATTGGCCAACGCTTCGATGAGGAACCTGCCCAGGCGATCTGTGCCCTCATTGACGCGCGCGAGCCTGTCGGCCAGTGCCAATGTGGCGGAAATATCCGGCGAGGCCGCACGGTCGATCAGGCGTTCGGCATCCTGCGCGAGTGCAAGCCCGTCATCATCCGCCAGCGTCAGCGCCGCGCCGATGGAGCCGCCGGCAATCCGCACCAGTGCCGCGCGTTCCTCATCGGGGATATCCGGCAATTGCCGTTTCAGCTCCGCCGACAACTCCGCGGAGGAGAGCGGCCTGAGATCGAGGCGCTGGCAACGGGAACGGATCGTCGGCAGCAATTGTCCGGGCGCGTTCGAAAGCAGCATCAGCATCGCGCGCGGCGGCGGTTCTTCCAATGCCTTGAGAAGTGCGTTTGCCGCGGCATCGTTCATGTCATCTGCGGTGTCGACAATGGCGATACGCCAGCCGCCGGCCCCCGAAGTCATACCGAAGAAACCGTGAAGCTTGCGCACTTCGTCGACGCCCAGCACCGTCATCGGCTTGCCGGTGTTGGGATTGATGCCGCGTTGCAGAACGAGCAACCCCGGATGTCCGCCCGCCGTGATCTGCACCGCCGTCGGATCGTTATCAGGAACGGAAAGATCTTCCGGGCCGCGATCTGTCGCGCCAAAAGCGAGAAGATAGCGAGCGATGCGGAACGCGAATGTCGCTTTGCCAACGCCGGGCGGCCCGCTGATCAGCCAGCCCTGCGGCGCGCGCCCCGTGCGGATGGCGCGCGCAGCGGTCGCCAGCGCCGCGCGATGTCCGACGAGCGAGAACGTCCGGCGCGGATCGTGCGCTTCGACCTGCGGCGCGGTGTCCTGTTTCTTGCGGGCCATGGGCTACAGACTGAAGCGTTTGGCCACGGTTTGCCAGATCAAATCGGCAACCTCGTCTTCGCCGCCGCCCGCATCCAGCAGGACGCAGCGTCCGCTCTCGCGCCTGGCGATGTCGGAGAATGCTTTGCGCAGCTTTTCATGGAAACCGGCGTCGAAACGCTCGAAGCGGTTCTCCGCTCCAGCGCGTGCTTTTGCCCGTTCGAGGCCAACAGCGACCGGCAGATCGAGAACCAGCGTAAGGTCGGGCTTGAAGTCGCCGATGGCGGCGGATTGCACGCGGCGGATGATCTCGCGATCCACGCCGCGCGCTACGCCCTGATAGGCATAGGTGGAATCCGTGAAGCGGTCGGAGATCACCCATTTGCCCGCCGCGAGCGCCGGACGGATCGTCCGTTCGATGTGATCCACGCGCGCGGCGAAAACCAGAAGCGTTTCGGTTACCGGACTCCAGCGGCCGGGCTCGCCATGCACCAGCAGATCGCGGATCTGTTCGGCGCCGGGCGAACCGCCGGGCTCGCGTGTCACGACGCTCGCGATGCCTTTGACCTGCAATGTCCCGGCCAGGCGTTTCGCCTGCGTGGATTTTCCGGTCCCTTCCCCGCCTTCAAGCGTGATGAATCGCGGGGTCACGACAGGTCAGTGCCCGGTGATCATGTGACGGATACCGAGAAAGACGCGGCCGAAGAGTCCGGCGCGCTCCACCGAATTCGCGGCGTAGAGCGGCACCTTCATCCCGGGAAATTCCGGTGCGGTGACCTCGAGCGTGCCGATGCGCTGACCCTTGGCGATCGGCGCCTTCACCGGACCATCATAGCTCACGTGCATCTTCAATCCCGGCCGGGAGTCCACCTGCAGCGTGACATTCAAAGGCTTGCCCGTCACCAGCGGGACCGTGTCCGCTGTACCCTGCCAAACGGTGGCGTTCGAAACGGGCTTGTTGCCGGGCAGGATCGTGTATGTGCGGAATTCGCGGAACGCGAGGCCGAGAATGCGGGCGGCTTCGTCGCTGCGCCGGCGCTCCGCGATCCAGTCCTGCCGCGCAGGGCTGGCATTGTCGAGATCGGGATAGCGCAGGCCATTGAGCACGAGGATCAGCCGCTCATTGCCCTGCTTGGCGGATGCGGTAATGCCATAGCCCGCGGCATCGGTATGGCCAGTCTTGAGGCCGTCGCCGCCGGGCAGCTTGTCCATCACCATGTCGCGGTTCTGCTGGGTGATGCCGTTCCACACGAAACTCTTCTCGCCGAAGTAGTGATAGTACTGCGGATAGCCATAGATCAGGTGCCGCGCGAGCTTGGCGAGATCGAGTGCGGACATCGCCTGCCCCGGAGGCTCGGGCAATCCATCCGGATTGACGAAATGCGACTGGTCGAGTCCGAGCTGCTTGGCGCGCTTGTTCATCATGGCGACGAACCCGTCCTCGGTCCCGCCAAGCGCCTCCGCGATTACCACGCAGGCGTCATTGCCGGATTCGATGATGACGCCCCGGATCAGATCTTCCACCGGGACGCGGCTGCCGACGGAAACGAACATCTTCGAGCCTCCCGTCTTCCAGGCATTCTCGGAGACGGGAAATGTGTCCGTGAGCTTCACCCGGCCGTCCTTCAGCCGCTGAAACAAGAGCTCCAGCGTCATGAGCTTGCTCATGGAGGCCGGCGGCATCGGCGTGTAGGCCGCCTTCGCCCACAAAATCTGCCCCGTCACGCCGTCCATCAGCAGGCCGTGTTCCGCGGAGGTCGAAATCTCGGCTTGCGCGGGAAGCGCAAAGACGAGCGCAGCAGTGAAAGCTAATAGAGTTGTAATCCGCATCAACGGAGCACTCCTGGGGCTGGGAATGATTCGGCAGAATCGTTCAACGGTCGACCACGATCTGCGCATCGTTATTACCAAGACCCGTCAGCTTGGCCAACGCCGCATCGGCCTCTGCGACATTGTCGTAAGGTCCGCTGCGCACACGAAAGAGCTTTTGCCCGTTGCGGACGATCGGCGAGATTTTGAGATCGCCGGCGCCGGAGAACTGCGCCCTGAGTCGCGCCGCATTGGCTTCGCTCGAGAACGCGCCGACCTGGATGTAGAGGTGTGTGGCGGCGGGAACCGGCACGTTCTGCACCTGGCCGGTGACCTGGGTGTCCGGCGCCTGGGCGGGAACAGACAAGGCGGCGCTGGGTGCGGGCATCTCCGCCACCTGGACAGGCGGCGCGACGGTTGCTCCCGGCACCACGTTCAGAGCAGAGGTATCGACTTTGGTTGTTGGAGCCGCTGGAACGGCCGCGACGATCTCCGGTGGGGTTTCAGGCGGTGGTACCGCGCCCGGCCCGACATCGGCGCGCCCAAGATAGGTGACGCGGACACGCGCCGTCCCGGTGCGAATGACGTCGAGCGCCCGCGCGGCTGCTTCCGACAAGTCGATGATGCGCCCCTTGGCGTAGGGGCCTCGGTCATTGACGCGCACGACGATGGACTTGCCGTTGTCCAGATTGGTCACGCGAACATTCACGGGCATGGGCAATGTGCGATGAGCCGCGGTGAATGCGCTACCGTCATACATCTCGCCATTTGCGGTCCGATGGCCGTAAAAGGTGGGACCGTACCAGGAGGCGATGCCGGTTTCGTCATAGTCCGGCTGCTCGTGCGGATAGTACCAGGTCCCGTCGATCTGGTAGGGATTGCCGATCTTGTAGACACCCGCACTGGGCGGGACGCGAACACCGGTCTCGGAGGGGGGCGTGGATGCGCAGGCCGCAGCAAACCCTGCCACGGCCACAACTGTTCCAAACCTGCGCGCTTTTTTGAGCATCCAGTGGAATCAACACCCTGTTCAAGCACCGTAAGCGAGGCCGCGCACCAGCATCAACCGCCCCGCTTGCGCCGATGGGCAGTTCGGCCTAGGCAGCGCGGGACGCGGATGGGTGGCCGAGCGGTTTAAGGCACCGGTCTTGAAAACCGGCGGGCCTGCAAGGGTCCCGTGAGTTCGAATCTCACCCCATCCGCCAGCCATGCATAAAAATGCAGCATCACGGGCGGTAATCGACGGCGCTGCTTTTTCAACCCCCGCGCCCACGCGCGCGCGATCACTTTTTGAACTCGAGTGGTGCGACTTCGCCGCGCGCCGTCACGACGGCGCGGAAACAAGCTCGGTTGAACATATGACTTGAGCGCATAGCTCGGCATGTCGCGTTTCATGCGTTCGCGCATGTTCGCGGGCGTTATCAATTTCACTGAAATTTCAACAGATGAATCGGAAGAGCGATTGTCGATGCGAATTGGCATCCCAAATATCGAAGGGTTTCTATTCGAACGACGACGTGGGGGCTGATGGTCGGCGAACGGGAAAAGTTCGAGAAGGCTCTTGCCCTTCACCGGAACGGCGACTTCTCCCGCGCCGCGCGTTTGTATCGTAGCGTTTTGAAGTCCGCTCCACGGCATTTCGGCGCCGCGCACATGCTCGGCGCCGTCTATCTGCAACAGCGGGAATATGACGACGCCGTGCGCCAGATCCGGCGTGCCCTGCAGATCGATCCGGACTCCCCGGAAGCGCGCAACAATCTTGGCACCGCGCTGAAAAATGCGGCACGGCTCGACGAAGCCCTTGCGGAATACGACCGCGCGCTGGCGCTGCGTCCGGATTATCCGCACTGCCTGTGCAACAGCGCCAATGCCTTGAGCCTTCTCGGACGGTCGGCGGAAGCCATCGCGCGTTACGACCGGGCCATCCAGTTGAGACCCGATTACGCCGAAGCCTGTTTCAATCGCGGCCGCGTGCTGGAAGGATTGCAGCGATGGAAAGAAGCCGAAGCAAGTTACCGAAAAGCGATAGAACTCGATCCGTCTTCGGCGGACGCGCATCACGGCCTGGCGAATGCCCTGAACGCCTTGCGCGACGACGAGGAAGCGCTGGCGAGCATTGATCGCGCGCTGGCACACCGCACGGGTGACGCCGTCTTGCTCACCACGCGCGGAAACATCCTCGCAGATGCGGGGCGTCTCGACGATGCGCTCGCGAGCCACGATGCTGCCCTCGCCGCCCGGCCAGGTTTCGCGGCGGCCCGTAACAACCGCGGCTTCGTACAGCGCGCGCTCCTGCGCCTTGACGCCGCCGCGGCCGACTATGAGCGCGCGATGGCGCTCGATCCCGAGTTCGCGGAAGCGCGCTGGAATCTCGGTCTTTTGCAATTGCTGCGAGGTGACTGGAAGAACGGTTGGCGCAACTATGAAGCGCGTTTCGACAAGACAAATGCAGCGGCGGTAAAGTTGGACCGTGTTGCGCCCGAATGGAAAGGAGAAACGGTTCAGGGGCGGCGAATCCTGTTGTTCGGCGAGCAGGGATTCGGCGACGTCATCCAGTTCGCGCGCTTTGCCCGGCATTTCTCGCGCAACGGCGCGCATGTGATACTGCGCGTCAAGAAGAAGCTGCACCGTTTGCTGTCGGATATCGCCCCTGGCGTCGAGCTTGCGGATTCCAGCGCGCCGCCTCCCGCCGCGGACCATCAGCTTGCGTTGATGAGCGTCCCACACGCGCTCAACCTGACGAGCGAGGCGTTCGCGCCGGATATCCCATATCTCCACGCAGAGCCCGCGCGCACCGAGATCTGGCGCGAACGCCTCGGCAACCATGGTTTCAAAGTGGGCGTCTGCTGGCAGGGCAATCCTGCGCCGCGCATCGACCGGGGACGCTCGATTCCGCTGCGCGAATTTCAGCCGATAGCAGCCATCGATGGCGTGCGCCTCTTGAGCCTGCAGAAGCATGACGGCATGGACCAACTGGAACGCGTGCCGCAGGACATGACCGTGGAGCGGCCGAGCATCTCCTTCGACGAGACCGATGCGTTCGTCGATACCGCTGCGATAATCGCCAATCTCGATCTGGTGATCACCTCAGATACGGCGATCGCCCATCTCGCCGGGGCGATGGGCAGGCCGGTCTGGGTGCTGCTCAAGCAGGTGCCCGATTGGCGCTGGCTGCTCGAACGGGAGGACAGCCCCTGGTATCCGACGATGCGCCTGTTCCGCCAAAGCGAGGCGGGCGATTGGGCCGGCGTCATGCAGCGGGTTGCGCAGGCCCTCCGCGACACGGCGGGCGATGCTGTCCATGACAGCCTTCAGTCGGTGGCGTAGCCATGAGGATCGACGCTCCCGTTTCGCCCGGCGATATAATCGATCGGATCACAATTCTGCAGATCAAGCAGGAGAACATCCCCGATCCCGCCAAGCGCGCGAGCGTTACGCAGGAATTGGCGGCGCTGAATGCCATCCGCGGCAGGTTTCCCCAGCTGTCGGAACCGCAGATCGTGTCCATCGAGCGGCGACTCTACAAACGGAACAGGACCCTTTGGCGACTGGAAGACAGGTTGCGAGCGCTGGAACGCAAGCGCTCGTTCGGATGCGTGTTCGTCGTCGCCGCGCGGCGCGTCTACATGGCGAACGACAGTCGCGCGCAGTTGAAACGCCAGATCAACGATCTCCTCGGCAGCGAATTCCGCGAGGAGAAATGGTTCTCCGAAAAGTAGGCCTCAATATCTCCAGCTTGTGAGATCGGCGCCTTTCGGAGCCGTCGCCTGGATGCGCGCCATGATCTTCGGCAGATATTGGAAGTCATAGTGCAGCCGCGAATAGGCGTTGGCGAGCGTATGGTCGCCGTTCCAGCAATGCTCCGCCCGGTCGCCATAGTCGATTTGGCCGCCGAAAGCGGGGTTCTTGAGCTTCTCCAGCGCATCCTGCGCGTAGTAGACGGCGTCCGTCAGATAATAAGTGTCGCCCGTCCCCACATAGATGTGGATCTTGCCCGTCAGCTTCGGACCGAGAGTCGCCCAATCGCGCACGATGATATGCGTCAGGTCGTAATGATCGCGCCAATAGCCGGCGACCGATGGATCGATGTCTCCGGTCACCTTGTCGAAGATCGGTTTCGGATAACCGTCACTTCCCTTCGGACCGAACACGGCTTGCCAGATGTCATATTGCCCGCCGGACCGCCCGCGATCGCCTTGAACGAGCTCCATGTAGTTGGCGGCGCGCTGGGTGGTGAAGACTTCGCCCAGATAGTTCCGCATCGCCGGGCGTTCGACGGAATAGGCCTGCCCCTTGAGCGTGTAGGCGTTCTTGTCGGAATAGAGATTGACCACCGTGTAGGCGTGGAAGTCGATGGGATCTGGGCAGGCTGCGAACGTGCCGTTGTACATGTCGGGATAGAACACCTGCGTGGCCAGAGCTTCCCAGCCGCCGGTCGAGCCGCCATAGGTGAAGCGCGCCCAACCTTGCCCGATGCCGCGATATTTCTTCTCGATATAGGGGATCAGCTCCTTGTTGATGGCATCGCCATAGGGGCCGAGATTGGCGGAATTCACCGCATAACTATCGTCGTAATAGGGATTGGCGTGCTCGATCTCAATCACGATGAATCGCGGGAAGCCGGGCGAAATCCATTTCTTGTAGAATGCGTAGGCTTCCTGCTGCTGGATACGGTTATAGCCCGCGAGATGGAAACGGTCGGAATAGTCGGGCTTCAGATTGGGATCCGGCGGCGTGGTGCGAAATTCGGAGATGTCATCCGGAAAATGACCGTGGAAGACCATGAGCGGGAAATGCGCGTTGGGATGCTGGTCGAAGCCGTAGGGCAGCAAGATGTGCGCGCCGATATACATCGGCCGACCCCAGAACCTCGAAAGCAATTCGCTCTTGATCATCACATGGCGGACGAAGACGGAGTCTTTCTTCGCCGGAATCGGGAGTATCTCCTGGTCGAGAACGATCGCCACGCGCGCCGGCTGGGCGGGATCGATGTGGATCTTTACGGGCTTTGAATAAAGGTTGCCGGGCTTGATCTCCCATTGTTGCCCCTCGCCCTTGTCCGGCGGCAGACTGATGACGGCGCCGTCGCCACGATGGAACGTTTCGTAGCGATTGAGCACTGCCTGCACATAATAGTCGCCGGCCTTCAGGCCGCTGAGGCTCTGCGTCGGCCAGCCGAAGGCGGAGGAATCCAGAACCGCGGCCGCACCCGGCTTGAGGCCCTCGACGTTCATGCCGAACATGAAGGGCGCCTTCAGCGGCTCGTCCGGTGATATCTGTTTGCGAGGTTCCTTGGCAGGATCGGTGGAGAGCAGCAGCATGATCCGGCCATCGAGCGGCGCGGCGCTTCGCGAAGCGGGAAACGAAACCGCGAACGTCAGCCCGCCCGCGGGCTTTGCCGGAGCGGACAACGCGAAACCAGATGAAAGCGCGAAACAGATCGCAGCGACAAACGCAGTTCTTTTCATGATTCCCACCCGCCAGCTACGCAATCAGCGTGGCGCAACTGGGCGTGCCGCGCAACCGCCGCGGCGAGGCAAAATCTGGATGAAATATGCTAGCGCGCCGCGTGCACGTTGCCTGCGGATGCAATCGCCACCGGAGGCGCAAGAGGCGTTTCGTACTGCTTGTAGTCCGGAATCTGATCTAGACGGACGAAACGGTAGCCCTCCTGCTGGAGCGCGGTGACGACATCATCCACCAGCGCGGCCGACTGGCTGTGGATGCAGTGCATCAGCACCACGCCGCCGTCCTTGCGTCGCGTCTCGCGCAGATATCCCTTCGCGCAGGTGTCGGCGTCCCAATGCTTGTGCCAGCAATCCCAGTCTGCCGAACTCAGGATGTATCCGTCGCGGCTCATGGTGATATCGCCGCCGATATCCCAATAAATCGGTCCGACATACTGCTTGAGGACCGGATCGGCGTTGAGCACGGCCGCATGCTGCGAACGCCAGGAGCCATAGGGCGCCCGGAAATAGAATTTGGCGTTCGCCGGCATCAGCGGACGAATGTAGTTGTCCACGGTCCGGATCTGATCGATGAGCATTTCCGGATGATTGACATAGCGCTTGCCCAACAACGCGTGCGTGGCGCTGTGGTTGGCAAGCAAATGGCCCTCGGCAGCGATCCGCCGGAGAACCTCCGGATAGGCGTGCGCCATCCTGCCGACGATGAAAAACGTTGCTTTGACGTCATGCGCCTTCAGTACGTCGAGAACCGCGCGGGTGTGGGCATTGGGACCGTCGTCGAAGGTAAGCGCGACGGTGTGTGTGTCGCGCAGTCCGGAATGGAAGATGTTCTTGGTCTGGAAATAGGCGACCTGATCGTTCG
Source organism: Rhizomicrobium sp. (assembly GCA_051959625.1). Classification (GTDB taxonomy): domain Bacteria; phylum Pseudomonadota; class Alphaproteobacteria; order Micropepsales; family Micropepsaceae; genus Rhizomicrobium. Next base: position 12,539 of record JBQCFD010000120.1, read on the forward strand.
ACGTTCCACGAGCATCGCCGGCCCATGCTGCGCCGGATGCGAAGAAACACGACAGCCCCACGGCCGCCACAATGCGAAAGCGGTTCATCCCTGCCCCGGACCAAATTCGATCAAAAGAGTAGGCGCCTCAACCCATTAGCGCAAGCCACTAAGGCAAAGGATGAATATGGCTAACAGTGCCCGTCAGAGGCCGGCCGCCTTCTGGGCAGTGCCGTTCGATGAAACGATGCCCACGGGAAGCTCGCGAATGCGGACCCCCGTCGCGGCAAATACCGCGTTGGCAACAGCGGGCGCAATTGGCGGGGTGCCAGGTTCGCCGGCGCCTCCAACGGGCCCGTCGCTCTCGACGATGTGGACGTCGATGTCGGGGCAGTCCGCCAGGCGAATAACCTCGTAGTCCGGAAAATTCGATTGAACGACTGCACCCTTGTCGATGGTGATCGCGCCGTTCAGTGCCGCGCTGAGACCGTAAATGATGCCGCCTTCCATCTGCGCCTTCAGGCCGTCCGGATTCACCGCCATGCCACAGTCGACCGCACAAACCACCCGGTTGACGGTCACATGCCCCGCTGGGCCAACCGTGATCTGCGCCACTTCCGCCACGATGGTTTGAAAGGACTCGAACATCGCGATGCCGCGCGCCTGCCCTGCCGGCAATGGCGAATCCCAGCCGGCAGCTTTCGCCGCAGTCCGGATAACCGCCGCATGCCGGGGGCGATTTTTCAAAAGCGCCAGGCGATAGGCAACCGGATCCATCTTCGCGGCGTGTGCCAGTTCATCGACGAAGCTCTCCACAAAGAAGCCATGCCACGACGCCTCGACGCTGCGCCACGGTCCGGTCGGCACGTGCGTCTTCACCTGCGCTGCGTTGATCGCCTGGTTCGGTATCTCATAGACGATGTGCGCTTCCGGGTTCGCACCCTCGTCTCCCGCGTAGTCGTTGACCCACGCGACAGGCATGCCCGAAGGATCGAGGGACGCCCGGAACCGGCTCATCACATTCGGCCGGTAGAAATCGTGTTGCATGTCCTGTTCCCGCGTGAAGACGAGCTTCACTGGCGTGCCCGGAACGGCCATGGCCGTGCGCACGGCATATTCGAGGAAGTTGTAGAGGCCCGGCAGCCTGCGTCCGAACGCGCCGCCCACAGATTGAAGATGGAAGGTCACCTTCTCCATCGGCAAGCCAGCCACTTTCGCGCAATGTGCGCGCGAGCCGAGACCGTCCTGCGTTCCTGCCCAGACCTCCAGTGCACCGTCTTTGTACAGCGCCGTCGCGTTTACCGGCTCCATCGCGGCATGCGCCAGATAGGGAACGTGGTAGGTAGCCTCGACCAAACGCCCGGAGGTCAACGCGTCCGCGCCGTTGCCGAGCTTGAGATCGGATTTGAGACCGTTGCCTTTCAGCGCGCTCACGCGGGTCGCGGTTATGTCGGCGGATGTCACCGCGCCGCTTGCGCCATAGTCAAACACCGGATCGAGAGCGGCGACGGCGTCGCGCGCGCGCCAAAACCGGTCGGCAATCACGACGACCGCATCATCAAGCTGCACGACTTTCTGCACGCCGCGCCGCTTCAGCACGTCGGCGACGGATACGGCTTTCAGCTTTCCTCCGAAGACTGGAGAAATCTTTATGGCGGCGTAGGCCATGCCCGGCACGCTTACATCGAGGCCATAATGCGTGGCACCGTTGACCTTCGTCGGAATATCGACGCGGGGAACGGACGTTCCCACCAGCGTATACTGCGATCGGGGCTTCAGCGATGGACTCGAAGAGGGAGAATAGGCGGCCGCTTCGCTTACGAGTTCTCCATAGCCGAGACTTCTGCCGCTCGCAGCGTGCCTGACCCGACTGCTTTTGGTACTGCATTCCTGGGGCGGCACGTTCCAGCGCGCCGCAGCGGCCTTGACGAGCATTTCTTTCGCGGCGGCACCCGCAACGCGCATGCCATACACACCTGTCGCGCGCACGGCCGACGATCCGCCTGTGACCTGCAGATCCATGAAGTCCGCGATCGAACGGAAGCTGTTCGCCACCACGCCGCGCAAGAAAGCCGGAATGTCCTCCGGACCCATGTTGCGGCTCCCCAGAATGAAGCCTTCTGCCAGCGCTCCATTGGCGACCAAGGTGTCGCTCGGCGCGGCTTCGACGCGAACAGTGCTCCAGTCGGCGTCGAGTTCTTCCGCCGCCATTTGCGGAAGAGCCGTGTAGATCCCCGTGCCCATGTCGGCATGAGGCACGACGACCGTGACGGTGCCGTCCTTTGCAATCTTGATCCAGTTGTTGATGAACTGTTCGCCCGGCCTGGCGGCAAGCGCATTGGTGCGCGCAAGACGGTGGCTCGGCCAGACGGCATATCCGACGACGAGCGCGCCGGCTGCACCCAGGCCGCCGAGGAGGACCATTCTGCGTGTCGAAGTCATTGTTTTTACGCCTGGGCCAGAGAGCGGACTGCTGCACGAATGCGAGGATAGGTTCCGCATCGGCAGATGTTCGTAATGGCGCTTGCCAAATCCTCATCGGTGGGATTCGGGTTTGTTTTCAGCAGGGCGCTGACCGCCATGATCATGCCTGACTGGCAATAACCGCATTGCGGCACCTGATGGTCGATCCAGGCCTGCTGCACGGGCGTCAGCCCAGCAGCACCCAGCCCCTCGATGGTGGTTATCTCGGCGCCAGCAACCGATGATACCGGAATCACGCAACTGCGTTGCGCCTGCCCGTTGATATGCACGGTACAGGCGCCACATTGAGCAATTCCGCAGCCGAACTTGGTGCCGGTAAGCCCAACCTCGTCGCGAATGACCCAGAGGAGGGGCGCGTCGGGCTCGACGTCCAGGTCATGGCTTACGCCGTTGATCTTAAGCTGAATTGTCATCTGCCCATCCTCCGCCTCACTATTCGAATCCTAACATAGCCCGCATTGCTTGGCATTCGTGCGTCATGCCGGGACTAGTTCGATACCCCCGCCCGCCACACGCCCCGGCCACCACGATTCTGCATAACAATTCATGTTGCCTCACGTCCTTGTGACGCCACATTCCTGAGTAATTACAGGCACCTTCGGGATGCGGTGATTTGCCGGTGAGGGAGCCATGCGGGCATTGACTGCGATCAGCATCAAGAATCCGGCTGCTGTGGCCGTGGGGATCGCCGTTACAATTCTGTTCGGCGCGTTCGCGCTGAACGCTTTGCCGATACAGCTGTTTCCGGATATCGACAGGCCGTCGATCGGTATCGAGACGGACTGGCGAGCGGAAACGCCGCGCGAAGTGGAGTCGCAAATCGTCCAGCCGGAAGAGGATGTCCTCCAGGGCATCCCCGGCCTTCAGGAGATGGACGGTTTTGCCAACAATGGCGGCGGCTACGTCCAGCTTACCTTCGCGCTCGGCACCGATATGCAAAGCACGTTGGTGGATGTTGTCGGACGTCTCAACCGGCTTCCGCCTTTGCCCGCGGACGCGCAAAAGCCGTTCATTCAGCTCGCCAGCACACAGGACGCCAATGCGACCCTGATCTACGTCTTCATGCAGAAGCTTCCCGGCAACAAGCGGGATGTGAATTCCTACACGCAATTCCTGAAGGACGTGGTGATACCGCGTCTCGAAGCAGTGCCCGGCGTCGGCAGCGCGCAGATCAATGCGAACGGCGGCAATGCGGAAATCGACATTGTGTTCGATCCGGTGCGGGCGGCGGAACTCGGCATCCAGATTCCGAAGATGGCGCAGCAGATCAGCGGGTCGGAGGACGTATCGGGCGGCACCATCGACGTGGGACGGCGCAGCTACGGTCTTGAATATCGCGGCCGTTATTCGGTCTCGCAACTGAAGGACCTCGTCCTCGAATGGCGCGACGGGAAGCCCGTGCATCTGGGTGACATCGCCGAGGTGCATATCGGGCGCAGCAAGGCGCAGGGCTTCGCGTATCAGAACGGCAATCCGGCGCTTGGCATCCAGGTGTTTCGCGCTACGGGCGCCAACGTTCTGGCGACCGTCAACGCGGTGAAGGATGAACTTCAGAAGATCAATGACGGTCCGGCGAAAGAGCAAGGCGTGAAGCTGCAGTACTCGTTCGATCCGTCGCATTTCATCGACCAGGCGGTCGGCATGGTCACTTCGGATCTGGTCATCGGAATCCTGCTGGCCGTCGGGGGGCTGTGGTTCTTTATGCGCGAATGGCGTGGCACGCTGATCATCTCGTCGGCAATCCCGATTTGCCTCTTTGCGGTGGTAATCCTCCTCAATATGGCCGGCCGCACGTTGAACGTGATTTCGCTGGCGGGGCTCGCATTTGCCACCGGCATGGTGCTGGACGCCGCCATCGTGGCGTTCGAGAACATCCTGCGGCTTCGAGAGCGCGGCATGCCAGCAGCCGAAGCTTCACAGACCGGGACGGATCAGGTTTGGGGCGCCCTGCTCGCCTCCACCGCGACGAACGTCGCGATCTTTGTGCCGGTAATCTTTCTCAAGGATGTCGAGGGACAACTTTTCGCGGATCTCTCGCTGACGATCGCTTTCGCGGTGTTCTGTTCGCTGTTCGTCGCGATTACGGTGGTCCCGGTGGCATCCGCCATGTTCCTGAAAACGCGCCCCAAGATCTCCGACTTCGCGAATGTCTGGCATCGCATCACCGACGTCGTGATGAACTTGACCGACACGCCGCGCAAACGGCACCTCTGGATCGGCGGATTGATCATGGGTTCCGTTGTGGGGACATGGCTCCTGATCCCGCCGCTCCACTACCTGCCCCAGGTCAAGCGTGCGGCTATCGACGGGTTCATCCAGCTTCCGTCCAGCATGACCGTCGATGCGGTGGATCGCGAAGTCGCCCGTCCCATCATCGACCGCCTGACGCCTTACATGGAGGGCAAGAAGCAGCCGCAACTCCTGAACTACTATGTAAAGATGGACGGTCCCGGCTTCATGGACATGGCTGTTCGCGTGCCCAATGACAGCGATTTCCCCAAGCTCGAAAAGATCGTCCGCAACGAAGTCATCAAGGATCTGGGCGACGCGCAGGCATTCGCGCAAATGGGCTCTTTGTTCGGAGGCTTCGACCAGGGCGGCGGCATCTCCATCGCCATCCAGTCGAACGACGAAAAGGCGATGCGCCTTGCCGCGCGCAAGGGTTTCGACCTGCTGGCGAAGCGATTTCCCGAAGGCGTCGTGAACTCCAATCCCTCGCTGGATTACGACCAGCCGCAGTTGAAGATGGAGCCCGATGACCGGTCGATTGCGGAGGTGGGGTGGTCGCGCCCTGATGTCGGAAGCATCGTGCAGGCGCTTGGCGAGGGTCTGTACGTCGGGCAGCGATATGACGGTGAGCGGCAGCTCTTCCTGATCTTGAAGTCCCAGGCACTGAAGACGCCGGAAGCGGTTCGCGATGCGCCCGTGGCGACGCCAAGCGGCGGCATTGTGCCCTTCAGCCATCTAGTTTCCACGCGGCGGGTTCTGGCGCCAAGCGGAACCTTCCGGCTCAATCGCCGCCGGACCATCTCGCTCAATCTGCAACCACCGCGCGGCATGGCGCTCGAGAACGTCATGTCCATTGTGAAGTCGGAAATCGAGCCCCAAATCCGCAAGCTCCTGCCGCCGGATGGCACGGTGAGTTACGGTGCGGCTGCGGATCATCTGAATAATGCGTTGTGGAGCATGGGCAAGAACTTCGGCCTCGCCATTCTTTTGCTCTTTCTCATCATGGCTGCCTTGTTCAAATCGGTCTGGGACGCCTTCATTGCAACCATCGGCTTGCCGCTCGGAACGGTCGGCGGCATGGCGGCGCTGCGGCTGCTCGG
>JBQCFD010000121.1:0-2808 GCA_051959625.1 Rhizomicrobium sp.
ATCGCGCCATCGCGGCCTGCCAGTGTCGCGGGCGCCGCGAGTTGCATGCCGAACGCGCTGCCGCCGCCATGCGCATGTCCGGCAACCGACAGAGTCATCGCTTGCGTGGCGGTCGTGAAGGCGTCGCCCAGCGCCCGGTCCGCACCCGCTACCGGAATCCGCGCGAAGCGCCGTTGCATGTCGGACGGCGCCGTCCGCGCCGTGGCCTGGCCGCGTATGTCGGCCTGCCACGCGCCGGCGGGCGAGGTTCGGATATTCGCGAGCGTCGCCTGCACGTCGGGCACGATGACATGCGCCGCGTCTGCGCGCAGGTCCTGCGCGGTGATCCGGATTTGCGCCGCGGTCGCGCTTGCGGAGCGGCCGTCCCAGCGAATGCCGGAGGCCGACAGCACAGCCTTTACGCCTTCCGCTCGCAACGTCGGCCGAGACGCGTCGTGATTGAGCGATCCGGCGAACTGCGCGTGCACCGAAAGCCCCGCAGGCAGTGCTCGCGCAACCATGTGTGCGCCGGCCACGCGCAACAGCTGTCCGTTGCGCGAAAGCACGGTGGGCTGCGCCGTCACATCTGCCCAACTGAGCGCCCCGCGCTCGATCCGCGCCTGTCCGCCCAGGTCGAGCAAGCCGCCCGGCGCCGTCACGATGGCGCGCAGGTCCTGCAGATCCACCACGAGAGCGTCGCTGACGAAACGCGAATGCCCCGCCGGGCCGGACGTGATCCTGTCGATCCATGCTTGCAGATCGGGGAGGGTGACCGTGCCGTCCGCATCGACGCGCGCGCGCACCACCGGATGCACCACGCGCAGCGCAATCAATCTGGGCAACCATCCGCTATCGTCGAACACCGCTTCCACGTCGTCGGCCGAAACGGTGGGCGCGCGCGCATCGCCCAGCGCGAAGCGCCCCGCCAGGCCGGACCATTCCAGCCGGCTGATCGTGACCTCGGAGGCGATGCCCTGTTCCTTGAAATAGAGGCCGATCAGCGTTTCGGCGATGGGCGCGCGCAGCAGCCAAGCCACGATGGCCAGCACCGCCACGCACGCCAGAACGATGCCGATCCGCCGCAACCAAATCATCGCGGCCATCCTACCGCGATGATCGTCAAAATTGTGGTGTCTCAGGCAGAGATGGGGAGTTCCTTCAATCCGCGGAAGAACGGCAATGTGCGCCACTCAGGCTTCATGTCGGGGTCGGCCAGCCGCGCGTGCGGGAAGCGCTGGAAGAAAGAGAGGATCGCCTGCGCCGCTTCCATGCGCGCCAAGGGCGCGCCGATGCACAGATGCATGCCGCCGCCGAACGCCACATGCGGCGCGTCCTTGCGCGTGATGTCGAACCTGTGCGGATCGGGGAAAACGTCGGCATCGCGGTTGGCGCCGCGCAGGCTCATCACCATCGATTGATGCGGATGGATCGGGCAGCCTTGCACATTCATCTCGCGCGGGGCGATGCGGCCGGTGATGTCCACCGGCGACTCATAGCGCAGCACTTCCTCCACCACGCCGTTGATGAGTGCCGGATCGGCTTTCAGCTTCGCCAGCTCGCCGGGATGTTTCAGCAGCAGCCAGATCGCGTTGCCGATGAGATCGGTGGTGGTGAGATTACCACCGACGAGAAGGCCCTGAAGATTGATGCAGATTTCGCCATCCGTCAGGCCTCCGCCTTCCGCCTGCAGCGCCACCATGTCGCTCATCAGGTCGTCCTCGGGCTTGCGGCGGCGCTCCGCCATCAGGCTGCGCATGTACTCCGACAGCGCTTCGCCGCAGCGATGCAGGATTTCGGTTTCCTCTTCGCTGCGGAAGGTGTTGAGCGAGAGGATTACGCCTTCGCTCCATTCGCGGAACTCGGCCAGCCGCGCGTGATCGACGCCGATGAAGCGGGCGATCACGTCCACCGGCACCAGCAGCGCATAATCCTTCATCGCGTCGAAGGGCGAGCGCGTGCCGATCGCGTCGAGCTTCTCGTCGATCACCGCCTGCATCAGCGCCTTGGATTTGGCGACGCGCTTGTAGAGCGCCTTGGCGATCGGACCGCGGATTCGCATGTGATCCGGCTCATCCATCAGAAGGATGTCTTTGCGCCGCTCGTCTTCCGGAATGGTGGGATCGGAATTGCCCTGGCGCAACGCCGCGTCGAACATCGATGCCGGCTCGGCCAGTTCCGGCGAACGCCACATCGTCGTGTCCGACAGCACGCCGCGCACATCGGCATATCTGGAGAGGATGAACACGCCCATCGCCTCGTCCCGGCGGACAGGGCATTTGTCGCGCAGCACATTCAGAAGCGCATGCGGATCGTCGTTGAAGGCGGGGTTGACCGGCGTGAGATCCACCAGGCCCGGCAGCGTTTCATCCGACATCGCAATCCTCCCGAGCTGACAGTGATCTGACTTTTTGTCAGGATACTCTAGCCGAAAGTGACGCGGGCGTCATCTTGAAAACGTCAGACGGAAACCGGCAATTCCTTCAACCCGCGGAAGAACGGCAGTGTCCGCCATTCCGGCTTCATGTCCGGATCGGTGAGCCGCACATTCGGGAAGCGCTCGAAGAAGGAGAGCAGGGCGACTTGTGCTTCCAGCCGCGCCAAGGGCGCGCCGATGCACAGATGCAAACCACCGCCGAACGCGACATGCGGCGCGTCCTTGCGCGCGATGTCGAACTTGTGCGGATCGGGAAACGCTTCGGGGTCGCGGTTGGCGCCGCGCAAGCTGAGGAACATGGATTGCGATTGGTGCACCGGACAGCCGCCCACATCCATCTCGCGCGGGGAGATGCGGCCGGTGATGTCCACGGGCGATTCATACCGAAGCACTTC
>JBQCFD010000122.1:0-8201 GCA_051959625.1 Rhizomicrobium sp.
CCCGCGTACCAAGGCATGTTGAGGCTGCGAGCGATGACATTGTCGCCGAACCGCGCCGACAAAGGGATCGGAACAAGGGTATCGAACCGGAGCTGGCGGGCAAAATCTTCGAACTCGCTGACGATCTGCTCGAAAACGTCCTGCGAATAATCGACGAGATCGATCTTGTTCACCGCCAATACGACATGGCGAATGCCAAGAAGAGACGCGATGTAGGCGTGGCGACGTGTTTGTGTCAGCACGCCTTTGCGGGCGTCGATCAGGATAACCGCGAGATCGGAGTTCGACGCACCGGTCGCCATGTTGCGGGTGTACTGCTCATGGCCCGGCGTATCGGCCACGATGAATTTACGCTTATCGGTGGCGAAGAACCGGTAGGCAACATCGATGGTGATGCCTTGCTCGCGCTCGGCTTCGAGGCCATCCACCAACAACGCGAAGTCGATATCGTCGCCGGTGGTGCCGTGCTTCCTCGAATCCTTCTGAAGCGCCGACAGCTGATCCTCAAACAGGAGCTTCGTGTCGTAGAGGAGCCGGCCTATGAGTGTGGATTTGCCATCATCGACACTGCCGCAGGTGAGAAAGCGCAGAAGGGTTTTCTTTTCCTGCTCGGCGAGATAGGTCTGAAGATCGGTCGCTGGAGCGGTCATCAGAAATAGCCCTCGCGCTTTTTCTTCTCCATCGAGGCGTTCTCGTCGTGATCGATAACGCGTCCCTGGCGCTCAGAGGTGCGCGCGGCAAACATCTCGGCGACGATTGATTCCAACGTGTCGGCCGAGGATTCAATCGCACCCGTAAGCGGATAACATCCGAGCGTACGGAAGCGCACCAGCTTCATTTCCGGCTTCTCGCCCGGCTTCAACGGCATGCGCTCATCATCGACCATGATAAGAGCACCGTCACGATTCACGACGGGCCGCTTCGCCGCGAAATAGAGCGGCACGATGGGCAGGTTTTCCATCATCGTGTATTGCCAGATGTCGAGCTCGGTCCAATTGGACAGCGGAAACACGCGGATACTTTCGCCCTTGTTGATGCGCGTGTTGTAGATGCGCCAAAGCTCCGGCCTTTGGTTCTTGGGATCCCACACATGATTGGCGTTGCGGAACGAGAAAACGCGCTCCTTGGCGCGGCTCTTTTCCTCGTCCCGGCGTGCGCCACCGAACGCGGCATCGAAGCCGAATTTGTCGAGCGCCTGTTTCAGTGCTTCGGTCTTCATCACCTGCGTGTGCAGGGAGGAACCGGAGGCAAACGGGTTGACACCGCGCTTCACGCCTTCTTCGTTGATATGGACGATCAATTTCAGGCCGAGCCGGGCCGCGGTTTCATCGCGGAACTTGATCATCTCCCGGAATTTCCAGGTCGTATCGACATGGAGTAGCGGGAACGGCGGCTTGGCGGGATAGAACGCCTTCATCGCAAGATGAAGCATCACGCCGGAATCCTTGCCGATGGAATAAAGCATCACCGGATTGCGGAACTCGGCCGCCACCTCACGGATGATGTGTATACTCTCAGCCTCGAGCCTTTTCAGGTGACTGAGATGTCCGGTCCTGCTGCTGTGCAATGAGATGCCCCTGACTTCACGCTGTTCGGTGTTGTTATCTACGGTGTCTCTGTCCCGAATTCCACAGGCCGAGCGGCTCGCAGAATTTGCTCCGCTGCCGAGCGAACGTGGAACCGTTCTATCAGCAACGTCCGCGCCCTGGCCCGCATGGCCTCGCGCTGTTCTGCATTATCCATTAACGCAAGGCAGTGGCCCAGAAAGGCCTTGTCGTCCGGATTGATGCTCACCAATCCGGCGCCGGATTCCTCCAAAACCTGCACCAGATCGTTGCCGCGGTTAACGCTTGCCACGGTCGGCATGGCGCATTGCAAATAACCGAGTAGTTTGCCGGGAATATTGGCACTCTTGAGGCCGGCATGCAGGGTGATCAGACCTGCGTCGAATTCCTGCAGCATCTGCAGGTATTCCTGTTGCCTGACAGAGGGCAAGAGCAATGTGTTGCGGAGTCCACGACCGGCGATTGCGGCGCCCACGCGGTCGAACTCGCCGCCCTCCCCCACCAGCAGAATTCGCGCTGCCTCGCGCTCCCTGAGTCCGTGAGCGAGGCGCAGGATATTGTCCATATCCTGCGCGACGCCGATATTGCCTCCATAGAAGAACACGAATTTGCCTTCGAGCCCAAGCTCGGACCGAAAACTCCGCCTCCGCTGTTCAGGAAGCTCAGAAGTCGACCAGTTGAAAAGAACCTCCAGCTTTGCCGGCGGTATGTCGGCACGGCTTTGCAGATATTCTAGATTTGCCGGCGACTGCACGGCGATACGATCGGCGGCCGCGTAATTCCGGCGTTCATATCGTTTGAACAGGCGGTAGATCAGGCCATCGCGAAGCTGCCCAACCTCAAGCGCCCAGTCCGGAAAGATATCGCGCAGCACCAGATAGGAATTCGCATTCCAAAGGTGCTTCAGGCGGCCAACCAACGCACCGAAGAAGATCGTCGGCGAATAATATACGATGAGATCGCAGCGTTGGCCCGCGAGAAACCTGCCCGCTGCCTTCCAGACCGTACTGGACAGGCGGATCTCGTTGATGGCGCGCTGGACATGGTTGGCCCCTTTTATCCGGCCGGTGCGGATACGGCAGACTGTCAGCCGGCCATCGACTTCAACGCTGACACGTTCGGCGAGTGAATCATCCACCGTCACCACAAGGACGTCATGTCCGAGGGACACGAATTCCAGCGCCAGATCCTGCACCAGTTTGGCCGCGGATTTCTTGCTGGGTGGATAGCAGTCAACCAGAAGCGCGATGCGCATGGCTGGCTACGGCGCCTGTTCGCGCCACACCGTGCGCATCACATAGTCACGATAGCTTTGAACGATACGCGCGACCTTTCGGGAAACGTCCGTCGCCGCATAGTCCGGCGCCAGTTCGAAAGATCGCCCGGACTTTGCGCGCTGCTCCACTACCAGGTCGATAGCCTGCATGATGCGGGCCGGCTCGAGTCCCGCCATGACTACGGCCCCGACATCCATCCCCTCCGGCCGTTCGTGGGCATCTCGCAGCATGACACCGGGAAAATCGAGGATGGAGGCTTCTTCCGTCAAGGTCCCGCTGTCGGACAGCACACAGAAGGCATTCTTCTGCAACTGCACGTAGTCGAAGAACCCGAGTGGCTTCAGCAGACGCAGATCCTTGTCGCGGCCAGTAGGCTTTGCGGGATGCTTTTCGAGTTGTTGCGCGGTGCGCGGATGGACAGACATGACGACCGGCATCTTGTAGCGCTTGCGGATGTCCTGCAGCGACTTGATGAGCGTGGCCAGACGCGTGCGAGAATCTACATTTTCCTCTCTATGCGCGCTGACCACGAAATAAGCCTTGGGGGTCAGCTTGAGGCGCTTCAGCACACCGGACTTGCCTATCTCGCGAGCATGATGGTCGAGGACTTCGCGCATGGGGGAGCCAGTCTTAATGACCGTCTCTGGCCGGATGCCCTCCGCGAGCAGATAGCGGCGCGCGTGCTCGGTGTATGTGAGATTGATATCGCTGGTGTGATCCACGATCCGGCGGTTGATCTCCTCCGGCACGCGCATGTCGAAGCAGCGGTTACCCGCCTCCATGTGGAAGATCGGAATATGTCGCCGTTTGGCAGGAATTACGGCGAGGCAACTGTTGGTATCGCCAAGCAACAGTAGCGCATCCGGTTTCTCGCGGGCGAACAAGGCATCGGCCGACGCGATGACGTTGCCGATGGTCGCCGCCGCGGTATCAGCCGCAGCGTTTAGGAAATGATCGGGTTTTCGGATACCCAGATCGTCGAAGAAGATCTGGTTGAGCTCATAGTCGAAGTTCTGACCGGTATGGACGAGCACGTGATTCATGCGCCTGTCCAACTCCGCGATCACGCGCGATAGCTTGATGATCTCCGGCCTGGTGCCGACGACCGTCATTACCTTCAGTTTTTCGGATCGGCGCTTCGCCATTGTCAGTATTTCGAATCAAAAGGAACGCTATCCTGATCCGGCAGCAGCTTGTGCCGCTCGAGCAGGGCGCGCGTCTCTTCGAACTTCAGAACGTTGTCCGCTGAGCTCAGCTCCCTATTCCGAGCCGACGACGCGGAGGCTGCCTTGTCCTGGAGTTCGGGCAACATTGGCAGGATAGCGTAGTAATTTCCGCACTTTCGGACGTGGTGGCATTCTTCCCGAGAGATCATCACTTCGTGGACCTTTTCGCCGGGGCGGATGCCCACTACCCGTATCTCGTTACCGCGATCGCCGATCATGGCTTTCGCCACGTCCGTCATCCTGGAGGACGGCGCATCGGGCACCAGAACCTCGCCGCGCTTCGCGTCTTTCAGAGCCGCGAAGACCGTATCGACCGCTTGATCGATGCTGAGCATGAAGCGGGTCATGTCTTCGGTCGTGATTGTGACGGGCGACTTGCCCAATACCTGCTGGCGGAAAAGCGGGATCACAGATCCGCGCGATGCCATGACGTTGCCATAGCGCACGCAAATGAACCGCGTTTGCGGCGCATGGATGTTGGCGGCGATAAAGATCCGTTCCTGCACTGCCTTGGTCATGCCCATGACATTGATCGGAAGCGCAGCCTTGTCAGTGCTGATGCCAACAACAGCCTCAATGGGTAGACGATGCTCGATGACCGCACGCGTGAGGTTCTCGGCGCCGATGCAGTTCGTAAGAACGGCCTGCATCGGAAAATACTCGCAGGTTGGGACCTGTTTCAGCGCGGCAGCGTTGATAACGATATCGCTATCGCGCATCGCGGAGACCACGTCGGCATAGCGGCGGACATCGCCGATGCGAAATTCCAGCGCGCGCTCGAACTTGCGATAGGTGACGTCGTCGGTTGCAACGGCGCGGTTCAGATAGGCGAGACGCATGTCGTATTGCTTGGCGTCGTCGCGGGACAGCACGATCACCTTCGCCGGCGCGCCCTGCTCGCCCGACAAGATCCGCCTCACCAGCACACGCCCCATGGAGCCCGTCCCGCCGGTAACGAGAACGCGTTTGCCCTCAAACATGGGCCGCCTCATAGGCGGCGTACGGGGTCGGATCGGCGATCATCTCTTCCAGCATCGGCCTCCAATCGGGCGCAACATACCCCGTCTCGTCGGTGAAACGGTCCATGACAAGACTGCGGTCGCAAGCGAAGTCCCTGTTGGCATCGATCTCGACAGGATAGCCGCCAATTTCGCGAAGGAGCTGGAGCAAGTCAAACTTGCTGATCGGCTGGCTCGCGACCTGGTAAACACCGCGCAATGGCCGCTCTGCCACCAATACCTTGGCCACGACGCGGGTCATCTCGATGGTGGTGAAGCCGGTATAGATGGCCTTGGTGAACCCGCCAATGCGTTTGCCGCGCTGGCTCAGAAACCATTCGAACAAGCCGTGCTTCGGTCCAGTCAGCTCGCGGCCAATGATCGAACTGCGCAAGGTGACCGAATCGCCCGCGGGCGCATCGGTCTCGCCCAGATATTTGCTGCGGCCATAGACATCTTCGGCGTCGGAATTGTCGGTTTCGCGATAGTGCCCTTTGTGGCCGGAGAAAACGCAATCGGTGCTGAAGTGAATCAGCCGCGCGCCGGCTTCGCTGCAGAGCGCGTCAAGGCGATGTGGCAAATAGGAGTTGAGCGCGACCGCAAGCCGTCGGTTTTCCGCCTCGCGATGCTGCTTGATCAGGCCAATGCAGTTAACGACCGCGAAGGGTTCTTCCTCAGTTATGAGCGCCGCCAACTTTTCGAAATCCATCGCGTCGATGCCGTCGATCAGCCGAGCCTGGCCAAATACGGCGTCATGGATCGCATAACGGACGGCGGGCTGGCGAACGGTCGCGGTGACTTCGTAGCCTTCCATGGGAAGTCGCTGACAGAGTTTGTGACCCAGCATTCCGGCGGCGCCAAGTACGAGAATATTCTTCAAATCACCCACTCCACCCCGGCCGGGGCAATTGCGGCGGCACTGGTGCCATTTCCACCGCCGGCTGAAAAGGTAAATATGGCTGCGTTGTCACGCCACCATAGGTCCATTTGACGCCATAAGCCGTTGGCGCATAGGGATTAACCCGCCCCAAGACTATTGCTTGTCTATCCGGCATCGCTCGGATAGAAGCCAGCCCAAGTTAAAGCGGAAAGCAATTTATGTCGTCTGTACGTGTCGCGCTTTTCGGGTGCGGCCAGTGGGGGAAAAACGTTGCGCGAACGCTCGCCGAGGCAGGGGCGCTCGCGATGGTTGTGGATGCCTTTCCGGCGCAGGCCGAGGCCCTCGCCAAGACGTTGAACGTACCCTTCGAGCACGACACAGCAAAGGTGCTATCCGATCCATCCATCCAGGCCTGCGCGGTGACCACCCCCGCAGAAACGCATTTTGCTGTCGCCATGCAGGCGATTCGCGCAGGCAAGGACGTTTTCGTCGAAAAGCCGATCACCACCACGATCGAAGACGCGATCGCATTGAAAAATCTGGCCGCCGACGAAAAGCGGATACTGATGGTTGGCCATCTGCTCCAATATCATCCCCATTTCGTCGAGCTGCTGAAAAGAGTGCGAGCAGGCGATCTGGGGAGGCTTCTCTATATCTACTCAAATCGCGCCAATCTGGGCCGCGTACGGCACAATGAAAACGCACTTTGGTCGCTGGCGCCGCACGATGTTTCGATGGTGCTGGCACTGGCAGATGCCCTTCCGACCAGCATCACGGCCAATGGCGCAAAGACATTGCAGCCCACGATCGACGACGCGGTAATGACGACGTTGAGTTTTGCGTCTGGCGTGCAAGGCCACATCTTCTCGTCTTGGATCAATCCGTTCAAAGAACAGAAGCTTACCGTCAGCGGCGAAAAAGGCATGCTGGTGCTCGATGACACCGCGCCCTGGGAGAAGAAACTGACGTTTTATCGTCACAAGATCGAATCTCCTAACGGCAAGCCGGAAGCGAAAGCTGGAGAAGCGGAGCACATCCTCCTGCCGCAGGCCGCACCACTGCGCGAGGAAATCGACCATTTCCTCTCCTGTGTTCAAACGCGGACGAAGCCGCGTACCGACGGCGCCGAAGCCCTGCGGGTGTTACGCGTACTGCGCGCTTGCGATGAATCACTGGTATCCGGGAAGCGCATCGAACTTGAAGAATGACTGGAACCGAGGGGCTATGACCGACAAAAACTATTTCGTGCATGAAACCGCCGTGGTCGACGACGGCTGCGAAATCGGCGAAGGCACGAAAATATGGCACTACACGCATGTCCTGAAGGGCAGCAAGATCGGCAAGAAGACGGTCGTGGGTCAGAACGGCTCCATCGGGCCGAATGTGAGCATCGGTAACGGCTGCAAGATTCAGAACAACGTCTCGGTCTACACCGGCGTGACACTGGAAGACGATGTATTCTGCGGGCCCAGCATGGTGTTCACCAATGTGCTGACGCCGCGCGCGCATATCGAGCGCAAGGACGAGTTCCTGCCGACCCATGTCGGCCGGGGCGCGACGATTGGCGCCAATGCGGTGATCGTATGCGGCAACAAGATCGGCAAGTTCGCCATGGTGGGTGCCGGCGCCGTCGTCACGAAGGATGTGCCGGACTTCGCCCTCGTCGTGGGCAACCCCGCCAAGAAGATCGGCTGGGTCAGCGAAAGTGGTGACCGCCTGGGCCCCGACCTCGTCTGCCCCCGCACCAAGGAGCGTTATCGCGAAGTGGCTGGCAAGCTCGAGAAGATCGCCTGAATATCCGTCGCTTCTGACTTTACATAACTGGATCGACAATGACCGCATCACACCAGGAATTGCTCAAAGCTGTTGAGGCCGGACAGGCGACTGTCGCAGTTATCGGCATGGGGTATGTCGGCCTGCCGCTCTCGCTGGCCGCCACGGGCGCTGGCTATAAAGTGCTCGGCATGGACATTAATGCACCGCGAGTGAAGAATCTGCGCGCGGGAAAGTCACCGATCCGCACCGTAAAAGATGCCGAAGTCGCCGAAGCGAATGCCACAGGCCGTTTTCAGCCGGAAACAGACTTCAGCAAGATGGCCGACGCTGACCT
The DNA here is from genome assembly GCA_051959625.1 of Rhizomicrobium sp. Lineage (GTDB taxonomy): Bacteria > Pseudomonadota > Alphaproteobacteria > Micropepsales > Micropepsaceae > Rhizomicrobium. Next base: position 8,057 of record JBQCFD010000122.1, read on the forward strand.
GATCATCATTTGCGTACCGACGCCGCTAACCCGCAACCGCGAACCCGATCTGAGCTATATCGAAAGCAGCGCGGAAGAAATCGCCAAGATCTTGAAGCCGGGGCAACTTGTCGTCCTGGAGTCGACGACATGGCCCGGGACGACG
>JBQCFD010000123.1:0-10941 GCA_051959625.1 Rhizomicrobium sp.
GAGCAGCCCGACGGCCAGACATTGCGCGCGACGCTGCCCTCCGATTTGCGCGCACGCTACGAAGCCTGGATGGCGAAGCTCGGCAAAGACGCGGATGCCAACGACGACTATCTCGCCGCGATCGCCGCGCTCAATCTGGAAAACGCATTCCGCAGGAAATATGACCTCGACGGCAGGGAAACCGGCCATGCCATCGAACGCATGGCCGATCATGCAGAAGTTCAAGCCCAACCCCTCGCCGTCTATCCGGCCTTGCCGGTCGCCGACGACGTTCAGGCGATGTCGCCGCAAGCCGAGCAGCAATGCATGCGCGACGCCCTTGACGATATCGACACGCAATCGGTCAACGCACGGCTCGCCGCGCAAGCCTGGGCGACAGGCGATCTCGCCGGCATGAAGGCGCATTATTCCGAAACGAAGTTGAACGGCTGTTTCGAGCAGACCAAGACCTTCGCGGCGGCGCGCGATCAGATCGTCGGCCTTGCGATGAACGCGGTGAATGAATCGTTGAGCAAACCGGGCAAATATTTAATCGTCATCGACATCGGCTACCTGCTGCGGAACAACGGGCTGCTGGACCGCCTCGCGGCGCAGGGAATCACGGTGGAAGGTCCTTCCAACTGAAAGAAACTTGAGCGAATCCCGGCAAGCGCGTAGATTCGGCGCATCGCCGATTTGCATCATTGTGCCGAAGGGACAGACCGCATTGAAACGCGCGCTCCTGCTCACAGCCGCTCTATTTGCGCTGGGTTGCACCGGCGCGCTCGCGCAATCCGCCGCCATGAGGGTGTTGTCGCCGGACGACGTGCAGCGCTATCGCCAGATCTTCGCCGACGAGCGCTCCGGGAACTTTTCCGAGGCGCAGGCGCTGGTCTCGCAACTCTCCGACAAGTCGCTCGTGGGATACGCGCAAGCCGAGCATTACCTGTCGCCGCACTCCGGGCGCGCGCCGGTATCCGAGCTTGTCGACTGGATGCAGGAATATAACGACCTCGGCGTCGCCGATCGCATCTACGATCTGGCGATCAAACGCGCGAGCGTTCCGATCAAGCGGCATCATCGCATCATCGGCGTGCGCATCACCGCGTCGGTGCCCACGCCCGCGCCGCCGCCGCGCAGGGTCGGCGGCGGTTATGAAGAGAACATGCCGGGCGATCCGCCCCTATCCTCCGATATCGCCCGCGCTGCGTTCCAGCAGATGCTGGTGGCGGTGAAGGCCGACCAGCCGGCGCAGGCCGAAGCCGAGATGAATGCGGCGATCGCGCAAGGCATCCCGCCCAGCGACGCCGCGCGGCTCACCCAGAAGGTCGCCGCCTCCTATCTCGCCGAGCAGCAGGACTTCCAGGCGTTCGATGTCGCGAGCCGTCCGAGCGGCGTCGCACGACAAACCGCGCCGATGCTCGACTGGTATGCCGGCCTCGCCGCCTATCGCATGGGCAAATACGACGTCGCCGCGCAGCATTTCGAAACGCTGGCAAGCGTCGGATCGATGCCGATGGGCGTGCGCGCCGGCGCCGCGTTCTGGGCCGCCCGCTCTCACATGCGCCAGGGCGACTCGTTGCGCGTGATCACGCTTCTCGTGGCCGCCGCGCGGCTCGAGCCTACATTCTACGGAATGCTGTCGGAGCGCGTGCTGGGCTGGGACCAGGAAACGGGGTTCTCCCAGGCCACGCTCGAGCCGGCCGACTTCAACATCATCACGCAGATTCCGGCGGCGCACCGCGCCGTGGCGCTGTGGCAGATCGGAGAGACCGAGAACGTTCATAAAGAGATGGCGCGCGCGCTCGCTTCCATCGACTACAAGCAGAGCACCAGCTTCGCGGCAATGGCCGAAGCGATGAACCAGCCCGACCTGGAACTGCGCGCCAGCGAACTCTCCGCCTCACAGGGCAAGACACTGACCGGCCTGTTCCCGGTGCCGGATTATCACCCCGCCGGCGGCTATCGCATCGATCCGTCCCTGGTGCTCGCTTTCGTGCGCCAGGAAAGCCGCTTCCAGCCGAAAGCGGTTTCCGCCGTCGGCGCAACCGGCCTCATGCAGATCATGCCGGGCACTGCGACCCATCTCGACAGCAGCGTGCAAAGCTCCGACCTCAAGGATCCCACGACTAGCCTCGATCTCGGGCAGCGCTACATCACCGAGCTGCTCGACCAGATGAACAACAACCTGTTTGAGGCGACGGCGTCGTACGACGCGGGCCCCGGCAACGTGTTTCGCTGGCTCGACCGTCCGGGCGCCAAGGACGATCCGCTGCTTTTCATCGAGACGATGCCCTCGCCGGAAGCGCGCGACTATGTCCGGCGCGTCATGACCTATTACTGGATGTATAACCGCCGCCAGGATGAAGCCTCGCCCACGCTCGATCAGGCGGCGGCAGGTGCATGGCCGAAATATTCGCGCCCGGCCAGCATGCCGGTTCCGGCCCAGCCGGCGCCACAGCAGCAACAACCGACCGCGCCGCCGGCGACCACGGTGGTCAGCGATGCCAGCTACTGAATTCACGCCCGTCTGCATCGCGGTGATGACGGTTTCGGACACGCGCACCGCCGCCGATGACACTTCCGGCGACACGCTGGCCAAGCGCATCACCGATGCCGGGCATATTCTGGCGGGCCGCGCGCTGGTGAAGGACGATATCGCCGCCATCCGCAAGCAGCTTCAATTCTGGATCGACGACCCGGGCATCGACGCCGTCATCACAACCGGCGGGACGGGCCTCACCGGCCGCGATGTCACGGTCGAAGCCATGAAGCCGCTGTTCGAAAAGGAAATCGATGGCTTCGCGGCGGTCTTCCACCGGATATCGTATGAGAAGATCGGTACTTCCACCTTGCAGTCGCGCGCCTGCGCCGGCGTAGCCAAGGGCACCTATCTCTTCGCCCTTCCCGGATCGCCCGGCGCGGTGAAGGACGGCTGGGATGGCATCCTGAAGTATCAGCTCGATATCCGCCACAAGCCTTGTAACTTCGTCGAGATCATGCCGCGGCTGATGGAGAAGTGATCCCGCCTCCGTGCTAGGCTCGCCGCGGGCAGCAGGAAGGGAGCACTGGATGTCCGTTTCGCTCGTCATCGGCACGCCCAAGGGCGCCGCCATCCTCACCAGCAACGATCGCAGCAACTGGAAGGAACGCTTCGTGCTGCGCGGATGGCCTGTCACCGCGTCGGTGCGCGACGACAAGGGCCGCATCTACGCGGCCGTGAACAGCCCGAACTATGGCGTCGCGCTGTTCACGAGCGATGACGGCGAGGAATGGAAGCAGCTTCCCGCGGCGCCCCGTTACAAGCCCGAGGATCGCGGCAATCCCGAACATCATCGCATCGTCTCGCAGATGGATTTCGAGGGCGTCCTCAAAGGCGGCGGCCGTTTCGTCGACCAGATCTGGACGCTACACTTCGCGCATGGCGCGCTTTTCGCGGGCGTCTCCGAAGCGGGCATCTTCACGAGCCGCGACCGCGGCGAAACCTGGCAGCCCATGGACGGTTTCAACAACCATCCCACGCGCTCCAACTGGGTGCCGGGTTTCGGCGGCCTCGGCGCGCACACGATCCTCACCGACGCCAACAATCCCAACCGCATATGGGCCGGCGTTTCGGCCGCGGGCTTCTTCCGCAGCGACGACGGCGGGAAGACATGGGGGCCCAAGAACAAGGGCGTGAACCCGGCCGTGGAGTCCGCGCCGGCGTCCACCGGTCAATGCGTCCATAGCGTCACGCACGATCCGCGCAACGCTGATGTGATGTATCGCCAGGAGCATCGCGGGGTGCATCGCAGCGACGATGGCGGCGACAGCTGGCGCGTGATCGAGGACGGATTGCCCGTTGGCGAGTTGAGCGATGGCCACCGCTGCTCATTCGGATTCGCGTCCGCGATGGACCGAAAATCCGGCAACGTTTTCGTCGTGCCTCTGGAAGGCGACAATTTCCGCTATCCGCCGCGCGGCCAGCTTGCCGTCTACCGGACGCAAGACGGCAAGCAGTGGAAGGCCGGGACCAATGGCCTTCCCGCCAACTGCTTCACCGGGATCCTGCGTGGCGCGATGGCGGCGGATCAGGATGGCGGAATCTATTTCGGCACCGCCTCGGGAACGGTCTATGCGAGCCATGACCTCGGCGAGAGCTGGCGCGAGATTGCCAGCGGCCTGCCCCGGATCACCAGCGTCGGGGCCTACGCATCGTGAGCATTCGCGTGCAGTTGCCGCCGGTCCTGCGTTCGGTGATGGGCGGCGAACGGTGGGTCGAGGGCGAAGGCGCGACGCTCTCCGCGCTGATTGCCGATCTGTCGGCGCGCCATCCCGCGCTGGGGCTTCACCTGCTGGACGAGCACGGCGCGGTCCGCCGCAACATCGTCTGCCTGCACGGACAGGAAGCCGTCCGCGCGCGCGACACAGCTGCCCATAGGATCGCGGACGGCGACGAGGTCGTGCTCACCAACGCGCTGGCCGGCGGATGAGTGCCATCGAAACAAGCCTCGAACTCGCCGCCGCACGGGCGGGCGATATCACCCGGAACGTTTATGAAAGGCTGTTCGCGCAGCACCCCGACATGCTGCCGCTGTTCGTGCGCGACAAGACCGGTTCGGTGCGTGGCGAAATGCTGGCGCGGACGATCGATGTGCTTCTGGATTTCTGCGGTGCGGATGCCTATGGCGGCAATTTCATCCGCTCGGAAGTCGTCACGCACGAAGGCTACGGCGTGCCGCGCGACATCTTTCCGAAATTCTTCGACGCTATCGCGCAGACCGTTCGCGATATCCTGTGCGCGGATTGGTCGGTCGACATGGATCGCGAATGGCGCGCGCTGATCGCGCGCTGCTACGCGCTCTGCGAACCCGGGTAAATCCGGTCAGCAGGGGACGGTGTCGTCCTGTCCCTGGTACATGCTGATGTCGCCGTCTTCGTCCTGATCCTGCGCCGGCTGTTCCTGCTTGTCCGAGATATCCTGCGCCTGACCGTCCGGGTTGATGACGAAGTCGGGATCGCCGTTCTCGTTCGGCATGATGCCGCCATCGTGATCGTTAACGAACAGCGGCCCGTTTTGGGACCCGCCCGGCAGTTGGCTCTGCTGGACCGGCGCCGCGACGGCTGGAAGGGCAAGAAAAGAACACGCGATGGCCAGGCAAAAGCCCAGCGCAATCCTACGCATGAAGCACTCCTTCGACACACTTCACCCGCGCGTTTACATATCATGAATCGTGCCAGGTTCTATTTAAAATCGGGAAATAATCATTAATTCCGCGAGCTTGTGTCGATGATTGCAGGCGCTCTCGCGCGCAATCGGCGCGTTAGGAATCCGCGCCGTCTCAAACGTGGCAGTGACAGCTCTCCGCCCGGTCTGAAGTGGGACAGCCCTATTTCTTGCGGGCTTTGGCCTTGTTGAACGCCACGGCGTTGCGGACGAGGGCCTTGAGCGCCTTTTCGTCCACCTTGCCGCCTTCGTGGAAATCGATGGCGCGGCGCGTACCGCCTTCGAGGCTGGCATTGAAGAGCCGCGAGGGATCGTCCAGCGAAGCGCCATAGGCGAAGGTCAGCTTCACTGCGCTCTTATACGTTTCGCCGGTGCAGATGATGCCATCGAGTTCCCATACCGGAACACCCAGCGGGTTCGACGCCTTTCGCCATTTGATCTCTTCGGTAATGCCGGGGTCGGCTCCCCGGATGATCTTCCGCAGCCGCGCCAGCATCTCGCCGCGCCAACCGCCGACCGAGTCGATCTTCGCGTCCACCAGATCGGATGGAGAGGCGCCCTCGCCGGTTTTTGTTGCGGAGCTTTTCGTTTTCTTCGCGGGCTTTTTCATGAGGTCATATTAAGCCGCTTTGCGCACGTAAGGCAGCGCGAACATGTAAAGGCCCGTGAACAGTTGCAGGAAAAGGAACGGCAGCGGCGAATAGACGATCCACATCGGCGGCTTGCCGATTGCCATAGCGACGAAGTTGGCGATGACGGTCAATGTGAAGATGACAGACAGCCAGCGGTGAGTCTGCCGAACCCAATCGTTGAAACCCAATGACATCTCCTGGGAAGCTTTGCTACGGCGCGGCGGATTCGAACAGTTCGACGGGGTTGCCATCAGGGTCTTCGATCTGGATCTGCTTGCCGCCCGGACCGGATTCCATCTCATTGCGGAATCGTGCGCCGGTGCTTTTCAGCGCACCGATGCAGGCGGGCAGATCTTTCACGCGCAGCATCACCCGATTCCACCCGCCCGGCTCCTGGGGGCGGCCATCGGGCATCGGCCGCGACCCCGATGCGCCGGGACCGCTCAGGATGAGCTTGAAATCGCCGATGGAGACCTGTCCGAAAGCGGGTAGATGTTGAAAGTCCAGTTTGAACCCCAGCGTCTGCGTGTAAAACGCGATCGCGCGCGCTACATCCCTCACTTGATACCGCACGCCCCAAAGCCCGAGCACGGTATGGCTCTTTGCCGAGTCCATCAGCCTCTCCTTCGCGTCAGCCTGTCTTGGTCAACATTTGCTCGAGCCGGCCGAAGAAGTTCTCCCAGCCATATTTCGCGCCGGCGTAATTCTGCGGCTGATCCGAGCGGAAACCGGATTGTTCCATGCGCAGATGCGTGCCGCTGCCCGTCGGCGTAAGCGTCCAGGTCACGACGCAATTCACGCGCAAGGGCCCTTCGCCCGACTCCCATGTGTAGCTCAGCGATTTGTTCGGCTCGACGGCCAGAACTTCGGATTCTATGACGCCGTTCCAGTTGCCGTAGGGCGTTGTCCGGAGTTTGAATCTGTGCCCGACGGCCGGCTTGAAATCGGTTTTCATGAGCCATTCCTCGATCAGATGCGGTTGCGTCAGCGCGCGCCAGATCTTCTCGGGCGGATGCGGAAGGTCGCGTTCGACAACGACGGAAAGCTTTTTGGTGTCGGTCATTGGTCCATCCTGTTGAGAAGATCTTCGAGGCGGTCGATCCGGCCTTCCCAGAACGCCTTCATTTGCGTCGTCCAGTCGATGAGTGAGGACAGCGCTTGCGGCTGCGCGCTGTAATGCGTCTCGCGGCCTTCGCGCCGATCCTTCACCAGCCCCGCCAGCTTCAGCGCTCCGAGATGCTTGGACACGGCCGGCTGCGAAACGCCGGTCGGCTCGGTGATCTTCCAGACGGTCATTTCCCCCTCGCGGCAGAGACGCTCGAAAATCGCTCGCCGCGTGGGATCGCCCAGCGTCTTGAAGATCAGATCGGAAGTCGTTGCCGCCATGCTCAAACTCATAACTTTGTAGTTATGTATTAGTCAAGCGAGTGCTGATTCGCTGACCTCTGCCGCCCGCAGGGCACTAGACCACCAGAGCATGCGTTTTCCTGTTGCGCTCAGCCCAACATCTGGCGCTTGTTTTGTTCTTATTATGTTCTACCTAAGACCCATGACCACCGTTCTCGACATCACCGCCGATCCCAAGCGCCTCCGCGGCCGCGGCGCTGTCTCCAACGCCTCCGGGCGCTATGAAAAGGAGACGCGCGTTCTCGTCGACGATGGCTGGAACAGCGAGGAAGACGAGGACAATTCGCTCAAGACCGAAATCCTGCGGGACTCTTCGCGCACCATCATCACGCGCAACAACTCGCCGGATATCTCGTTCAGCCAGTCGATCAATCCCTACAAGGGTTGTGAGCACGGCTGCATCTATTGCTTCGCGCGGCCGACGCACGCCTATCTCGGCTTCTCGCCGGGCGCGGATTTCGAGAGCAAGATCTTCACCAAGCCGAACGCGGCGGAGCTTCTGCGCAAGGAATTGTCCTCTCCCAAATATGTGCCGCAGGTCCTGGCCATCGGAACCAACACCGATCCCTATCAGCCGATCGAGAAGAAGCTGCGCATCATGCGCTCGATCCTCGAAGTGCTGTGGGAGTTCAGGCATCCCGTGGGCATCGTGACGAAGAATGCCGGAATCCTGCGCGACATCGACATCCTCGCGCCGATGGCCGAGGCGGGCCTCGCCAAGGTCGCGCTGTCGGTCACGACGCTGGACCGCAAGCTCGCCCGCGTGATGGAGCCGCGCGCGTCCACGCCGCCCAAGCGCATCGAAGCGATCAAGACACTCGCCTCCGTCGGCATCCCGACGGCGGTCATGTTCGCGCCGGTCATCCCCGCGCTGAACGACGAAGAATTGGAGTCCGTTCTCGAGACTGCGAAAGACGCCGGCGCGCGCTCCGCCGGGTATGTCCTGTTGCGCCTGCCGCTGGAGATCAAGGACCTCTTCCGCGAATGGCTGGAAGCGAACGAGCCCGGTCGCGCCAAGCATGTCATGTCGCTCATCCGCTCCATGCGCGGCGGCAAGGATTACGACGCGCAGTGGAACACGCGCATGCGCGGCACCGGGCCCTATGCCGACATGATCTCGCGACGCTTCCACCTCGCCGTCCGCCGCTTCGGCCTCAACACCGACCATCGCCCGCTCGATACCAGGCAGTTCAAGCGCCCGGCACGGGCCGGCCAGCAGCTGGAATTGCTGTAGGGGGGCGCCCGATCCCAATATTGAAAAACAAATGGTGGTGTCCCGGGAGCGGACCGCCTCAATCCCTATGGCGGCTTCACCACCATCTCCTGTTGCGGTTGAGTCCGCCGCGCCCGATTTGAGAGACTTTCCCGGGATCGTTGAGCGCCGGTACATGCCGTCGAATTCGCCAAAATTCCCGCAAGCGCAGCGGCCGTCGGGACGCACCGGAAAGCTGTTCGGCTGGCTGATGGGGCGGCTGAATCGTCCTGCCTATCGCTGGACCGTCGATCAACTCAAAGCCACCAGTCCGAAATCCATTCTCGAAGTCGGATTCGGAACCGGCGATCTCGGCAAGCTCATCGCGCAGACGCTGAAGCCGGCGAAGATCACCGGCGTCGATCCTTCGCCGCTGATGGTGGAGACGGCCGGAAAGCGTCTGCGCCGGTTCGCGAAGAAGATCCACATCGATCTGCATCAGGGTGACGACACATCGCTTCCGAAGGATGGGACCTACGACGCGGTCGTAGCGCTGCACTCCTTCCAGTTCTGGAGCGATCCCGCGAAGTCGCTGGCAGATATCCGTTCACGCCTGGCACCCGGCGGGAAGTTCGTCCTGGTCCTACGGCTCCATGGCCGGCGCGCAAAATTGCCCAATCCACTCAGCCGCGGGGGTGACGAGATATCCAAGGCCTGCAAGGCGCTGGAGGATGCCGGTTTCACGATCCGGGCAATGCGCGGCATCTCCAAATCCTCCCACGGGATTGTTGCTGCGAACGAATAGCCATCGCCTCCCCACGGGGAAGGTGATTTGTGGGGGAAAACCTGATGGCTCTCTTACCGTTTCCGGCAAGCGCGCTATAAGCGGAGGCGATGCCGCATTACATCTACGAGTCGCGTCTCCTGAAGAGCATGGCCGGGCCGATCTGCGGCGTGGACGAGGCTGGCCGTGGCCCGCTGGCGGGACCGGTGGTTGCGGCTGCGGTCATCCTCGACCGCAAGAAGACGCCGAAGGGCCTCAACGACTCCAAGCAGCTCGACATGGAAACCCGCGAAGCGCTCTATCCGCAGATCATGGAGAGCGCCGTGGCGGTCGGCGTCGGGATCGGGACCGTCGACGAGATCGACCTTATCAATATCCGGCAGGCGACCCATCTCGCGATGGCGCGGGCCGTGCGCGAGCTGAAAGTCGCGGCCATGTTCGCGTTGGTGGACGGCAACGATGCACCGGCGCTGCCCTGCCCTTGCGACACCCTCATCGACGGCGACGCGCGCTCCGTATCCATCGCCGCGGCGTCGATCATCGCCAAGGTCACGCGCGACCGGATGATGATGGCGCTGCACGCGGAATTCCCGCATTACGGCTGGATCACCAACATGGGCTACTCCACTCCGGAGCATTACGCCGGGCTCGACAAGCACGGCCCCTGCCTGCACCACCGCCGCAGTTTCGCGCCCATCCACAACATCTTGTATCCACAGGACCCTGTGGACTCAACAGACAACCTGTTGATTCAACAGGACTCTTGACGCGCGAATCAGCCCGAATCACTTTGCTGGCCTGTGAACTGATTCGGGCGGGCGATGAGCACCTTCAAACTGGACCTGAACGACGCGCTGGACCGCGTGATCGAAGGCGATTGCATCAAAAGCATGAACGCGCTGCCCGAGGCATGCGCGGACCTCATCTTCGCCGACCCGCCTTACAACCTTCAGCTTCAGGGCGACCTTCACCGCCCGGACAACTCCAAGGTCGATGCTGTCGATGATGGTTGGGACCAGTTCGGCAGCTTCGCCGAATACGACAGGTTCACCCGCGAATGGCTCACCGCCGCACGCCACGTGCTGAAGCCGAACGGCGCGCTGTGGGTGATCGGCTCCTATCACAACATCTTCCGCGTGGGCGCGATCCTGCAGGACCTCGGCTTCTGGATCATGAACGACGTGATCTGGCGCAAGACCAACCCGATGCCGAACTTCCGCGGCCGGCGTTTCACCAATGCGCACGAGACGTTGATCTGGGCCGCACGCGAGCCCAACGCCAAGGGCTACACATTCAATTACGAGGCGCTCAAAGCCGGCAATGAAGACATCCAGGTCCGCTCCGACTGGACGCTGCCGCTCTGCACCGGCGAGGAACGCCTCAAACAGAACGGCAAGAAGCTGCATCCCACGCAAAAACCGGAAGCGCTGATCGCTCGCGCGATCCTGGCGGCGTCGCGGCCGGACGATCTCGTGCTTGATCCCTTTGCCGGAACGGGCACCACGGGCGCCGTCGCCAAACGTCTGCGCCGCCGATTTGTCGGCATTGAGCGCGAGGCGACCTATGCACGCGCGGCCAAGGAGCGCATCGCCGCGGTCGAGCCGCTCCCATACGACACGCTCAAGCCATTCATGACCGCGCGCGAAGCACCGCGCGTGCCCTTCACGGCGCTGATCGAGCGCGGGCTTCTCTCGCCTGGCGCAATCCTGGTCGATGGCCGCCGTCGCGTGCAAGCGCTGGT
>JBQCFD010000124.1:0-5896 GCA_051959625.1 Rhizomicrobium sp.
CCGTGAAATGCGCGAAATGCTCGATGTCTTCGAGCGTGTTGGTGCGCGGCTTCGTGATGAGCGTCTTGCCCAGTTCCAGTTCATTGAAGCGCAACCGGAAAGGATGTGGGCCTTCGCGCATTTCCGGCGCGCCACGCATCCATTCGTGCGTCACGCCGGTGAGCATGCGGGGCGAGCCCTGCAGCGCGGTGCGCTGCATGTAGTGATGCACGCCGTGCCGGCCGCCCCTGTCTTCGCCGCCGCCCGCGCGGCCGGGGCCCCCATGAATGAGGTTCGGCAGGGGTGAGCCGTGGCCGGTAGATTCCTTCGCGCAATCGCGATCCAGGATGAACAGGTGTCCGTGGAACGCGCCCGATCCGGTCAGAATATCGCGCGCGACCTTCGGATCGTAAGTATAGAGCGACATCACCAGCGAACCTTGTCCGCGATTCACCAGCGCAATGGCGCCGTTCAGATCCTTGTATGGCATCAGCGTGGCGACCGGTCCAAACGCCTCGGTGTCATGGACGCGTTCAGCTTTGCCCGGCTCATCGCAGCGCAGCAGGACCGGCGACAGGAACGCGCTTTTGCCTTCTGACTTGACCGGATCGCCGAAAACAATGCGCGCTTCTTTCGCCAGCGTGTCGATCTTCTCGCGCACATCGTTGCGCTGCGCGGTGGAGACAAGCGAACCCATCTGGGTCTTCTGGTCGCGCGGATCGCCGACCGCGATCTTGCCGAGCGCATCTTTCAGCGCCGCTTCGACCGCATCCATCTGCGCGGCGGGCACCAGCGCGCGGCGGATGGCGGTGCATTTCTGACCCGCCTTGGTGGTCATCTCGCGCACGACTTCTTTGACGAAGAGATCGAACTCCGGCGTGCCCTGCACCGCATCCGGCCCCAGCACCGCGGCGTTGAGCGAATCTCGCTCCGCGATGAACCGCACACTCTCGCGTGCGATCGCTGGATGGCGCTGCAGTTTCTGCGCCGTATCGGCGGAGCCGGTGAAGGAAACGACATCCTGTCCGCTCAGATGATCGAACAGATCGCCGGCCGGCCCGATGATGAGTTGCAGCGCGCCTTTGGGCAGCACATTCGCGTCTATCATGATGCGGAACGCGGCTTCGGCCAGATACGCCGTCGCTGTCGCGGGCTTCACGATGGCAGGCATGCCGGCCAGCAGCGTGGGGCCGAGCTTTTCCAGCATGCCCCAGACCGGGAAGTTGAACGCATTGATATGCACCGCCGCACCCTGGCGCGAGGTCAGCACATGCTGGCCCATGAAGGTGCCGCGCTTCGACAATCCCTCCGGCGCGCCTTCCACGATGATGGTGTCGTTCGGCAGCTCGCGGCGGCCTTTCGACGAATACGCGAACAGCGTCCCCGCACCCCCTTCGATGTCGATCCAGCTGTCGGCCTTCGTCGCGCCGGTGTTGTAGGAGAGCTCATACAACTCCTCCTTCTTCGCCATAACCGCATCGCCCAGCGCTTTGAGCATCTTCGCGCGCTGGTGGAACGTCATCTTGCGCAGGGCAGGGCCGCCGACAGTACGTGCGTGGTCCAGCATCGTCTTGAAGTCGCGCACGGTCGTGCCGGTTTCGGCCACGGTTTCGCCCGTCAGCGCTGAAGCGATGGGCGACAGCGCACCTTCCGGCGCGATCCATGTGTCCGCGACGTAGCTCTGCAATTTCATGGAATGCTCCTGACGGCCTATTGGCCTTTGAACTTCGGCGCGCGCTTCTCGCCGAATGCGGCGACGCCTTCCTTGTAATCCTGCGAACGGCCCAATTCCCGTTGAAGATCGCGTTCCAGATCGAGTTGCGCGTTTAGTTCGTTGCGCCAGCCGCGCTGCATGGCCATCTTGATCGCGGCGAGGCCTTTCGTCGGCCCGACCGCCAGCTTCTCGACCAGCTTGTCGGACTCCGCTTTCAACTCCGCGTCATCCACCGCACGCCAGATGATGCCCCATTGTTCGGCTTTTTCCGCGCTCAACGCTTCGCCCGTCAGCGCCAATCCCATCGCGCGCGCATGGCCCGCAAGGCGCGGCAGGATCCATGTGCCGCCGGAATCCGGACCGAGGCCGATATTGGAGAAGCTTTGAATGAACTTCGCGCTCTTCGCCGCCAGAACGATGTCGCAGGCAAACGCGATGTTCGCACCGGCGCCAGCGGCGACACCATTCACGGCGCAGACGACAGGCTTTGCCAATCCCATGACGCGTTTGACGAGCGGGTTGTAGCGGTTCTCCAGCGACTCGCCGAGATCGACGCCTTCGCCGCCCGGCGCCACGGCGCGGTCGGACAGATCCTGCCCCGCGCAGAAGCCGCGCCCCGCACCTGTGAGCAGCAGCGCGCGGATGCTCGCATCGCTCTCAACCTTGGACAGCGCGTCGGCCACTTCGCTGTGCATTTGTACCGTGAAGGAGTTCAAGCGATCGGGCCGGTTCAGCGTGATGCGCGCTGCGCCATTCGCCACATCGAACAGGATGGTTTCGTAAGTCATTTTCTTATCCCATCGTCGTCATGGCCGCCCTTTGTGGCGGCCATCCATTTTCCCGAGACGATGCAATACCTGCAATGCTTCTGGAAAATGGATGGCCGGGACAAGCCCGGCCATGACGTTAGAGGATTTTGCGCTAGGATAGAACACGGAAGCTCTGGACATAGCGAATGAGTGAAGCGGACGCACTTGCGAGAAGAATCGCCGATTATCTGCGCGCGCAGGAAGGCACCGGCGCCGCGTGGAATATCGAAATCGAGGAAGCGCGCGAAGGCTATGCGCGCATCGCCATGGTCGTGCGCAAGGACATGCTGAACGGCCACGCCATCTGCCACGGCGGCATGATCTTCTCGCTGTCCGATACGGCGTTCGCCTATGCCTGCAACTCGCGCAATGTGGAGACGGTGGCGCAGAACGCGACGATCTCGTTCCTCGCGCCGGGGCGGGAACGCGACCGGCTGGTGGCGGAATGCCGAGAACAGGCCCTGACGGGCCGCTCGGGCGTTTATGCCGTGACGGTGACCAACCAGAGAAACGAAAAAATCGCGGTTTTTCAGGGTCTTTCGCGCTCGCTCGGCGGGCCGGTCCTCAAGTCTGATTAATTGACCGTCCGGTCGGTTTATTATAGAATTGGATCAATTCGGCAGGGATCGCGCGCATGTACACGACCGAGCTCAAGGACAAGAACCAGAAGTCGCAAGCCGCCGCCGTGGTGGAAGATCCCGCGAGGCTGGAAGCGTTCGAAGCGCGCGTCGCGGCGGATGATTTCATCGAGCCGAAAGACTGGATGCCGGAAGCCTATCGCAAAACGCTGGTGCGCCAGATCTCGCAACACGCCCATTCGGAAATCGTCGGCATGCTGCCGGAAGGAAACTGGATCACGCGCGCGCCGTCGCTGCGCCGCAAAGCCGTGCTGCTGGCGAAGGTGCAGGATGAAGGGGGTCACGGGCTTTATCTCTATGCCGCCGCCGAAACGCTCGGCACGTCGCGCGAAGAGATGATCGACGCGCTGCACTCAGGCCGCGCGAAATACTCCACGATCTTCAACTATCCCACGCTGACATGGGCCGACATCGGCGCCATCGGCTGGCTGGTGGATGGCGCGGCGATCATGAACCAGGTGCCGCTGCAGCGCACATCCTACGGACCTTACGCGCGCGCGATGGTTCGTGTGTGCAAGGAAGAGAGTTTCCATCAGCGCCAGGGTTACGAGATCATGATGGCGCTGGCTGCCGGCACCGAAGCGCAGAAGCGCATGGCGCAGGACGCGCTGAACCGCTGGTGGTGGCCGTCGATCATGATGTTCGGCCCGCCGGACGAAAACTCGCCGAACACCGCGCAATCCATCCGCTGGCGCATCAAGCGCGAGACGAATGACGAGCTGCGTCAGAAGTTCATCGACGTGACAGTGCCGCAGGCCGAAGCGATTGGCCTCACGGTGCCGGACGCCGATCTGAAATGGAACGACGCGCGCGGTTCGTATGACTATGGCGCCATCGACTGGGATGAGTTCTACGCGGTGGTGCGCGGCGAAGGCCCGGTCGCCAAGGAGCGCATGCAGGCGCGCGTGAAGGCATGGGAAGACGGCGCGTGGGTGCGCGAAGCCGCGGCAGCACATGCCGAGAAGCATCAGACGCGCGAGGCGGCGGAATAACGATGAGTAAGAACTGGCCACTCTGGGAAGTTTTCATTCGCGCCAGGAATGGCTTGTCGCATCGCCATGCCGGCAGCGTGCATGCGGCGGACGCCAAGATGGCGCTGGAAGCCGCGCGCGATACCTATACGCGGCGCATGGAAGGCGTGAGCCTGTGGGTGGTGCCGAGCGCCGCGATCGTCGCGTCCGATCCGGGCGATGCGGCGGAGCTGTTCGAACCCGCGGCGGACAAGGTCTATCGCCACCCGACGTTCTACGTCATTCCCGACAACATCAAGAACATCTGATGGCTGACGCGGCTCTCTTTGAATATGCCTGCCGGTTGGGCGACGACAGCCTGATCCTCGGCCAGCGCCTGTCCGAATGGTGCGGCCACGCGCCGATGCTGGAAGTGGATCTGTCGCTCGCCAATGTCGGCCTCGATCTCATCGGTCAGGCGACGCATTTCCTGAAGCTGGCGGGCGAAGCGGAAGGCAAGGGCCGCGACGAGGACAAGCTGGCGTTCCATCGCGACGTTCTCGATTTCAGGAACTGCCTTCTGGTCGAGCAGCCGAACGGCGATTTCGCGCAGACCATCGCGCGGCAATTCCTGTTCTCCAACTGGCAGGAATTACTGTTCCGCGAATTGTGCAAATCCACCAATGCCACGATTGCCGCGGTTGCGCAGAAAGCGGTGAAGGAAGTAGCTTATCATTCGCGCCTCGCCAATGAGTGGATGGTGCGTCTGGGCGACGGTACGGCAGAAAGCCACGCGCGCCTTGTGAACGGCCTCGACTGGATGTGGCGTTTCTCCGACGAATTGTTCGAAGTTGATGCCGCCGTCGAACCGCTGATCGCCGGCGGCGTTGCGTGCGATGTGCGCAAACTGCGCCCCGAATGGGATGCGATTGTCGCCCGCGTGCTGCGCGACGCTACGCTGGACCTGCCCAAGCCGCGCCGCGCGACGGTTGGGGGACGCGCCGGTCATCACTCGGAGCATCTGGGTCATCTGCTGACCGAGATGCAGTTCCTGCAACGCGCCTATCCGGATGCGAAATGGTAGCGGCTGCGCGCACAACTGCTTCGTTTAAGGATCGCGTGCTGGAGATTCTCTCCCGCGTTCCCGATCCTGAGATACCGTGTGTGTCCGTCGTCGATCTCGGCATTGTGCGCGACGTGAAGAACGACGCTGTCGTCATCACGCCCACCTATACCGGGTGCCCCGCCACGCTCGCGATCGAAGCCGATATCCGCACCGCGTTGGATAGGGCGGGGCTCTCTGCATTGAAGATCGAAACCGCGCTGTCGCCGCCATGGTCCACGGATTGGATCAGCGCCGAAGGCCGCGAGAAATTGCGCGCCTATGGCATCGCGCCGCCGGTGAAGACCGCCGTGCAATGTCCGCGCTGCGGTTCGGCGCACACCGAAGAACTCAGCCGCTTCGGCTCCACGCCCTGCAAATCGCTGCACCGGTGCCTGGATTGCCGCGAACCTTTCGACCGTTTCAAGTGCCACTGACATGTCCGTCAACGAACGCTTCCACAAACTGAAGATCGCCGAAGTCCGCCGCGAGACGCCGGATGCGGTGTCCATCCGTTTCGAAATTCCCGCGGAGTTGAAAGACGCGTTCGGCTTCAAGGCGGGGCAGCATCTCACTCTGCGCACGGAAATGAACGGCGAGGATTTGCGCCGCAATTATTCGGTCTGCGTCGCGCCGCATGAAAACGAGATCCGCATCGCGGTGAAGCAGACGCCGGGCGGCCGTTTCTCCGGCTGGGCGAACAG
>JBQCFD010000125.1:0-2934 GCA_051959625.1 Rhizomicrobium sp.
GTGGAGGGCAGAGTGGAAAGCGCAGCCGTGAAGTCGCGCGGCTATCTCAACTTTGGCGACGACTGGAAAAACGACTTCACCGCGACGATCGCGCCGGACGACATGAAGGCGTTCCGGGCGGCTGGCATCGACCTGGAAACCTATCCGGGCAAGATCGTTCGCGTTCGAGGGGTCGTGGAATGGCACAACGGGCCGGAGATCGAGATTGCATCGCCCAGCGATATCGAGGTCGTGCCCGCTCTGCGGCCGGCGCAGCGTTGAAAGAAAAGGCCCGGAACTGCCTCCGGGCCTTTTCCGTCTGTTCTAATGAGGCGTTACGCAGCCTTTTTGAGCAGCATGCCTTCGACGCGCTTCACCGCGGTCGGCTCGTCTGTCTTTTCGACGGCAGCGACTTCGCGCGCCATGCGGGCGAGGGCCGCTTCGTAAAGCTGGCGCTCGGAGTAGGACTGTTCGGGCTGGCCACCGGCGCGATGAAGGTCTCGCACCACTTCGGCGATCGAGACGAGATCGCCCGAGTTGATCTTCGCTTCGTATTCCTGCGCGCGCCGTGACCACATCGTGCGCTTCACGCGGGCGCGGCCCTTGAGCGTGTTGAGCGCGGTGGCGACGATGTCCGGAGACGACAGCTTGCGCATGCCGACAGACTTCGCCTTTGCGACGGGGACGCGCAATGTCATCTTGTCCTTGTCGAAGGTGATGACGAAAAGTTCCATCTTGATGCCGGCGACTTCCTGCTCTTCGACCTTCGTGATCTTGCCGACGCCGTGGGTCGGGTAGACGACGTGGTCGTTCGCCTTGAAGTCGAGCTTCCTGTTCGAGTTCGCGGGGGTCTTCTTCGCAACCGGAGTGGGGGTCTGTGTTTTAGCCGTGGTCATATCTCTTCCAATTCCAATCCGCGCGCACCCGAAGCCGCAGCTTGCGCTGGGGCCAATCACATCGCACTGCAACAGAAACGAAGGGAGCGAACCGGAAAGAAATGATCCGGTTGGGGCGCGCCGTCCGTGTATTTCTGAGAATAGGAGGCTACCACAGGAAGGCCGAAAAAGGAAGAACAACTTTAGTCAAGCCGTTGTTTTCATGCAGTTTATCACAAATCACGTAAGAAACTGTCACGAATTCAAGGGATTGCGCCGCCTTTGCGCGGGCCCCGGCGAGCCAGTAACGACGGTGCTATTCAACGGCTAAGGAGCCGTACTTTATCTTGCGCTGCCAAATCGACTCGGAAGTTCCCTTCAGGTTCCGGTCCCCGGTTTATCCGAAAAGTACTTCTCGAACTTTCCCTCCTCGCCGTCATGTTCTTTGGCGTCGGCGGGCGGGGTGCCCTTCTGGGTGATGTTGGGCCATTTCTTGGCGTAGTCAGCGTTCAAGGTTAGCCAGCGCTCCAGGCCGCTCTCCGTGTCGGCTTTGATGGCTTCCGGCGGGCATTCCGGCTCGCAGACGCCGCAGTCGATACACACATCCGGATCGATCACCAGCATGTTCTCGCCCTCGTAGAAGCAGTCCACGGGGCAAACCTCGACGCAATCCATGTATTTGCATTTGATGCAGGCGTCGGTGACGACGTAGGTCATGGCACTCTCACAAAAAGCCGGAAGGTCACTTACGGCGCAGGGGCCTTCGGATCAAGCACATCCTCATTGAGGACTTCATAGAGTGCCTGTGCTTCCGTTGCGGGGCCGCGGCGAATTCCACAGCCCCGTACGCGCACAACGACGACCACCTTTCCCCGTGGCACGGTGAGCGTGTCGCCGATGCGCACCTCGGCGCTGGCCTTCTCGATGCGCCGCCCGTTGAGCCGGATATGGCCTTTCACCGCCGCCGCCTGCGCCAGCGCCCGCGTCTTGTGGAAGCGCGCATGCCAGAGCCATTTGTCGATGCGGATGCGGGTTTCGCTCAACGTTTGTTCACCAGCACCGCGAGCTGCGCGAAAGGCGAGTGCGGGTCGATCCTTACCGGTTTCTCGTGCTGCTGCGGTTTGTGTTTGTGTTTCTGCTTGGGACGATGCTTGTGCTGCTGATTTTGCGGGCGCGAATGGCGCAATACGATGGCCGGTGTTTCGCCGCCCGCGACTTCCACGCGCTTCCAGTGCAGAGCCTCCAGTACTTTGTCCATGGTCGCACGGTCGACGCCCAGCAGCGAGACGAGCTTGGTGATGGCGACATCGGCTGTCGTACCGACGGTGCCGGCGGCTTCGAGTTCTTGTTCGAGGCGATCCAGCATGTCGATGCGGATGGCGCGCGGACCAACCACGCGGAAGCCGGCCGCGGCAATAAAGCCGCGCGGCGTCTCGCGCTCAGGCTCGAAGGAGGTGAGGCCGGCGGGCGGGGGCGGCGGAATCTGCATCAGCTTGTTTTTCGTGGCCCACAGCAGAGCAAGCAGCGACGCAGCATCCGGCCGGATGAGCTTGGGCATGTAGATCGAGCGGCGCGCGAAACGCACACCGAACGCGCGCAGATTCCGCAGCGCGGCGCGTTCGTCCGCCGGCATGGTCGCGTCCCTGCGGTCGAGCGAGCCGAGTGCCTCACAAAGCTGATACGCAAGACCCCGCGCCTCGGCGGGAAGCGCCTGCGGCGTGCCAGGCTTGGCATCGGCCGCGTTGCGCAGCGCGATCAAGGGTTCAAGGCGCGTTGCGATGCGCGTATCCAGCCATGAATCGAGCTTTACTTGGATCTGCGCTCGCAGGTCTGGCTTGAGCTGTTCATCGGCGTGTATGGCGACACGCGGCGCCAATGCGCTCGCGCCCGCCTCGAGATTGCCGACGACAGCGCCCTCCCACCACAGCTTTCCATGCTCACTCAGGACAACCGCCGAATTCTCCGCGTCGACAAGACGTTTCGTGCGGGCGAAGAATTCGCCCTCAAGCGCGCGCATGGCGGCAGTTCGCAAAGTGCGCCCATGGATTCCTTCGGCGCGGGCGTCGGGTGTGAAGCGGAA
>JBQCFD010000126.1:0-11494 GCA_051959625.1 Rhizomicrobium sp.
TGCCCGCCATCACCGGCACGACGCCCAACCAGCGCAGGCGCGTGCGCCATATCGCGATCCATAAGCCTCCGAGCGAGAGCAGAACGATGGCGCTTACCGGCCACGCGGCCGTAATGGAGACTGCGCCCGGCAGAGCAGACACCCATCGTCCCACTGCCAGCATCGCCGCGATGCCCCAACCCATCACCTGAAGCGGAATGCGATCGAGACCCAGGGGCATCAGCATTACCGCAACCGCAGCGGACGGCATGGTGATGAAGCCCATAATCGGCATGGCGAGCAGATTGCCGAGCACCGCGTAATGCGTCGCACGGTCGAAATGAAAGGCCGCGAAGGGCGCCGTCGCCACCGATCCGACGAAACTCGTGACAGCGATGCCGCGCAGATAGCGCCGCACGCCTGGCAATGGCCAGAAATTACCCGCATCGTTCTCCCGCGCGCGCTCCCATTCGGCGACCGCGACCAGTGACACGACCGCGGCGAACGACATCTGGAATCCCGGCTCGATGATACTTTCGGGCCGCGACACCAGCACGGCGACCGCCGCCAGCGCGACCGACCGCATTGACAGAGCCGGCCTGTCGAAAAGGATCGCGAGCAGCATCGATGCCAACATCACATATGCGCGCGTGGCCGGCACCGCAGCACCGCTGATGATGAGATAAAAAGTGGCGCCGGAGAGCGCGGCCACCGCGGCCCATTTTTTTATAGGATAGTTCAGGGCGATGGCCGGAACGAGCGCTAGTAATGCCCGCACGGCCCAGAACAAGCCCAACCCCACAAGCGCCATGTGCAGCCCCGCGATCGCCAGCACATGCGCGAGGCCAGCGTCGCGCAACGCCTGCTCGTCGTCCGCCGAAATGGCGCCGCGATCGCCCGTGATGAGTGCCGATGCGATGCCGCCCGTGCTGCCGGGCAGCACGCTCTGGATGTGCTGCGTCATGCGCCAGCGCAGCAATTCAATCCGTGTCGCGACACGATCTTCCCAACTCGCGATATGTGGCTTGATGACGGTGGGACCACCAAACGAGAAACCGACGGCGCCGATCCGCAAATAATAGGCGGCGCGTCCGAAATCGTAGTCGCCCGGCGCCGCTGGCGACGGTGGCGGCATCAACACCGCGCGCAACGAAACGACATCGCCCGGTTTCAGGCCCTCCGCGCCGCGCCGCACCGATACGCGCACCCGCGCGGGCATCCGCTCTGCGCGCATGTGCCCGATCTCGCGCGTCTGCAGAACAAGCCTGATGCCCTTGCCGTGAATCTGCGTGCTGTCCACTGCACCTTCGACCAGAACCGGCCCGATGCGATGATTCAGCACCGGCGCCGCCACGTGATCGGTGCGCAATTTGGCGGTGGCGAACCCGATCCCGAATGCGGCGACAAGTCCGAGCGCGGCGCGCATGCCTGCGCTATCACCCGCATAAGCGACCACACCCACGATTGCGGATGCCAGCAGAAACGGCCAGGCCAGGCCCGATGCCGGTTCGAACGGCAGTGCGAAATAGATGGCGATCCCGGTTCCCAGCGCAACGGGAAGCCACAGGACCCAGCGCTCTCTTTCGCCGTCCAGCGCCCGGCGCAGGGCGGCAGGTGCGCCGCTCCAGACGGCGGGCCGCAAAAGAGCCCGCGCCGCGCGCGCATTCCACGATGGAAACGGAGCTACCCCCACGGGACCTGTTTTGCTAGAAGCCTCGCAACACAACAGCCCAATACGCAGCCGGCCCCCGAAGGCCCCATCATCATGCCCGAAAACAAAAAGCCCGTCCTCAGATTTGCACCCTCGCCCACCGGTTTCCTCCACATCGGCGGCGCCCGCACCGCTCTGTTCAATTGGCTCTTTGCCAGACACACGGGCGGGACCTTTCTGCTGCGCATCGAGGATACCGATCGCGAACGCTCGACCCCTGAGGCCGTGGCCGCGATCCTCAACGGCCTGGAGTGGCTGGGGCTGAACTGGGACGGACAGACCGTCTACCAATTCGCGCGCGCGGGAAGGCATCGCCAGATCGCCGAACAGCTTCTCGCCGAGGGCAAGGCATATCGCTGTTTCGCAACCGCCGAAGAACTGACCGAGATGCGCGAGGCGCAGCGGGCCGCCGGAAAGCCAATCCGCTATGACGGCCGCTGGCGCGACCGCGTGCCGGAACCCGAGCAGGAGGGAAAGCCATTCGTCATCCGCTTGCGCGCTCCGCAGACCGGCGAGACGGTGGTGCACGACGTCATTCAGGGCGATGTGACGTTCGCGAACGAAAACCTGGATGACATGATCCTGCTGCGCTCCGACGGCACGCCGACCTACATGCTGGCCGTCGTCGTGGACGACTACGATGTGGGCGTCACGCATGTGATCCGCGGCGACGATCACCTGAACAACGCCGCGCGCCAGCTGCAGATCATCCAGGCGATGGGCTGGCCGGAGCCGATCTACGGACACGTGCCGCTGATCCATGGGCCGGATGGGGCGAAGCTTTCCAAACGCCATGGGGCGCTGGCCGTGGAGGCATATCGCGACATGGGCTATTTGCCCGAAACGATGCGCAATTACCTGCTCCGTCTCGGCTGGAGCCATGGCAACGACGAGATCATCTCCACCGAACAAGCCATCGAATGGTTCAATTTGGAGAGCATCGGCAAGAGTCCGTCGCGCATGGACTACAAGAAGCTCGACAACCTGAACGGGCACTATATCCGCATCGCGGACGACCAGCGGCTGGCGGAGGAAGTCACAAAGCTCCTTGCCCGGCGCGAGCCGCCCGTAGTCCTCGACGGCAAGGCCTGGGCGCGGCTCATGGCGGCGATGCCGGGACTGAAGGAGCGCGCCAAGACCCTCGTCGAGCTCTCTCAATCGGCGGAATTTCTTTACACCGATGGGCCGCGCACGCCCGATGAAGCTGCCGCAAAGCTGCTGACGCCGGAAGCGCGCAAAGCGCTCTCCGATCTGCGCACGCTCTTCAAGGAGGCGCCGGAATGGTCTGCGGCTTCGCTGGAGAAGAAAGCACGATCCTATGCGGATCAGCACGGACTGAAACTCGGGCAGGTGGCGCAGCCCCTGCGTGCGGCGCTGACCGGTAAAACCAGTTCACCTCCCATCTTCGATGTGCTGGCTGTGCTTGGCCGCGATGAATCCCTGCTTCGGATGGGGGCATGTGCATCCTAAAATCCGTGTATGGGGGCGAGGAAAAGCCCGGAAAGGGGTGACGTGGTTAACCTTCCGGCGCTATGATTGCTGCAGTGCAAAAGCGCGTCCCCCGCGCCTCATAAGGACCCTTCCCCCATGAGAGAGAGCAAGGCCAAGCCGTCCGGTTCCGCGACGCTTACCTACAAGAACAAAAGCTTCGAATTGCCGGTCTTTTCCGGGACCGAAGGCCCCGAGGTCGTCGACATCCGCAAACTCTATGGCGAGGCGGACGTTTTCACTTACGACCCCGGTTTCACCTCCACTGCGAGTTGCGAAAGCACGATTACCTTCATCGACGGCGACAAGGGCATCCTGCTCTATCGCGGCTATTCGATCGATCAGCTGGCGGAGCATTCGAACTTCCTTGAGGTCTGCTACCTCCTTCTCCACGGAGAGCTTCCGAACAAGAAGCAGATGGCGGAATTCGACCGCGCCATCACCCTGCACACGATGGTGCATGACCAGATGTCAACGTTCTATCGCGGCTTCCGTCGCGATGCGCATCCCATGGCCGTCATGTGCGGCGTGGTCGGCGCGCTGTCGGCATTCTATCACGACTCCACCGACATCAACGATCCGCGCCAGCGCGAGATCGCCAGTCACCGCCTGATCGCAAAAATGCCGACGATCGCTGCCATGGCCTACAAATATGCCGTTGGCCAGCCATTCGTCTATCCGCTGAACAATCTCGGCTACACCGAAAACTTCATGCGAATGACGTTCTCGGTGCCTGCAGAGGAATACAAGGTCAATCCGGTCCTGGCGAAAGCGCTGGACACGATCTTCATCCTGCACGCCGACCACGAACAGAATGCCTCAACCTCCACCGTGCGCCTTGCCGGTTCATCGGGCGCCAATCCGTTCGCCTGCATCGCCGCCGGCATCGCCTGTCTGTGGGGGCCAGCCCATGGCGGCGCCAACGAAGCAGCGCTCAAGATGCTGGAAGAGATCGGCACCGTCGACCGCATTCCGGAGTTCATCAAGCGTGCGAAGGATCCGAAGGACAATTTCCGCCTGATGGGTTTCGGGCACCGCGTCTACAAGAACTACGATCCGCGCGCCAAGGCGATGCAGGTTCAATGTCACAACGTGCTCAAGGAAGTGGGCCACGAAAACGACGAGCTTTTGAAGGTGGCGATGGAGCTGGAACGCATCGCGCTGCAGGACGATTACTTCGTATCCAAGAAGCTCTATCCCAACATCGACTTCTATTCGGGCATCACGCTGCGCGCGTTGGGCTTCCCGACCAGCATGTTCACCGCGCTGTTCGCCCTAGCCCGCACAGTAGGCTGGATCGCGCAATGGAAGGAAATGATCGAGGACCCGCACCAGAAGATCGGTCGTCCGCGCCAGCTCTACACCGGCGCAGGACAGCGCGACTACGTTCCGCTCGCCAAGCGCTGATCGGTAAACGCGCCGCGCTTCTCCCATGCAAATGAGAGAAGCGTGCGCGCGGCGCGCAGCGACGGCTGCTCTTCTCCGGCGCCAAGAAGGTGCATGGCCTCGTCGAGGTCGCGAATCTGTTTGTCGCGCGCAGCAGGATCCTGAAAAAGTCGAAGCATCGCCTCCGCCAAATTCTCCGGCGTGCAACGGCGCTGGATGAATTCGGGCACCGCCTCGCGGTCCAGCAGGATGTTCACGAGCGTGGCGTATTTCACGGAAATGAAAGGCCGGGCGAGCGCATAGGTCAGCCAGCCGAGCTTGTAGGCCGTCACCATCGGCGTGCCCGAAAGCGCGATTTCGGTGGTGACTGTCCCCGTGGCGGCCAGCGCGACGTCGGCTGCGTCGAAAGATGCAAACTTGTCCTCCGCGCTCTCGAGAACCTGTAGAGGCACCGGCCAGGCCTGCGTCAGTTGCCGGACACGCGCAGCGACGTTGGGCACCGTGGGCAGCACGCATGAGAGTCCGGGCAGTCGCGACGCAAGCCGGGCAACGGCCTCGCGAAACACGGGGAGAAGCAAGGTGACCTCGCTCATACGGCTCCCCGGCAATACGGCGAGCAACGGCGCATCGAAACCGATACCGAGACGCGTCCGCAGCGCATCGCCGCCACGCATGTAGATCGCGCGCTCGATAACGGGATGGCCGACAAAAGCCGCGTGGAGCCCGCGCCCTTCGAAAAACGGAACTTCGAAGGGAAACAGCGCCAGCACCATGTCGAAATAACGTGCCATGGCGCGTGCGCGATACTGGCGGGAGGCCCACACCTGCGGCGCAACGTAGTTCACGGTAGGGATCGCGGGGTTCTCGCGCTTTACCCGGCGTGCGATGCGATGCGTAAAATCGGGGCTGTCGATGCAGACAAGAACATCGGGCTTCGTTGCCAGGGCATAGTCTGACGCCATGCGGACACGGCTGAGAATTTGCGGGATCCGGGGCACCACCTCGCGAAGGCCCATAACGGCTGTCGCATCCAGCGGAAACAGGCTGTTGAGCCCCTGTTCGGCCATTGCAGCACCGCCCACGCCGACGATACGGATGGTGTCGCCGCCGATGGTCCGAAGACCCTGCATCAACTCAGCGCCGAGCGCATCCCCGGAGGGTTCGCCGCAGACCAGCATGATGGTCAAAGGGTGAAGAATATCGCCGGTCATGTGCCGGCTGCCGGCTCGAACGCGATTACGAACAAGCCCAGGCGGTCGGCTGCTTCCACGATCCTCGCCTTGCGCATCAGGAGCGCAGCGCCGGCTTCCACCGCCACGCCGGCGAGACCGCCTGCGGCCGCAAGCTCGATGGTGCGCACGCCGATGACGGGAAGATCCACGCGGCGTTCCTGCGCGGGCTTGGGCGCCTTGACCAGCACACCTCGGCGTTTCTGCTCCGTACCGCGAAGACTCCTCGGCAGCTGTGGCAGGCGCTGGAGCATTGCATCCGTGCCTTCGGCGGCCTCTACAGCGAGCACAAGCCCATCCGCGACCGCCGCGGCCTGGCCGATGTCCAGAGCGCCGAGCATGCGCACCACATTGCGAGCGTGGGCGATATCCGCCTGCGCCTGTTCGTCCGCATGGTGGCGGCCATATGTACCGGCGGTCGCGATGAGATCCGGCGCGGCTTCGGCCGTTCCCACCACGCGGAAGCCTTCCTTCTCGAATATCCCTATCATCGCGCGCATCAGCGCATCGTCGCCCTTCAGCGCCGCAGTCGCGACTTTCGGCAGAGACAACGCGCCACGGGCATCAAGCTTCAGCGCGGTCCAATCCGGGCGCGATACACGGCCGGCAAACGTGATCTCCGTGCAATCGTGTTTCCGCAACAGGGAGAGTGTCCTCCCGAGCTCGCCGATACCGACATTCTCCAGCGGAAATTGAGAAAGGCTTTCATCTGCGCCGGCCAGCCCCAGCACGAACACCTCGCGACCGCCTGCGCGCGCGCTTTCGGCTATCGCGAGCGGAAGCTCACCGCCGCCGGCGACGATGCCGAGCGTCGACATCAGTTCTCGCCCTCGTCGTCTTGGCCGCGACGGCGCGCCGGCGTGATCGGGCGCTTGGCATCGGCCAGGATGAAGGCGAGCACTTCTTCAACTTCGGGAATGCCGTTCCATTTTCCGGAATTCTCGGCCTCGCGGGCATTGTCGTGGATGGAGCCTCTGCCATCGACGAATATCGCGCGATAGGCGGCCCTCAACGCATGAATATTGGGCCGCGGGATGTTCCGCCTGCGCAAACCGATGATGTTGAGGCCGCCGAGCCGCACATGAAGGCCGATCGCCATGCCGTATGGGATCACATCCGTGCTGATGCCGGAAAGTCCGCTGACAAACGCGTAACGCCCGACTCGGCCGAATTGCTGGGCGGCGGCGAGGCCGCCCATGATGACGCCGTCGCCGATTTCGAAATGGCCTCCGATCACCACCCCATTGGCCAGGGTGACATTGTTGCCGACGATGCAATCGTGGCCGATATGGGATCCGGCCATCAGATAATTGTTGTCGCCGATCTTCGTCAGATTGTGCCCCTTGGCACTCCCCTGGCTGATGGTCACGCCTTCGCGGAACACGTTCCCGCTGCCGATCTCCAGCCGCGCATCCGGCGCGTTGTTCTTCTGGATCTGCGCTTCGCCGCCGATCACCGCGTGCGGGTGGACGACGGTGCCTGCGCCAATGCGAGTCTTGCCGCAAACGACCGCATGGGAGATGAGCCGGACGCCGTCGCCAAGCGTTACGTCGCGGCCCACGATCGAGTAAGGGCCGATCTCCGTGCCGGCGCCCAATTTGGCGCCGTCTTCAACGATCGCCGTTGGGTGTACCGCCATTGGGTCCCTGGTTTTCTTCCGCGATCATCGCGCTGAATTCTGCTTCGGCACACAGCGTATCGCCGACGAATGCTTCACCGCCAAACTTCCACACCGGCCCGCGGCGGCGGATCGCCTTCACGGGCATGCGCAACATATCGCCCGGGGTCACCGGTTTGCGGAAACGTGCGCTGTCGATCGTCATGAAATATACGAGCCGGTTTTCGGCCGTCCATCCCAGCGAATGCATCACCAGCGCGCCCGCGGCCTGCGCCATGGCCTCCACGATCAGGACGCCTGGCATCACGGCGTAGCCCGGAAAATGGCCCTGGAAATGAGGCTCATTGTAGGAGACGGCCTTGTAAGCCGTCGCGCTCTCGTTGGGGACGATATCGGTCAAGCGCTCGATGAACAGGAAGGGTGCGCGATGCGGCAGAAGCTTCTTGATCTGCTCGACGTTCAAAACGAGCTTTTCTGGATCGATCTCCGTCATCTGCTCTTCACTTCTTGGCCTTGGCGAGCCGCGCCAATGTGGCGGTTTCGCGGAGCCAGTCTTTTACGGGACGCGCCGGAACGCCGCCATAGTCCTGTCCCGGCGGGAGCACGCCGGGCATGACGCCGGTGCGCGCGGCGAGGCGGGTTCCGTCGCCGATGATCGCATGGTCGGCGATGCCGGCCTGCCCGCCCATCACCACGAAGTCACCGATCTCGCAGCTTCCGGAGATGCCCACTTGCGACACGATAATGCAATGCCGGCCCAGATGCGTATTGTGGCCGATCTGGACCAGATTATCGATCTTGGTTCCCTCCCCTATCACCGTATCGCCGATGGCGCCGCGATCGATGGTGGTGCAGGCGCCGATCTCTACCTTGTCCTGAATAATGACACGGCCGATCTGGGGGATCTTGGTGTGGCCCGACGGGCCAGGGACAAACCCAAACCCCGGCTGACCGATTTGCGCGCCGGGCAGGATCGTCACCCGATCTCCCACGCATGCGCTCGCGATGCTGACGTTGCTGCCGATCTCGCAATCTCTGCCGATCGTAACGCCGCGGCCTATTACGGCGTTCGGACCGATGCGCGTGCCTTCGCCGATTTCGGCCTTCGGCCCTATGACCACGCCGGGCGCCAGCGCGACTCCCGCAGCGATCTTCGCGCTCGGATCGACAGGCGTTTGCTGGGTCCATGCCACCAGCATGTGGTCGGGATAGAAGAGCGCGAGCGCCGCTGCGAAAGCGTGCTGGGCGGACGCGCAAGGCAAAGCGACCGTGCCGGAAGGGACAGTTGCAGCACCGACATCATTGCCAACAAAACAGAAGCCGGCCTTTGTCTTTTCAAGCGATTTGGCGGATCCGCGCCCGGCACTGAACGCGAGATGCTGCGGCCCAGCGCCGTCTAGAGTCGCGAGATCGAAAACGCGCGCCGCACTGTCCACGTCGGGCGGCAGCACGACATTGCAACGCGCGCAAATGTCAGCAAGCGTGAATGGTCCGTGGTTATCGTAGAAGCGAGGATCGGCCATCGGGAACAGAGCGCGCGCCGCCCTCCCCCACGGCGGCGCGCGCTCTGATTACTGAGCCAGCTGCGTGCCTGGCGGCGGATTGACCAGCTGCACTTTCACGAAGGGCAGCTTTTGATCCAGACGCTGAACGGCGACGCCGGTGATGTCGACATTCACGGTGCCAAGAACCACCGCGTTGCGATCGAACAGCAGGTTGGCGTGACGCTCGCGAAGGATACCCTGCAGGATCGGTCCGAGAGCCTTCTCGACCTGCTGGCGCGCCTGAAGGACGCCGCCCTGGATCTGGGCCTGGCGCGTCTGCACCTTCTGCTGGAACGCCTGCTGCTGCGCCTGGAACGCCTTGATCTTCTTCGCCTTCACATCCGGCGCCAGAATGGCGACCTGCTGCTGAAGCTGCTGTTCCTGCGAACGCAGGGAGTTCGCCTGGCCCTTGAATTCCTTTTCTGCAGCCTGCGAATAATCGTTGACCTGCTTGACGATGCTCTGGCCCACCTTCGATGCGCGAAGAATGGCATTGCGATCGATGACAAGGATGACCGGCGCAGGCGTCGAGGCCGCCGGTGCAGGCTGCGCCGGCGCCGGCGCTGCGCCTGCCGAAAATGTTGAAACAACGGCCGCGAGGGCGAAGGCCGCCGCGGAGTAAACCGCACGCGCGGTCATATTCGAGTTTTTCATAGATTTAGAGTCCCGTTCCTGCACTAAAGCGAATGATCTGTGACTTATCATAACTTTCCCTGACAACCGGCATGCCGATGTCAATTTGGACCGGACCAAAGGGCGATTTCCAGCCAATGGCAATACCCGCCGAAGCCCGCAGAGCTAAATTGTCCTTAAGGCACGGGGTATGGGGTCCGACGTCCCCGCATGTGGGAATACCTGCATTTCCTGCAATGTGGCCCAAGGTGCCGAAATCACTGAACAAAGACAGAGAGATGCCGTAGTCGGCCGGCAGAAAGTCCGGAAGCCGAAGCTCCGCTGTCCCGATCATGTAGGCTTCGCCGCCAATTGCGCTTTGCCCGCCCACATTCAATTCGCGGGGGCCGATGCCCGCGATATTGAAGCCGCGGAAGCTGTCGCCGCCTTCGAAGAAGCGTTCGTTCAGGCGCACGTGCTGGCCGCCATATCCCTGAATGTAGCCACCCTGAAGCTGGAGCTTGCCGATGAAGTCGCTGTCGAAAAGCGGATGGTAGTAACTCGATACGGCCACCGAGCGAATGTATTTCAACGTGCCGCCAAATCCCGCGAAGTCCTGGCTCAGCGCGAAGGTGAAACCGTGCCGCGGCTTCAGCAGGTCATCCAGCGTGTTGTAGGAATAGGTGTAGCCGATCGACGAGGTGTCGGCGCTGCCCGCCGCCAACTGGACGGCGGTCGGGGCGCCTGAGAACGGCGTGATGCGGTCGACGCGGAATGTGTAGCGAAGATTGACGGCGGCGTATTCCGACGTCGGGAAGCCCAGTCGCAGCGTTGCCGCCGAGGTATCCGATTGATAATCGGCCTGATCGAATTGCGTCAGCACCTTGTAGAGATCGAATCCGGCGGAAAGCGGCCTGTCCAGAAAGTAAGGCTCGGTGAAGCTGAGCTGAAACTCTTTGCTGATGTAAGAGAGCTGGATACTGGCCTGCAGCGACTGTCCGCGACCGAACAGATTGGATTGCGTGTAGCTGAACTGGCCGACGAAGGAGCTCGTCGAGGAATAGCCGGCGCCCAGAGACAGCGAGCCCGTTGCCTGCTCCTGAACATTGACGTCCAGCACGGTGCGGTCGGGCTGGCTTCCGGGCGATTGCTTGATGTCGACGGTCTTGAAGAATCCCAGCCCTTTGATGCGCGTGCGGGAACGATCGACCAGCACGCGATTGAAGGCATCGCCTTCGACGAGACGGAACTCGCGGCGGATGACCTTATCAAGCGTGCGCGTATTGCCCTGGATGTTGATCTTTTCGACGTAGACGCGCGGCCCCTGCTCGATATTGAAGATCACATCGATGGTGCGCGTGTCGCGATTGCGCTTCACGCGCGGATGGATTTCCGCGAAGGCATAGCCTTTCGTGCCTGCGGCATTGGTGAGAGCGTCGATGCCCTTGTCGATCTCCTCGGCGTTGTAAACGCTGCCGTCCACGATCGGGACCAGCGGCCGCAACGAGGCCGGCGTCAGTTCCTTGATGTTGGATTGAATCTCGACCTTGCTGAAATGATAGAGATCGCCCTCGTCCACCGTGAAGGTGATGTAGAAGTTCTTGCGGTCGGGCGACAGTTCGGCGACGGCCGATACGACCTTGAAGTCGGCATACCCGCGCTTGATGTAGAAGCGGCGCAACTGCTCCTTATCGAACGTCAAACGGTCGGGATCGTAGTTGTCGTTCGAGGAAAGGAACTTCCACCATTCCGTTTCCTCGGTCGCGATCTGCGCTTTCAGCGTGTCGTCATCGAAGACCTTGTTGCCGATGAACGATATGCGCGCCACGCCTGTCGTCGGACCTTCGTTGATCGAGAATATGAGATCGACGCGGTTCTGCGGGCGTTGAATGATCTGCGGATCCACCGTCGCCGCGAATTTGCCGTT
>JBQCFD010000127.1:0-3158 GCA_051959625.1 Rhizomicrobium sp.
CGGTGGTGGTCTACGTCACGCTGACGATCCCGACCGTCATCCTGGCCGAAAGCTTCCTCTCCTTTCTCGGTCTCGGCATCCAGGATCCGCTGACGTCGTGGGGCGTGCTGATCTCCGACGGCAAGGACCACATGGAAACCGCGCCGTGGATGCTCATCTTCCCCGCGCTGTTCATGGCGATCACGTTGTTCTGCTTCAACTTCATCGGCGACGGTCTGCGCGACGCGCTCGATCCGAAGGATCGCTAGGATGAGCGAGCCGATCTTCCGCATCCGCGATCTCGACGTGCATTTCGACACGCACGATCACGACGTGCATGCGGTCAAGAAGGTCAACTTCGATATCCACGCAGGTGAATGCGTCGGCGTCGTCGGTGAATCCGGCTCGGGCAAGAGCCAGCTTTTCCTTGGCGCGCTGGGCCTTCTCACCGCGAACGGCCGCGCCACCGGCAGCGTCGCCTATCGCGGGCAGGAACTTCTGGGCGCCTCTGAGCGCGCGCTCAACAAGGTGCGCGGCTCCAAGATCACGATGATCTTCCAGGATCCGCTGACATCGCTCACGCCGCACATGACCATCGGCGCGCAGATGATGGAAGCCCTGCGCACGCACCAGCACGTTCCACACGCCGAAGCGCAAAAGCGCTGCCTGGAGATTCTGGATCTCGTCCGCATCCCCGACGCCAGGAGCCGCATGCGGCAATATCCGCACGAACTCTCCGGCGGCATGCGCCAGCGCGTCATGATCGCCATGGCGACCGTCTGCGCGCCCGACCTTTTGATCGCTGACGAACCGACGACGGCGCTCGATGTGACGGTGCAGGCGCAGATCCTCGAGATCATGCGCGACCTGAAGCACGAATTGAAGACCGCCATCGTCATGATCAGTCACGACATGGGCGTCATTGCCGGCATCGCCGACAAGGTTCAGGTCATGCGGCTGGGCGAGATCGTGGAAGCGGGAAGCGCCGAAGAGGTATTCTATTCGCCCCGGCACAACTACACGAAGGCATTGCTCGACGCGATGCCGCGCATCGACCGCCCGGTGCGCGAAGGCCATGCCGCGCTACGGCCGCTCTCCACGATCGGCGCAGAGCAGCAGCTTCTCGACGTCGAGGATTTGAGAGTCCACTTCCCGGTCAAGACCGGCGGCTTCCTCATTCCGGAAACCAAAATCGTCCGCGCCGTGGACGGCGTCAGCTTCACGCTGCGGCAGGGCGAGACGCTGGGCATCGTGGGGGAATCCGGCTGCGGAAAATCCACCCTGGCGCGCGCGGTGATGAAGCTCATCGACAAGACGGCGGGCTCGGTCGTGTGGTGCGGTCGCGATCTCGGCCAGCTCGACAGCCGCGAGACGCGCAAGCTGCGCGAAGATTTCCAGATCGTGTTCCAGGATCCGCTCGCCAGCCTCGATCCGCGCATGACCATCGGCGAGTCCATCGCCGAGCCGCTCGTCAGCCTGCGCCCGGAGATGAGCCGCGCCAAGGTGCGCACCGAGGTCCATGCGATGATGCAGCGCGTCGGCCTCGATCCGGCCTGGATCAACCGCTATCCGCACGAATTCTCAGGCGGCCAGAACCAGCGGGTCGGCATCGCCCGCGCCATGATCCTGAAGCCGAAGCTCATCGTCTGCGATGAAGCGGTCAGCGCGCTGGACGTTTCGATCCAGTCGCAGATCGTCGATCTCATCCTCAATCTCCAGGATGAGTTCGGCATGTCCATGATCTTCATCAGCCACGATCTTTCCGTCGTGCGCCAGGTCGCCCATCGCGTGATGGTCCTCTACCTTGGGCGGATCGTGGAGCTCGCCGACCGCAACTCGATCTACGAGGATCCGCGCCATCCCTACACCCGCGCGCTGATCTCTGCCGTGCCGCTGCCCGATCCCAAATCGGAACGCGGCAAGTCGCACACCTCGCTTCTGGGCGACTTGCCCTCGCCGCTGGACACGCGCGCGCAGCTCAACTTCCTGAAATCCAGGATGATCGACGATCCCGATGCCGAGCAGTACCGGCCGAAGCTGATCGAGGTCTCGACAGGCCACTACGTGGCCGAGCACGACGCGGCGTAAGGCAGTTCGCCCGCGTTCCAGAAATCCGCCACCAGACGCAGATCACTTTACGCGCGTCACCTTGTAGTCCTGGTTCCCGTCATTGATATGCATGTCGTAGCTGCCGAAGGCGCCGCGCTCGATGGTGACCGTGTTGTCCTTGGCCTGGCGCTGGAACCTGGCCTGGCCGGTGTCGCCCTCGATCTGTCGCCACACCTGTCCGTTGTCCAGGAACACGATGAATTTCTTGTAAGGCGTGAAGGAATAGTCGGTCACGCCGGCGCTGATGCTGTCGATGGCGTTGGGCTCCTGCTCGGCGGCTGCGCTTCCGGCCGGTGCTGTCTGCGCCAGCTTGTCGGCGCCGAATGCTTGCGGCGTGGTCTGATTCGACGGCGCCGATCCGAAGAAGTTGTCGAGGTTGAATCCGAACCAGGACTCTTCTTCCTCCTTCGTCGGCGGATGGGTGATGCGGTCCGGCGGCGTGTTCAGCGCATCGCGCAAGCGCGGGGCCAGGCCGTCATAGCAGTCCAGGCGTTGCGAATTGTCCGTGATTTTCGCGCATTTGCCGAGCGCTTCCAGAATGTCGTCGCGCGGGCCGGCGGCGGCCGCGGACGCCAATGCGAGCGCGAACAAACTGGCACTCGTTACCGCGAAAAAGCGCAAATTCATTACTTGTTCACTCCCTTGTGGCCTAATGGCGCGGTGACGGCAGCGGTGGGGGCGGCTGCGGTTGCAATATAGGTTAGCGCTGCTCCCGACGCGAGTGCGCGCCCCATCGGGCGTGAGGAGGCAAGATGGCACAGACCCGTTTCGGGTTAAGCCGCCGCGCTCTGATGGGCGCGGGTGCCGCTGCCGCCGTTGTTGGCGGTGCCGCGTTCTCGCTGCGCGGAGGCCCGCGCCGCCGCACCATCTACGACAGCAAGACATTCAATCGCGGCAACGGTGCGGAGCCGGATTCGCTCGACCCGCAAAAGATCCAGACTTCGTGGGAGAACAACGTCGTCGGCGACATGTTCATGGGCCTGCTGACGGAGAATGCCTATTCGCACCCCGTCTTCGGTGCAGCCGAAAGCATGAACGAGAGCGACGACGGCCTCACCTACACCTTCAAG
>JBQCFD010000128.1:0-12121 GCA_051959625.1 Rhizomicrobium sp.
CAACGCCGCGCGCGGCTTCGCGGACATGATGCTGTTCGAGCTCGGCGCGCAGTTCGACAGCGGCATGCCGGAAGCCCAAAAGACGGTCGCGGCCGGCATCCGTGTCGGCGGCGCCACGCGCAGCTGGACGAAATCCACGCATGGCGCCGATGCCTTCGACGCCAAGGCCGATATGCTCGCGGCACTCGAAGCCGCGATGAACGGCCCCATGACCGCGCCGATCAGGCAGGGCGCGGCCGGCTGGTATCATCCCGGCCGTTCAGGAACGCTGGCGCTGGGCCCAAAAGTGCTGGGCTATTTCGGCGAAGTGCATCCGAAGATCCTGGCCGCCTTCGATCTCAAGGGGCCGGTGGCTGCATTCGAAGTGTTCATGGATGCGATTCCCGAATCCAAGGCCAAATCCAAGGCGCGCGGACCATTCAACCCGTCGCCGTTCCAGCCGGTCGAGCGCGATTTCGCCTTCGTGGTGGATGCGGGCGTGACTGCGGATCACGTGATCAAGGCGGCGAAGGGCGCTGAACGCGATCTGATCGAGCGCGTGGATATCTTCGACCTCTATGAGGGCAAGGGCGTGCCGGAGGGCAAGAAGTCGCTCGCCATTTCCGTGCGCCTGCAGCCGAAGGACAAGACGCTGACCGACGCGGAGATCGAGGCCATCGCCGGCAAGATCGTTGCCGCCGTCACAAAGGCCACGGGCGGAACACTCAGGACCTGAGGACGCCGCAATCCGGCCACGAAACCGGATCAGCCTCCCCTTACTTCGCGGGAGGGATCCATGCGCCTGTTCGACCTTGTGATCGTGGGCGGAAGCTTCGCGGGCCTCGCCTGCGCGCGAACAGCGGCGCTGCGCGGATTGAAAGTCGCCGTCATCGATTCCAAACCGGAGCCTGGCGCGCGCGTTCGCACGACAGGCATTCTCGTCAAGGAAGCGACGGACGATTGCGACCTGCCATCGAGCCTGATGCGCAAGATCAGGGGCGTTCGTCTCTATGCGCCGGATAACCGTTCACTCGATCTTTCGGCGCCAAATTATTTTTTCCACGCCACCGACACCGGCGAACTGATGCGCTGGATGGCGGCGGAAGCGCAGCTTGCAGGCGCTACAATGCTCTATGGCCATCGCTTCGAAGGCGCGGAAGAAAAGACTGACCGCGTTACGGTCGCCAAACACGGCATCGAAGCGCGCTTTCTTATCGGTGCCGATGGCGCGCGTTCGCGCGTGGCGGCACAGTTCGGGCTCGGTCTCAACAGGCGCTTCCTCGCAGGGTTGGAAGTCGAAGTTGAGACGATTGCATCGCTCGATCCGCGCTTCCTGCATTGCTTCGCCGACAATCAGATCGCTCCGGGCTATATCGGCTGGGCCGTTCCCGGGACGGGCGTCACGCAGATCGGCGTGGCTGCAACGCGCGGCAAAAGGCCGGACTTGGCGGCGCTGATCGACCGCGTGAAACACATCTGGGATGTCGAGCATCTGAATATCGTGGAGCGCCGCAGCGGGCTCATTCCCAGCGGCGGCCCGGTATCGCGCATCGGCAAAGGACGGGTGATGCTTATCGGCGATGCGGCCGGTATCGTCTCTCCCGTCACCGGAGGCGGCATTCATACCGCGCTGCATTTCGGCCGCCGCGCGGCGCAGCTGGTCAGCGACTACCTGCTGGACCGCGGGCCGCGGCCCCTGTCCATCTTCGAGCGCGAAATTCCGCGCTTCCGGCTAAAGCTGGCACTGCGTCGCGTTTTCGACCTCGCGCCTTCCAACGCGCTGATCAACGCCACGCTCATGACATCGCCGATGCGGGCTTTGGCGCAGAGGCTCTACTTCCATCGGCGCGGCGGCGGTCCGGCCTCCTTCGAGGCATGGGTGCAGGCATTTGATAAGGACGAAATCACCCCGCTGCCGCCGGCCGCCCCGCCGCCGGAATTGCGCTGCGTTTAATTGGGCGGAGCCAATTTGTTTGTTGCCTGCGCGTGTGTATCGTCGCGCGCATGATAACGACCAGCTTCGACAAGCGCTCCGGGCTTCTCTTCATTCTGGCTTTCGGGGTCGTGAGCTTCTTTGCCGACATGGCCGATGAGGGGATGCGCTCCTCCACGGGGCCGTTCCTGGCGCTTCTGGGCGCGAGCGGCACCGCCGTCGGCATTATCGCCGGCGCGGGCGAATTGTTCGGCTATCTGTTGCGCGCCGCATCAGGCCGCATCGCGGAGAAAACACGCGCCTATTGGCCAATGACGCTGGCGGGCTACATCCTGCAAATGGCGGTGATCCCGCTTCTGGGCTTGAGCGGCAACTGGCAGATTGCGGCGATCGTCATCGTGCTGGAGCGCGCGGGCAAGGCGATCCGCAATCCCACTGCCAACTTCATGATGAGCCGCGCGGGCGAGCACATCGGCCAGGGCTGGGCGTTTGGCCTGCAGGAGGCGATGGACCAGGCCGGCGCCATGGCGGGGCCGTTGATCGTGGCCCTGGTGCTCGCGCACCACGGAAGCTATGCGCACGCTTTCTTCTGGCTGGCGATCCCGGCGATCCTTACGCTTGTCAGCGTATTTGTGACGGCATCGCGATTTCCTTATGCCGGACACATCGTTTCCGAGAATCTGCACCTCAACTTCGCCCTGCCCCGCGCCTACTGGCTCTATGCGGCAA
Source organism: Rhizomicrobium sp. (assembly GCA_051959625.1). Lineage (GTDB taxonomy): Bacteria > Pseudomonadota > Alphaproteobacteria > Micropepsales > Micropepsaceae > Rhizomicrobium. The sequence continues at coordinate 2,642 of JBQCFD010000128.1, forward strand.
GCTCCGCGCTGGTGGCGTTCGGCTTCGCGGACTTCTCGCTCATCGCCTATCACTTCAAGCAGGCGCACATCGTTTCCGACACGATGATTCCGATTCTCTACGCCATCGCGATGGCGACATCGGGCATCGGCGCGCTTCTGTTCGGACTTGCCTTTGACAGGCGCGGTTTCGGGGTTTTTCCGACCGCCATTCTCGCCGCGGCGCTCGTCACCCCGCTCGCATTCCTGGGCGGGCACGATCTGGCCATTGTGGGCGCGGCGTTGTGGGGCTTGGCGCTCGGCGCGCAGAACTCGATCCTGTCGGCCGGCATCGCCAAGATCGTGCCCGAACATTCGCGCGCGCGGGCTTATGGATTCTTCTCCGGAATCTTCGGCGTCGCATGGTTCGCGGGCAGCGCCATCATGGGCATGCTCTATGATGTTTCGCTGACCGCGCTGGTCGCCGTCTCCTTTGTGGCGGAGATCGCAGCGCTGATGCCGCTTCTCATCGCGATCCGGATCAGGCCGCGCGTGGACTGACAAGCAAAGACGGCGCGGCGCCGACTTCCTTCGCAAGCCGGTCGAATTCTGCTTGCGCGACCGGGTTGGAGCGCTGGTGGCGCTCTGCGAAGATGAACTCGTTCTTCAGCGAATGCTCGAGCCCGGTGAATTCCGTCACCCGCACCTTGTAGCCGTGCGCTTCGAGGAAAAGTCCGCGCAACACATTCGTCAGATGGGCGCCGAATTCGCGCCGCTGGATGGGATGGCGCCAAAGCTGCTGCATGGGACCTGTCACGTCATCCAGTTCGCGGGCGACTTCGGCCTGACAGCACGGCACCAGCGCCACGAATTTCGCTTCATTTCTGAGCGCGAACAGAATTGCTTCATCCGTCGCGGTATCGCAGGCGTGCAGCGCCGTCACCACATCGGCTCTGCCGCCCGGGATCTGCGCATCGCGGATCGCGCCTTCGACGAAGCGCATCCGATCGAAGCCGCTCTCGCTGGCAATCTTCTTCGAAGTTTCGATCAGGTCGTGCCGTGCTTCCACGCCATAGACGATGCCCCTGCCTTCCTTGGCGAAGAACAGGTCGTAAAGAATGAAGCCGAGATAGGATTTTCCGGCGCCGAGGTCGGCCAGCACCGGCTGTTCCTTGTCCTTGAAGGCCCAGTCCAGCGCCGGCTTGATCAGGTTTGCGAGGTGCTGGACCTGCTTCAGCTTGCGGCGCGAATCCGCGTTCAGCCCGCCATTGTTGGTCAGGATGTGCAGCGCCTTGAGCAGCGGCACGGACTGGCCCGGCCAGAGCTCGGCCAAAGGATCGATTTTCTGAGGTTTTGCGCGGTTTTTGAGCATCGGGCGCGGACCCTAGACCGGCGGAGGCGGCGCGGCTATACGCACGCCCTCCATGACCACCGAACTGGCCAAAATCCGCAATTTTTCCATCGTGGCGCATATCGACCACGGCAAATCCACGCTGGCCGACCGCCTGATCCAGACGACAGGCGCGCTCACCACGCGTGAAATGAAGGACCAGATCCTCGACTCGATGGATATCGAGCGGGAACGCGGCATCACCATCAAGGCGCAGACCGTGCGCCTCCGCTACAAGGCCAAGGACGGCGAAACCTACACGCTGAACCTTATGGACACGCCCGGCCATGTGGACTTCGCCTATGAAGTCTCCCGCTGCCTTGCCGCCTGCGAAGGCGCGCTCCTGGTGGTGGACGCAAGCCAGGGCGTGGAGGCACAGACGCTTGCCAACGTCTATCAGGCGATCGACGCCAATCTCGAGATCGTGCCGGTCCTCAACAAGATCGACCTGCCCGCGGCCGAACCCGATCGCGTGAAGCAGCAGATCGAGGACGTGATCGGCATCGACGCCAGCGAAGCGGTCGAGATCTCCGCCAAGACCGGTCTCAACATCGAAGGCGTGCTGGAAGCCGTCGTCACGCGATTGCCGGCGCCGAAAGGGGAACGCAACGCCCCGCTGAAAGCGCTGCTGGTGGATAGCTGGTATGACGCCTATCTCGGCGTCGTCGTTCTGGTGCGCATCGTCGATGGCGAGCTGAAGAAAGGCCAGAAGATCCGCATGATGGCGGCCGATGCCGTTTATCAGGTGGAGCGCGTCGGCGTGTTCACGCCCAAGCAGGTAGCCGTGGAGTCACTTGGCCCCGGCGAGATCGGCTTCATCACTGCGCAGATCAAGGAAGTGGCGGACACCCAGATCGGCGACACCATCACCGACGAGCGCAAGGGCACGCAAACGCCGCTGGCCGGATTCAAGCCTGCGCAGCAGGTGGTGTTCTGCGGCCTCTTCCCGGTCGATGCCGCGCAATTCGAGGATCTGCGCAGCGCGCTCGGCAAGCTGCATCTGAACGATGCGAGCTTCACCTATGAAATGGAAACCTCCGCCGCTCTGGGCTTCGGCTTCCGTTGCGGCTTTCTGGGATTGCTGCATCTGGAAATCATCCAGGAGCGGCTGGAGCGCGAGTTCAATATCGATCTCATCGCCACCGCGCCGAGCGTAATCTATCGCCTGCATATGAATGACGGCACGATGAAGGAGCTGCACAACCCGGCCGACATGCCGGACGTCACCCGCATCGCCTTCATCGAAGAACCGTGGATCAAGGCGACGATCCTGGTGCCGGACGAGTATCTGGGTGGCGTGCTGAAGCTCTGCGAGGACCGCCGCGGGCGGCAGGTGGAACTCACTTATGCCGGCAATCGCGCCATGGTCATCTACATGCTGCCGCTCAACGAAGTGGTGTTCGATTTCTACGACCGCCTGAAATCGGTGAGCCGCGGCTATGCGAGCTTCGACTACCACCTCGAGGAATACGAGGAGGGCGATCTGGTGAAAATGTCGATCCTCGTCAATGAGGATCCGGTCGACGCGTTATCGATGATCGTAAACCGCCAGCGCGCAGAGGGCCGCGGGCGCGCCATGTGCGAGAAGCTGAAAGAGCTGATCCCGCGCCACCTGTTCAAGATCCCGATCCAGGCGGCCATCGGCGGCAAGGTCATCGCGCGTGAAACGCTCTCGGCGCTTCGCAAGGACGTGACGGCAAAATGTTACGGCGGCGATATCACCCGCAAGCGCAAGCTCCTCGACAAGCAGAAAGAGGGCAAGAAGAAGATGCGCCAGTTCGGCAAGGTGGAGATCCCCCAGGAAGCCTTCATCGCTGCGCTGAAGATGGATCAGGACTGATACACGCAGCCATTGCCCTTAGCGGCAATCGCCATAGAACGTCATCTGCCGCGCACGGTAATCCAGCAGAATCCTGAGTTTCATGGCCGCGAAGATCTTGTTGCCGGCATTGGCAATGCGATCCTCACCGGGCTTTTTCGTGCTGCGCAAAGTCACCACTTGTCCGGCGGGGAGTGTAAAGGGCCCAAATCCCACGGGAACAGTGAGCACATAAGATTTCGCTTTCGCCGTTCCGCGCGCGCCAGTGTAGGAAACCTCGCCCCTGGCCGACAGCGCGTCGCGCACACCCGGAAGGTCGAGTGCGCTTTGATAGAGGATGATGCCGCGGTCCGAGCCCGTATCGAGACTGACAGGGCCTGACGCGGCACCCAGACGGAAATGCGGAATTTTCGGAATGATATCGTCCTCGAAGGATTGGAGCGGAATGCTCCAATGCTTGCGGCAGAGTTTGGCAACAGGCACCGCGTCCGCAGCGCGGTCCAAAATGCCCAGCGTATGGTGGCCGTAGTCGATCAGCACGATCCTGCCCTTCAGGAAGCTGTATCCCAGGATGCCGCCGACCTTGCGGCCGTATTGCGCAGAGAGCGTGCTCATGTCGAACGCGAGCGCGTCAACAGGCGCGAAATCGTGGCCCGCCACGGCCAGGTTTTCGATAGAAGAGGGAAACGCCAGAGCCTGTTTGGCGTCGCCCTCGCCGCTCACCTCGCCGCCGCCTTTGCGGTCCACGGCCAGCCCCAGCGCCACGGCGCGCGAAAGATCGATCACGGACGGATCGACGCCGGTATCGAGGATCATATAGAGAGGCGCACCCCTGACCGTTACATCTAGGCCGATCGCGCCGCGCGAATAATCGAACGGTACCGCAAACGGAGCTGCCGCAGCCGTGCCGCAGGACAGCATCGCCGCCAGAACGATCGATATCGCGCGTGAATTCATCTCTGTCCCCAGCCAATAGCTCGCGGCCATAATGATATGGGCATGAAAAGCCGCAGAGCCAACGATGTCGCGTTGCCGGAAGGCTTGCCCTGGAAGCGGTCGGCCCGCCGCTTTTCGCACCCCTCCTCCATGCTACTCTGCCGCCAGCATTCTCCGGGCCGCTGCATGACCGAACTTGATCTTCTCAATCTCTCGCGCTCCTCGACCCAGAACGAGATCAGCCTTTTCACGCAGGTCATCACCATCAATTTCGCCATGGTCGTCGGGCTCTATTATTTTCTGCACCGCGCCCGCATGGCGATAAAGGTGTTTGCCTTCGTCGTGTATCTGATCGGCATGCTGCTGTTCCTCGGCGAGATGCTGATGGAAACCGGCCTGAAGTTCGAAATATTCCAGCAGTTGCGGGCATTGCCGCATCCATCGCAGATCATTCAGTATTATCTCGCGCTCAACGACAGCTGGCTCGCGCACGCGACCACGGCCCTGTTCAACACGGCGTTCTGGATTCTGGTGATCGGCATGGGCTATCTCACCTTTTTCTGGGACAAGGACGGAACAGCGGAGTGAGTGGCACGGTCGCGCTCATCGACTATGGCTCGGGCAATCTGCGCTCGGCGGAGAAGGCACTCGCGCGCGTCGCTTCCGAAAACGCGACGGGGCAGCATATCGTCGTGACCTCCGATGCCAATGTCGTCGCGAAAGCAGAACGCATCGTTCTTCCGGGTGTCGGCGCTTTCGCGGCCTGCATGAACGGCCTGCAGTCTGTTCCGGGCATGGTCGACGTGCTGCAGGACGCGGTGCTGAAACGCGGGGTGCCGTTTCTGGGCATTTGCGTCGGCATGCAGCTTCTGGCCGACGTCGGGCGCGAATTCGGCGATCACAAGGGGCTCGGTTGGATCGGCGGCGAAGTCGTGAAGATCGCGCCGCGCGATACGGCACTGAAGATCCCGCATATGGGCTGGAACGAATTGAAGATCTTGCGCTCACCTCCCCTGCTCGCGCGCATTCCGCCGGGCGGGCATGCATACTTCGTTCATTCCTATCATTTCCGCGCGAAGAACGGTGCGGATGTTCTCGCCACCACCGATTACAGCGAAACGCTCACTGCCATGATCGCGCGCGATAATATCGCGGGCACGCAATTCCATCCGGAGAAGAGCCAAGCCGTCGGTTTGACTTTGCTCGCGAACTTCCTGAAGTGGCGGCCATGATCCTTTTTCCTGCCATCGATCTGAAGGACGGACAGTGCGTGCGTCTTCAGCGCGGCGCGATGGAATCGGCGACGGTGTTCAATGCCGATCCCGCCGCGCAAGCGAAGCTGTTCGCAGCAGCGGGTTTCCAGTGGCTGCATTGCGTCGATCTCAACGGCGCCTTCGACGGCAAGTCGACCAACGCGAGCGCCATCAAGGCGATCCGCGCGGCGATCCGGCTTCCCATTCAGCTCGGCGGCGGCATTCGTGACATGGCGGCGATCGAAAGCTGGCTCGCGGCCGGGATCAGCCGCGTCATTCTCGGGACGGCGGCGCTCAAGAATCCGGCGCTGGTGAAAGTGGCCGCCCATCGCTATCCGGGCCAGATCGCGGTCGGCATCGACGCGCGGGACGGCAAAGTGGCTATCGAGGGCTGGGCCGAAACGTCGCAGATGGATGTGGCCGATCTCGCCCACAGGTTCGAGGACGCGGGCGTGGCCGCCATCATTTTCACAGACATCGCGCGCGACGGGATGCTTCAGGGCGTGAACGCGGAAGCGACCGCCGCACTCGCCAGGAAGACCAAAATTCCGGTCATCGCTTCCGGCGGGGTTGCCGGCGTGACGGATATCACGGCCCTCAAGGCGACCCGCGAGCGCAACATCTTGGGGCTCATCATCGGCCGGGCCCTGTATGACGGCCGGATCGACGCCAAGGCCGCACTGGCCGCTGCCGACGCCCGCTAACCATTTGAAAAATCTATATTAATATCGAAAGAATCGAGACGCTTACGCGCTTCTGTTCAGACGGCGAATTACGTCGTCGAGCTGCTCCAGAGTCCGGTATTCCACCCTGAGCTCGCCGCCCTTCTTGCCTTTATCCACGATCTGAACTTTCAGCCCCAGCATGTTGGAAAGACTGGCTTCCAGCGCCCGTGTATCGGCGTCTTTCGCCGCGCCACCTGCTGGCTTCCCAGATTTTGTGGGCGACCGCTGCTCGGCTTCGCGGACGTTCAGTGCCGAATCCACGATGGCGCGCGCGCGGGCTTCCGCGTCGGGCGCCCCTACCAGCGTGCGGGCATGGCCGGCGGTGAGCGATCCATCGCGGACCATGGCCTTCACCGATTCCGGCAGTTTCAGAAGCCGCAGCGTGTTGGCGACGTGCGGCCGCGACTTGCCGACCTCCTGTGCCACGCGGTCCTGGGTGTAGCCGAATCGATCCATCAGCTCGTGATAGGCGGCGGCTTCTTCGATGGCGTTCAGGTCTTCGCGCTGGACGTTTTCGATGATCGCCACTTCCAGCGACTCGCCGTCCGACATTTCGCGCACGACGATCGGCACGTCATGGAGCTTGGCCATCTGCGCCGCGCGCCAGCGGCGCTCGCCGGCGACGATCTCGAACGCGTTGTGCTCGCCGGCAACCGGACGCACGAGGATCGGCTGCAGCACGCCCTTCTCGCGGATCGAATTGGCGAGATCGTTCAAATCGTCGGGCGCGAATGTCTTGCGCGGCTGGAAGCGGTTCGGCCGCAGGAAGGCGACCGGCACCGTGCGTGGATTCTTTCCGGCCGCGGCTTCGGCAGTCTTCGGCGCCACCGGCACTTCATCGCCGATCAGCGCGGAAAGCCCGCGCCCCAAACCATGCCTGCGATGTTCGTCGGCCATCTTCGCCTCCGCGCTCATGCCGCAATCCGTGCGCGCTCGCGCTGAATGAGTTCGCCCGCGAGCTTGATGTAAGCCTGCGAGCCGGGACATCTGAGATCGTAGACCAGCGCCGGAAGGCCATGGCTCGGCGCCTCGGAGATGCGCACATTGCGCGGGATCACCGTGCGATAGACCTTGTCGCCCAGATGCTCGCGCACATCGGCCGCCACCTGATCCGACAAGTTGTTGCGCTTGTCGAACATGGTCAGGATGATTCCCTGGATTTCGAGCGACGGATTCAAGTTCGCGCGCACGCGTTCGATCGTCTTGAGAAGCTGGCTCAAACCTTCGAGCGCGAAGAATTCGCATTGCAGCGGCACCACCACCGCGTCGGCCGCGGCCATCGCATTCACGGTGAGCAGCGTGAGCGACGGCGGACAATCGATCAACACGTAGGAGAACGCCGATGCTCCGTGTACGGAGTAATGCTCGATCGCATCCTTGAGGCGGAAGTTGCGGCGGTCGACATCGATGAGTTCGAGCTCCGCGCCAGAGAGATCGACTGTCGCCGGCACGATGGAAAGGCGCGGAATCTTCGTCGGCAGCACCGCCTCTTCGATATGCGCCTCGCCCATCAGCACGTCATAGGTGGAGAGCTTGCGGTCAGCCTGCGGGATGCCCAGCCCGGTCGAGGCGTTGCCCTGGGGATCGAGGTCGACGACCAGCGTGGGCTCGCCCACCGCCGCCAACGCGGTTCCGAGATTGATCGCCGTGGTGGTTTTGCCCACCCCACCCTTCTGGTTCGCGACGACGAGAACGCGCGGCCGCCGGGGGCTAAGGGCGGCGGGCTTGAAATCGGGAAGCGACATGTTTCGGGTCCTTTGGGGCGATATCCCGGATTTCGAGGATTACGCCGCTTGGGTCGGTCAGGCTTTCATGCCGGACAGCGTTCAGTGTCCAAGATGTACGGGCTTCGGTCAATTCAGCCTCTACATTTTGTCCCTTGAGAAACAGGTTTCTGGTCTCTGCGGCCTGAAAAGGACGTGCATAAGTGAGGAGCCGGACAAGCGGGGCACAGGCCCGCGCGGTTACAATGTCGAAGGCTTCGGGCCTGGCCTCCTCCATCCGCGCATTCCGGACCTCGACCGGAATCTGCATTCGGTTCGCCGCAGCTTCGAGAAACCGGCATTTCTTGGCGATCGATTCGTAGAGTACGGTCCTGAACCGTGGCCGGTCCCGAAGCATGACGGCCAAAACAAGGCCGGGAAATCCTGCGCCGCTCCCGAGATCGACCAGGCTTTGCGCGGATTCCGGAATGAAGCGGATGAGCTGGGCCGAGTCCCAGACATGGCGGCGCCACACGTCTTCCAGCGATGTCTTCGATACGAGATTGTGCCGCGCATTCCATTCCGTCAGGAGGCCGACATAGGCCTTGAGGCGCGCGAGTGTTTCACGTGAAACATCGACGGCGCGCGCGAAATCGTCCGGCCCGAACTCAGGCACGCTTTTTCTCGCGCGCCAGTCCCCGGACATGCGCGAGTACCAGCGTGAGCGCTGCCGGCGTCACGCCATCGATCCGGGATGCCTGACCAAGAGTGGCCGGGCGGATGGCTTCCAGCTTGAGTCTGGCTTCCGTTGAAAGACCGTTGATCGCGCCATAGTCGAGATCGCCGGGCAGGGCGCGGGTTTCATCCCGGCGGAAGGCCAGGATGTCGGCCTCCTGCCGGTCAAGATAACCAGCGTAGTGCGCATCGATCTCCAACTGCTCGACGATCTCTGCCGAAAATCCGCCGAGCTCGGGCCATAGCGCGGCGAGGGTGGAGAATTCCACGCCGGGCAGGCTGAGCAGATCGCTGGCAGAGCGGCGAACGCCATCCTGGCGTACCATCATTCCGCGGTCCGCCGCCTCCTTTGGTGTCAGATTCAACGAGGCCATTCGAGCGCGGGCAGCCGTAAGCCGATCCAGCTTTTGCGCGAAGATCTTCGCGCGGGCGTTGCCCACGCAGCCGAGCTTTTCGCCGAGTCGCGTCAGGCGCTGATCGGCGTTGTCGGCGCGCATGGTGAGGCGATATTCGGCGCGGCTGGTGAACATGCGATAGGGCTCGGTAACGCCCTTGGTCACCAGATCGTCGATCATCACACCGATATAGCCCGAAGACCGGTAGAGGATCGCAGCGCTCGAACCGGCGGAGGCGCGGGCGGCGTTCAGCCCCGCCATCAGCCCCTGCGCGGCAGCTTCTTCGTAGCCTGTCGTACCGTTGATCTGGCCGGCCAGGTACAGGCCGGGTACCGCCTTGGTTTCCAGCGTCGGCTTGAGCTCCCGCGGATCCACATAGTCATATTCGATGGCATAACCGGGCCGGATAAAGCTCACGCCCTCGAGCCCGGGAATCGTGCGGACGAGGGCGTCCTGCACATCCTCGGGCAACGAGGTGGAGATACCGTTCGGATAGATTGTGGGATCATCCAGGCCTTCCGGTTCGAGGAAGATCTGGTGGCTGTCGCGCGCCGCAAACCGCACGAC